>JASJCU010000012.1 GCA_030065815.1 Gammaproteobacteria bacterium | reverse complement strand
ACCTGGCATTGGGCTGGGGCCCGATGTCCGACGAGACGGTGCTCGCCGGCATCGACATCAGCCAGGGTGGGCGCTGGTACCGCTGGCATACCAGTGGCTTCCCGATCCCGCGCCGCGAGATCGAGCGCCACAGCGCGAACATGCACATGATCCCGGCCGATGACGACGTCGCCGACGCGCTCGACGAGGTCCGCGTCGGTCACGTCGTGAGCCTGCGCGGCCACCTGGTCGAGGTACGTGGTGATGACGGCTGGCGCTGGCGCAGCTCGCTGACCCGCGACGACACCGGCGCGCGGGCCTGCGAGCTCGTCTACGTCGAGCGCGTGATCATCCGCGAGCCCGCGACGCACTGAACCCGGGTCGCGGGCCGCCGCTGTCCAGATGGTGCCATCGGCATCGCCGTGTCATCGGTGTCACATCGCTTGCGGCGTCGTTCGACGTCGCTGCCGGGTTCGCGCAACGGGTGCGGCCGGATCCCGGGCTGTGGCTGGGCGCGATCGTCGGACGCGGCCGTTGCCGGCCCGGCGAATGCCGGGCCCTCTCGCATCACAGATTGGGGTCGACGATGACCCGGCCGCGGATCCGGCCCTCGGTGATCTGCTCGGCGAGTTCCGGCAGCTGCTCGAGGCTGGCGACCTGGCCGATCTCGCCGAGGGCGTCGGCGGGCAGGTCGGTGACCAGGCGCTGCCATGCCGCCTTGCGGCGGTCGATCGGACACATCACCGAGTCGACGCCGCGCAGGCTGACGTTGCGCAGGATGAACGGCATCACCGTGGTCGGCAGGTCGGCGCCGCCGGCCAGGCCGCACGCGGCGACGCAGCCGCCATAGCTGGTCTCGGCGAGCACGCGGGCGAGCACCGTGCTGCCCACGGTGTCGATCGCGCCGGCCCAGCGCTGGCCCTCGAGCGCCCGCGCTGGCTGATTCATGTCGTCGCGGCCGATGATCTCGGCGGCACCGAGACCGCGCAGGTAATCCTCGGCCCCGGCCTTGCCGCTGACCGCGGCGACGCGATAGCCGAGGCGGTTGAGGACCGCGACGGCGATGCTGCCGACGCCGCCGGTCGCGCCGGTCACGAGCACCGTGCCGCTGTCGGTGTGCACGCCGGCCTCTTCGAGGGTCATCACGCACAGCATCGCCGTGAAGCCGGCGGTGCCGATCGCCATCGCCTGGTAGGCGTCGAGCCCGTCGGGCAGCGGCACCAGCCATTTCGACTGCACGCGCTGGCGCTGACTGTAACCGCCCCAGTACTTCTCGCCGACGCTCCAGCCGGTCAGCACGACACGGTCGCCGGGGGCGTAGTCGGCGCTGTTGGATTCGAGCACCTCGCCGGCGAGATCGATGCCCGGCACCAGCGGCCAGCTGCGGACGATTTTGCCCTTGCCGGTGACCGCCAGGCCGTCCTTGTAGTTGAGGCTCGAGTAGGCGACCTTGAGCAATACGTCGCCGGCCGGCAGGTCGGCGTCGCCGAGGGTCTCGATAGTGGCGACGGTCTTGCCGTCCTGCTGATTGAGGACCAGGGCTTTGAAGGTGTCGGTCATGTGCGGGCTCCGGCGGTTTGCGGGTGTGGCAACCGGATTCTTGTCAACAAAGCTGTATTTGTCAAACAAATAGCATTACACTCTACGGCACTGTCCCCGGGACGTCGAGCCGACCGGTGCCGAACGCGTGGCGATCGATTTCAAACCGTTGCAGACCCAGAGCCTGGCCGCACAGATCGCCGACCGCATTCGCCAGTCGATCGTCGAGGGCCGGCTCGGCGCCGACGACCGCCTGCCGGGCGAGGCCGAGCTCGCCGCGCAGTTCGACGTGTCGCGGCCGACCATTCGCGAGGCCCTGAAGCGCCTCGCGGCCCAGCACCTGATCCGCTCGCGTCGCGGTCCGGCCGGCGGCACCTTCGTCAACCGGCCGAGCCACCAGGAGCTGCGCGATTCCCTGACCGGCGCCGCGGTCGTCGCGGTCAGCATGGGCGAGTTCGCGCCCGACGACATCGCCGAGGCGCGGCGCGAACTGGAGCTGCTGTGCTGTCGCCTGGCCGCGGCCAACCGGCGGCCCGAGCACCTGCAGGCGATGGCCGCAGAGATCGCGCTGCAGTCGTCCGAAGAGCTCAGCGACGAGGACTTCTGCGCGTCTGACGTGCGCTTCCATCGCGCCCTGGTCGACGCGACCGGCAACAAGGTGCTGCAACTGGTGATGTTCTCGGTGATCGAGGCGCTGCAGCCGGTGATCAACCTCGTGATCTTCCGCTTCCGCGAGCGCGCGCAGATCGTCGGCTTTCACCAGCGCATCCTCGACGCGCTGACCGCCGGGGACAGCGCCGCGGCGGCTGCGGCGCTGGCGGCGCAGATGCAATACCTGGAGCAGCAGGTCGCGGTGGCGCAGCAGTGGCGGCGTGACCGCCAGCGTAACCGCTGACGCGACCAGCCAGGCGCACGGCCCCGGGTCGCTGACTGCGTGATGCCGTCGACGGCATTCGCCGCGGCGCGATCGGCAGCGCAGTCAGCGGCGCGATCGCCGGCCGCGCCGGCGCGGTGCGAGCTCGCTGACCTTGGACGACAGGGGAGCGGTGTCGGCGGTGCGTGCCGCGATCAAAACAGCGTGACGTCGGCGTTCGCGCCGTCGTCGGACGCCGTCGCGGCTTCGGACTGCGGCGCACGCCGTTCGGCGCAGCGGTTGTTGCGCAGGTTCTCGTCCCAGCCGTCGCCGGCGACGACGAAGCGATTCACCTTGCTGCGCATGGCGTCGCCGAGCTTGGCCAGATCGCCGGCCGTCACGCATGAGGATTCGCCCTCGTCGGGCGCGATGGCGTTGAGGTTGACCAGCGCGTCGACCGCCGACAGCGATTCGCCGGCCGTCGCCTTCTGCTCCTCGACGGCGACCACGATCTCGGCGGCGATCGCCGAGATGTCGCTGACCCGGTTGTCGATGTCTTCGAGTTCGTCGCCCGAGGCGACGGCGAGTTGCTGCGTGCGGCCGGCCAGCGCCAGGCCCTCGTTCATCGTCGCGACGACCGATGAGGTGTTGCCCTGGATGGTCTCGATCAGCGCGCGCACTTCCAGCGTCGACTGATGGGTGCGCTCGGCCAGACTGCGCACCTCGTCGGCAACGACGGCGAAACCACGGCCGTGCGCGCCGGCGCGCGCGGCCTCGATGGCGGCATTCAGCGCCAGCAGGTTGGTCTGGTTGGCGATCTCGTTGATGACGTCGATGATCCGGCCGATGTCCGAACTCTGCTCGGCCAGCGCGCCGACGCGCTGCGATGTCTGGTCGATCTGCTCCGACAGCTGGTCCATGCTGACCGCGGTCTCGCGGAACACGGCCTGGCAGGACTGGACGCTGGACTGGGCCTCGGCGAGTGCCCTGTTGGTGGCCTCGACCTGGCCTGAGACCGATTGTGCGACGTCCTGCATCTTGCCGACCGAACTCGCGACGGTCTGGCTGTACAGGCGTTGCATGCCGGCGCGCTGCGCCTGGAAGCCATAGCTGTCGGCCAGCTCCTTGGACATCGGCACGAGGCGACCGGCCGATGACGCGAGGTCGGTCAGCGCCGTGTCACAGGTCTCGTTGAGCCGGTTCAGGCGATCGCTGAGCACGCCCACGGGACCGCTGCGGCCGCCCGGCAGACGCAGCGTGAAGTCGATGCGCGTCAGGTCCGCGGCCCTGGCCAGCGTCGCATCCGCGTTACGCAGTGGTGTGAGTATCAGGTGGCGGTACAGCAGCCAGGCGATGCCGAGTAGCACCAGGTCCTGCGCCAGGCCACCGACGAACAACGGCCAGCCGCCGCCGCGCAGTGCGCTCAGCGCCAGGCTGCCGAGCGCGGCGGCGGCCAGCAGCAGCGGGATCGCGGCGCGGTAGAGCAGCTGCGCGGGCTGCCATCGCTTCTCGTCGTCTGTCATCGTTTCGGTCGTTGGCGCGCGACACGCTTAGCCGTCGGCGTTTGCGGCGCATCATTGTCGGTCCGCCAACGCGCGTAGTGGCTTGGCGACTCGAGGCCTAACAGCGGCCGGTCGGCGTCCACCTTTAGTCCAGCTTCGGGCCGGGTCGGCGCGTGCGGCACTACACCGTGGCCGCCGCCGGCTTCTCGATCAGGTGTTCGAAATCGTCGGCGATGTGCTCGGCGAAACTCTCGCCGGCGCTGGCGTAGAAGTTGTAGACCGAGTGCACACCGGCCTCGTGCAGCGTCGCCTCGTGGTCGGTGTAGTGGGCGATCGACGCGAGCTCCAGGTCGAACCCCTGCTCCTGCAGCAGCTCGGCGACCGCAAGGTTGGATTCGTGGTCGGTGAACGCGAGCAGCGCCAGCCTGACGTGCCCGCTGCGCTCGGCGCGGGCCCAGAAATCGGCGTCGGTCGCGTCGCCGTGGGCGACGTTGCGGCCGGCCGCGCGGTGGCGTTCGACATAGTCCTCGTTGATGTCGATGCCGAGCACGACGTCGCCCCAGCGCTCGCGCAGGTAATCGTAGGCGCCGGTGCCGACGCGGCCCATGCCGAAAACGATGACCTGGGCCTTGCCGGCGCGGATCACCTCGTCGCCGGGCAGGCGGCTGCGGGTCTGGAAGCGGTGCAGCTCGTGACGCCAGCGTGCGTACATCTGGCGTGACAGCGCGTTCAGCGGCGCCGCGACGAGGAAACTGATCGCCAGCGCCAGCGCGATCACCGACAGCCACTGCGCATCCAGCCAGGCATGGCTGACGCCGACTGCGCCGACGATCAGGCCGAACTCGCTGAAATTGGTCAGGCCCATCGATGCCAACGTGGCGCTGCGTGCGCGCATGCGCTGACGGGTCATCAGCAGGAAATACATCGCTGCCTTCAGCGGCAGGATCAGCACGACCAGCAGCAATGCGATCCACAGCGTCTGCCAGCTGAGCTCGCCGGACAGTCCGATCGACAGGAAGAAGCCGATCAGGAACAGGTCCTTGAAGCTGAGCAGTGACTTCGCCAGCTCGTTGGTCTTGGGATGGCCGGCGAGCACGATGCCGAGGACCAGCGCACCGAGGTCGGCCTTGATACCGACCAGTTCGAACAGCGCGGCGCCGGCCAGCGGCGTCGCCCAGCCGAGCAGCACCAGCAGCTCGCCGTGGCCGACCCGGTCGAGCAGGGCCAGCAGCAGCGGGCGCGCCGGTATCAGCGCGAGCAGAGCCAGCGCCCAGACGCTCGGCATCTTGCCGGCGGAGACGGCGATGAAGATCACCGCGAAGATATCCTGGACGATCAACAGCGCGATCGCGACGCGGCCGTGGATGGCGCCCATCTCGCCGCGCGATTCGAAGACCTTGACCGCGAACACGGTGCTCGAAAAACTCAGCGCGAAACCGATCAGGAGCGCGGTGGGAGTGTCGATGCCGGCCAGCATGCCGATGCCCAGCATGGCCAGGCCGCTGACGACGACGGCGACGACCAGTGTCGTCAGCGCCATGTGGACGCTGGCCGTGGCCCAGACCACCGGGGCGATCAGGTCCTTGACATGCAGCTTCAGTCCGATCGTGAACAGCAGCAGCGTGACGCCGAGGTCGGCGATATGCTGCAGCGTCGTCGTGTTCTGCATGCCCAGCGCGCCGAGCAGGAAGCCGGCGGCGAGAAACCCGATCAGCGGCGGCAGGTGGGCGGCCTTGGCTGCCATCCCGAGCACGAAGGCCACGCCGAGTGGCAGTACGTGCATGATGTCGACGGCGGCGAGATCGAGCGGGGCGAGGTCTTGCATCGGGTACTTCTCGACAAACGACGCGGCGCATCATCGCATGAACACCGTGCCACGGCGATTCGCCGCAGCGGCCGCGGCGTTCAGCTGGCGTGCGTTGCGTGGGTCGGTTCGTGCCAGAGTTGCTCGACGTCGGCCGCCGGCATCGGCCGCGCGAACAGGAAGCCCTGAAAGACGTCACAGCCCTCGTCGCTGAGAAAGTTCTTCTGCGCGACGGTCTCGACGCCTTCGGCGACCGTGCTCAACTGCAGCTGGCGGCTCAGCGCGATGATCGCGCGGGCGATCGCGACGTCGTCGGGATCGTGCGGTACGTCGTGGACGAAGGCGCGATCGATCTTCAGCGTGTCGACTGGCAGACGTTTGAGGTTGGCCAGCGACGAGTGACCGGTGCCGAAGTCGTCGATCGCGATGCGTACGCCGAGCGCGCGCAGCCTTGCAAGGGCGTCGACAGCCTGGTCGACATTGTCCATCACGAAGGTCTCGGTGACCTCGAGTTCCAGCCGATTGGGTGGCAGGCCGGTCTCGGCGAGCACGTCGGCAACGGTCCGGGCGATGTCGCCGCGGACGATCTGCGGGCCGGCGAGGTTCACCGAGACGCGCATGTCCGGCGCGCCGCCGTCCAGCCAGCTGCGCATCTGCCGGCAGGCCGTGCGCAGCACCCATTCGCCGATGACGATGATCAGGCCGGTTTCTTCGGCCAACGGGATGAACTCGTTCGGCGGCACCATCCCCTGGACCGGGTCCTGCCAGCGCAGCAGTGCCTCGACACCGACTACCCGGCCATCCGCCGCCATCTGCGGCTGGTAATGCAGCTCGAATTCGCCCTCGCTGACAGCGCGGTGCAGGTTCGCTTCCATCATCACCTGGTCGCTGGTGCGTTCCGACAGCTTGTGGGCGTAGAACTGGTAGTTGCTGCGCCCGGCAGACTTGGCTTGGTACATCGCCGTATCGGCGTGCTTGATCAGCGTGGTCACGTCGATGCCGTCGTCGGGGAAGCGGCTGATGCCGACGCTGGTGCCGATGTGCAGCATGTGCTCGCTGATCGCGAACGGCTTCGACAGCGATTCGACGACCTTCTCGGCGACGCTCGCGATCGCCTGGTCGCTGTCCGCCGACTCGAGCAGGATCGTGAACTCGTCGCCGCCGAGCCGGGCGATCGTGTCCTCGCTGCGGACCAGGTGTTGCAGGCGTTCGCTGACGGCCTTTAGCAGCTGGTCGCCGACCGGGTGGCCGAGGCTGTCGTTGACGTTCTTGAAGCGGTCGAGATCGAGGAACAGCAGGGCCAGTTTCGCGTCGTGGCGCTGCGCGCGCTCGATGGCGTGATCGAAACGGTCGTAGAACAGCTCGCGGTTGGGCAGGCCGGTGAGGTTGTCGAAGTAGGCGAGGCGATGGATCCGATGCTCGTTGCGCCGTTGATCGGTGATGTCCCGGGTGACCGACACGTAGCGGTCCGCCTGGCCGTCGGCGCCGCTGACCGCGACGATCGTCTGCCAGGTCGGGAAGATCTCGCCGTCCTTGCGCTTGTTCCAGATCTCGCCCTCCCAGTATCCGTCGCGTGCCAGCGTGTGCCACATCTGCTGGTAGAAGACCGGCGGGTGTTCGCCGGAGCGGTAGGGCGGACGGTCTGCGCCGACGATCTCGTCGGCGGCGTAGCCCACCATGTCGCACATGGCGCGGTTGACGCGCAGGATCTCGCCGTCCGCGTTGGTGACCAGGACGCCCTCGGTGATGTGTTCGAAGACGTTGTCGGCGAGCAGCAGCGATTGCTCGGTGCGCTTGCGTGCGCTGATGTCGCTGAACACGACGACGGCGCCGTACGGGCGCCCGTCGGCTACCAGCGGCGTGCGGAAGTACTCGGCCTCGAAACGCCTGCCGTCGCTGCGCTGCAGGACCGTCTCGGCCGTCGAGTCGGTGAAGTGTCCGGGATCGGCCAGCGGGTTGTCATGTTCGCACAGCGCCGGGTGGTCGGCGGTCGGTGTGATCATGTTGCGGCCGAGGAGATCGTTCGGCGTGTATCCGAGCAGCCATGCGCCCGCCGGGTTGATGAAAGTGATGTTGCCGTAGACGTCGGTACCGAAGATTCCCTCGCCGGCCGCGTCGAGCAGCTGGCGCTGGCGCTGCTCGGCGTTCTCGCGCAGCAGGATCTCCTCGCGCATTGCATTCTGCAGGCGCTTGGACTCGCTGATGTCGCGGACGACCGCCAGGGCGTAGCTGCCCTGCTCGGTGTGCGTCTCGCCGATCGACAGCTGGACCGGGACCAGCGCACCGTCGGGGCGCTGACAGTTCAACTCGACGTGGACGGAGCCGCCGCTGTCGTCCGGTTGTGGCAGCGGCGCGGCGAGCAGGTCGTCGAGCGACTTGCCGAGCGCCGCTTTCTCGGAACAGCCGAAGATCTGCCGCGCGCAGACGTTGAACTGCGTGATACGACGTGCGCCATCGAGCATGATCAGGCCGTTCGGCGCTTCGTCGAACAGCGTGTTGAGGCGGGTCTTCTCGTAGTGCAGCGCCCGGGTGCGTTCATCGACCTGGCGTTCCAGATCGCGTTGCCGGCGACGCGACAACAGGGTTATCGCGATCAACAGCAACGATGCGGCGCCGGCCATCGCGTACACGGTGATTGTGAGCAGGTTGAGCCCACGATAGACCTGCGCCGATTCGACCTCGACCGCGACACCGACGCCGTGCGCTTCGAGCCAGCGCCACGCGCCAAGCACCGGGACACCAAGGTCATTGGTGTAGTCGTCGGGTGTCACGCCCGCGGTCTCGACGGCCGCGTACATCGCCAGCGGCGTGCCGCGGCCTGTCCTGCCGGCCGGGTTCGCGGCGCTGGCGTCGCCGGCGCCGAGCGTGACGTGGCTGCTGGCGAGGATGCTCCCGGAACGGTCGAACAGGATGCGCTCGCTGCGGTCGCTACGGCTGCCCGAGTCGAGGATGCGGAACACCGTCACGTCGGGCTTGATACTCAGCGCCAGCAGTGCCGCGACGTTGCCGTTGGCGTCGCGCACCGGCGTGACGGCGAGCATGCTGGCGTTGGTGGCGCGCGTCTCGCTGCGGGCCGGTGGACCACCCTGTGCCGTCGCATGAACCAGGGACACGATCGTTTCACCGTGCCACGCGCGCGCCAGCAGCAGGCCGCGGGTCCCGAGCATACCGGCGGCCGCCGTTCCACGCGCATCGCCGGACGCCAGCGTCGTGCCGTCGGGTGCGATGAGCGTGAAATCCTCGTAGAGACCGTTGTCCAGTAGCGGATCGAACAGCCGCCGCAACAGGCGCTGGCCGGTCATGACCCGGCCCTCACCGGGGTGCGCCTGGGCCGCCAGCAGGTGGCGGATGGCCTCGACGACCTCGGGACGCTGCGCCATGAACTGGGCGTAGACACGCGTGTGCAGGTACTCGGTATCGAGGCTGGCGCTGATGACGTCGATCAGCGCGACCAGATTCTGCTCGGCTTCGCGCTTCAGGTGGCGCTCACCCAGACCCGAGACCAGCAGCGCGAGCGTCGTGATCAGGACGATCGCGACGATCGTCTTGATCCAGCTGTCGAGATACTGTTCGAGCTTGTGCACCTGATGCGTGACCCGAGTCGGTTACGCACGCGCGCCAGTGCGCGTGCGCCGGGCCGCTGTCATCTGCTGGAGGTTGGTAACCGCCGTGCATTCTCCATCGGCCGAATCGCGTTCTTGTTGCCGCTGGGTGTGCCGAAAAAGGCGGATCGCGGCCTCCAGCAGCCGCGCCAGTCGTCCCTCCGGGGAGTTAGCGGCCAGGATTCTGGCGCCTTTACCGCGGCTTCCGGCCGATCGCCCTGCCACCGCTGTGTCTGATCGCGCACGATGGGCACGCCAGCGTCCGCGAGAGCCAGCACATCGACGGAGAAGAAAAAATCACCCCCGGGCGGAGCCGGGGGCAATGGGCGGTCGTACCGTGGAGCGGTAGAGGGAATTACGACCGGCCCCGCCGGGCGATCGCCATTCCGTGGTGACCGGACAGATCCCGACTGTCACAAAGGACAGGCCCAGACCGCGACAGTTCCGCGGTCAGTCGCGGCCCGTCATGGACAGTCCGTCTGCCGGGTAACCGGCGCCGGGTGCGTCGAGCGCCGGGCGCGGCGCCAGGCGCAGATCGACACGGCCGTCGCCGAGCTGCCGGCTCAGCAGCGAATGGCGCGCCGCCAGCGCGTCCTTGCGCAGATTGTTGCCACCTGGATCGAACACCAGGCGCCCGTAGCTGCCATAGTGGGGCAGCTTGCGCGCCAACTGGCGTATCGTCGCGGCCGCCGGCGCGCCGATGAAGCCGCTGCTGACACCGCCGCGATCGTTGGCGACTACGACGACCGCCGCGTCCGCGGCGGAGTATCGATCGTCGGCAACGCGCAGGGCGCCGGCCGTGAGTTCTTGGCCGTCGCGTGCAAATCGCGGCAGGTGAGGGCCGAGCAGGGCATTGCGCCAGCCGAGGATCAGGCGGTCGTCGTCCGGTGCGATGCGCTGCGCCTCGCTGTCGCGGATCACGCTCATGCCCGGGTAGCGCTTCGTCCACGCGTCAGCGAGGTCACGCCACGCCGCGCGCTCGGCGGCATCGGCCGCGTCGGGGAGCACCAACCAGGTCCGTTGGCTGCCGTACAGGCGGTTCAGCGCCGGCGGCTGCTCGGTGATGTCGAGAACGCGCAGCACATCGAACTCCGGGTCGATGTCGACGCGCAGCGGGCGCGACGGGAAGCGCAGCTCGAAGGTCTGTTCGGCGCCGCTCAGCGACAGCATCCGGCGCTCGGCGAACGCCTGGTCCTGGAGCGCGACGGCGACCGGCAGCGTCAACGGGTACCGCTCGGCCTGGCGCTGGCGCAGTGTCAGGTTCAGCGTCCAGCCGTCGCCCGCCGGCGCGACGGCGGCGTTTTCGAGGGTCAGACGCGGCGCACCGGTCGACTCCAGCCAACGCGCGAAACGCGCCCCCAGCGCGGCGTCGTCAGCGGCGAGTTGGCGCACGACCGTGGCGAAGCCAACGCGCTCGAACGCATGCTCGCGCCACAGCCGGCGCAGACCGTCGACGAACCGGGCATCGCCGAGCGCCGAGCGCAGCATGTGGAAGACCATCAACGACTTGCTGTAGCCGATCGACTGCGTGGCTTCGTTGTGACGGCTGGTGAACGCGAGCAGCGGTGCGTCGGGGCCGCGTGCAGCGTAGTTGCTGTAGCGCTGCAACGCCTTGAGCCGGTAGTGCGCGCCCCTGCCGCGCTGTTCCTGCATCCAGTGATCTGCCAGGTAGGCCGTCAGTCCCTCGGACCAGTTACCGCGCTGGTAGTCGATCCAGACGCCGTTGCCCCACCAGTTATGCAAGATCTCGTGCGGCAGCGACGAGTAGAGAATGAACGGCAGGCGCATCACCCGCGAACCCAGCAGCGTGAAGGACGGCATGCCGTAGCCGGTCTGCCAGCGATTCTCGACGACCGCGAACTTGCCGTACGGGTAGGGCCCGATCAGCCGGCTGTAGTGGTCGATGAAGCCGCCGACGGCGTCGAGGTAGCGGCCGGCGAGTTCGGGGTCGTCGTCGATCAAGTACACCGACAGATCGATGTCGCCGTGGCGGCGGGCGTGGCGTGAGAAGCGGTCGGCGATCAGGTACAGGTCGTCGTGCGGGCGGTCGCTGCGCCAGCGCTCCCGGTCGCCGTCGTCGCTGCGTCTGCCGACGCTGACCGAGCGCCAGCCGCCGGGGAGACCGACCGCGATGTCGATGCCGCCGATGTCCGCATCCAGCAGCGGATACCAAGCCGACGCGCCATCGAGGTAGACGCCACGCGCCGAAATCGCGCCCTGTGGCATGCCGCCGTGACCGCGTCGCTCGGAAAACCCGGGTTGTCCGTGGTATTGCAACTCGACAACGCGGTTGGCGGTCTCTAGGGTCAGCGCATAGCGCGACCGCAGTCCGTCGGCCGAATCGCCGCGCCGCTCGACCGCACCCGACGACGATTCCACGTCGAAACCGGTATTCAGGGTGAACTCCAGTTGCTGAACCGGCGTAGGGAAGGTCAGCCGATAGGCGACGCGGAGACTGCCGTCTTCAGGTTTGATATCGACATTCAGCTTGTGGTGAACGCCAGAAATCGCCGCACACAGGGGAGCCGAAATGACAGACAGGATGATGACCAGCAACCAGGGAAACGCACTACGCCGTGCGTTGGTGACGAGCGTCTTGGTGTTGGCTGGACTAGCGGGCATGGCAGGGGCGAGCGAAAACAGCGACATGCTGCCGATTGTTGTGCAAACAGAGAAATCCGCAACCCTGCCGGAACTGATGACTAAACTGCGCTCGGAGCGCCTCGTCTACGTCGGCGAGACCCACACGGCGCTCGGTGACCACCTCGTCCAGCTCGACGTGCTGCGCGGCATGGCGTCGCGTCCCGAAGGATTGGCGGTCGGCGTGGAGTGGATTCAGGCGCGCTTCCAGCCGGTCCTAGACGACTTTCTGGCCGGTCGCATCGACGAGGCCGAGATGCTGCGGCGCACCGAATACTATGATCGCTGGCGCTACGACTACCGCCTGTATCGGCCGATCGTGCAGTTCGCCAAGGACAAGGGCATTCCCATCATTGCGCTGAATGCGTCCAGGGAGCTGACCAGCGAGATCGGGCGGCGCGGCATCAACGAGATCCCGACCGAGCTGCGCAGCGAGCTGCCCGACAGCTACGATGTCAGCGACAAGGCCTACGAGGCGATGCTCCGCGAGGTCTACAATCAGCATCCGAGCGGCGATGCCGACGGCGATGACAGCGGGTTCCAGCGGTTCATCGAGGTGCAGCTGACCTGGGACGAATCCATGGCGCAGCGCGTGGCAGAGTACCTGACGCAGCGCCCCGACGGGCGCATGCTCGTGCTCGCCGGCAAGGGCCACGTCAACGGCCGCAACGGCATTCCCAATCGCGTGACCCGCCGCACCGGGATGCGCGGCGTGACGATCTCGACGTTCGACCCGGCATCGCGTCATTTCGCGTCCGCCGACTACCTGGTGCTGACACCCGACCAGAAACTGCCGGCCGCCGGCCTGATGCGGGTACTGCTCGATACGCGTGACGACGGCGTGTTCGTCAGCGGTTTCACGTCGGGCAGCCCGGCCAAGGATGCCGGCCTGAAGAAAGGCGACAAGCTGCTGACCATCAACGAGACGCCGATCCGCTACTTCACCGACGTCAAGATCGCGATGATCGACCAGCGGCCGGGCAGCAAGATCGCCGTGACGCTGGAGCGCGACGGGCTGTTGAGCGGCGCACGCACGTTGTCGTACGAGATCGAACTCGCCGGCGAGGGTTGATGCCCGCGTCGAAAGCGGGCGTCTTCCCTACTTGAGTGGCGTCAACCGCCAAATCTCTTCGTTGTATTGGCTTATCGTACGGTCGGTCGAAAACACACCGCTTGCCGCACAGTTGCGAATGCTCATGCGCGTCCACCCATCCGGGTCCTGCCACGCGGCGTCGACGCGTCGCTGTGCGTCGACATAGGCGCGGAAGTCGGCCAGCGTCATCCACGGATCCTGCGGACTGAGCATCGAATCGATGATGCCGCGGAACAGCCCGGGTTCGATGCCGCTGAAGTGATCGCTCTCCATAAGCGAGATGACGCGTGCGAGGTCGGGATCGTTTTCGACGTATTGGCGTGGGTCGTAGTTGCCGCGCAGTGCCTTGACCTCGTCGGCCTTGAGCCCGAACAGGAAGAAGTTGTCTTCGCCGACGGCGTCCATGATCTCGATATTGGCACCGTCGTAGGTGCCGATGGTGATCGAGCCGTTCATCATGAACTTCATGTTGCCGGTCCCCGAGGCCTCTTTGCCAGCGGTTGAGATCTGCTCGGACAGGTCTGCGGCCGGGCAGATATGCATCATCTTGCTGACGCCGTAGTTTGGCAGGAACACGACTTTGAGGCGTTCGCCGACAGCCGGGTCGTTGTTGATCACCGAGCCGACATTGTTGACCAGCTTGATGATCTCCTTGGCGCGTTGATATCCGGGCGCTGCCTTACCGCCGATCAGCACGCAGCGGTTGACCCAGCCGTTGGTTTCGCTGCGGCGGATGCGGTCGTAGAGATGGATTACGTGCAGCACGTTGAGTAACTGGCGTTTGTACTCGTGTATGCGCTTGACCTGGACGTCGAACAGCGCGCTCGGATCGAATGTGACACCGGTCTGCTGCAGTACGAGCTTGGCGAGGCGCTTCTTGTTCTCCATGCGTATGCTGCGCCAGCGTTCGATGAACGCGCGGTCGCCGTTCTCTGCGAGCGGCCGCAGCTCCGCGAGGCGCTCGAGATCGGCCTGCCAGCCGTCGCCGATCTGCTCGCTTATCAGGCTGGCGAGCAGCGGATTGGCCATCGCCAGCCAGCGCCGTGGCGTCACGCCGTTGGTCTTGTTGTTGAACTTCTCCGGCCACAGCTCGTAGAAATCCCGGAACAGACCCTCCTTGAGCAGTTCGGAGTGCAACGCCGCGACGCCATTGACCGAGAAGCTGCCGACGATCGCCAGCCAGGCCATGCGGATCTGCGGATTGTCGCCCTCTTCGATCAGCGACATGCGGCGCACGTGCTCACGGTCGCCGGGCCAGCGCTGCCGCACCTCGGCGAGAAAGCGCGCGTTGATCTCGTAGATGATCTCGAGCAGCCGAGGCAGCAGGCACTCGAAAAGCTTCACCGGCCAGCGTTCGAGCGCCTCGGGGAGCAGCGTGTGATTGGTATACGCCATGCAGCGCGTCGTGATATGCCACGCCTCGTTCCACTCCAGCCGCTTGTCCGGGTCGTCGAGCAGAATGCGCATCATCTCGGCGACAGCGACGCTCGGATGCGTGTCGTTGAGCTGGAAGACATTGTGTTCGGCAAACTCGCGCAGCGGGCGCTCGGCGTACTGGCGGAACGCGTCCTGCAGGCTGGCCGAGGTCAGGAAGTACTGCTGGCGCAGACGCAGTTCCTTGCCGTTCTCGTTGGCGTCGTTGGGATACAACACCATCGTTATGTTTTCGGCCTGGTTCTGGCTGGCGACCGAATCGGCGTAGTCGCCGGCGTTGAATTCCTTGAGGTTGAACGCGTCGGTTGCTGACGCCGACCACAGCCGCAGCGTATTGACGACGTTGTTCTGGTAGCCGGACACCGGGACGTCGTACGGCACCGCGAGCACGTCTTCGGTCTCGACCCAGCGCGTGTGCGGCCGTCCCGATTGATCGATGAAATGCTCGGTCCGACCGCAGAACTTGACCAGCTGCGTGTACTCGGGCCGCTCCACCTCCCACGGGTGGCCGTCGCGCATCCAGTGATCGGGGTCTTCGATCTGGTAGCCGTTCTCGATGTGCTGGTGGAACATGCCGTATTCGTAGCGCAGGCCGTAGCCGGTCACCGGCAGCCCCAAGGTCGCACAGCTGTCGAGAAAGCACGCCGCCAGACGGCCCAGACCGCCGTTGCCGAGGCCGGCATCGGGCTCGGTCTCGCGGATCTCCTCGAGCGAGATCGCGAATTCCTTGAGCGCGTCTTCGACCGGCTCGCGCAGGTCGAGGTTGAGCAGGTGGTTGCCCAGCGAACGACCGATCAGGTACTCGAGCGACAGGTAGTGCGCGCGCCTCGCGCCGTCCTTCTTCTTCAGGCACCAGGTGTTGCGCCAGTCGCTCATGATACGGTCGCGTACCGTGTAGGCCAGCGATTCGTACAGATAGAACCGGTTGCAGCCGAGGAAGCGGCCGAGGTGGTACTCGAGATAGTGGCGTATCGCGCGGGTTAGGGTCTCAGGATCCTTGCGCAATGCCGGCATGTTTGGCAACACGCAGGCTTCGGTCGAGTCTTGTTCGGCCACGGGGCTTACCTCCTGACTACTGGCGGGCTCGGTATAGTCGCAGATAGCGCTCGGCGCTGAGGTGCCATCCGTAGTCACCGCGCATGCCTATCCGGATCAGTTTCATCCATTGCTTCGGTTTGCGGTAGACCGCGATCGCGCGTTCGATCGCGCCCTGCAGCGCCGTGGCATTGGCCGCGTCGAAGACGAAGCCGTTTGCTTCCTCGCGGGCCAGGCTGCGCGGCGTCGTGTCGACGACGGTATCCGCCAGACCACCGGTGTTGCGCACGATCGGCGGTGTGCCGTAGCGCAGACTGTACATCTGGTTGAGGCCGCAGGGTTCGTAGCGTGACGGCATCACGAACATGTCGCAGCCGGCCTCGATAAGGTGGGCGGTTGCTTCCGAGTAGCCGAGAAAGGCAAAGACGTGCGCCGGAAAGGCGCGCTGCAGCTCGGTCAGTCGCTGCTCCAGCTCGCGCTCGCCGCTACCGAGGATCGCGAACCGGGCGTCGTGACTGTCGACCAGGTCGGGGATGACGTCGAGCAGCAGGTCGATGCCCTTCTGGTAGACCATGCGGCCGATGAAGCCGATCAGCGGTCCGTCATGGTCGTGCGCGTCGTCCGGCGCGCCGATACGCTGCAGCAGGTCCTGGCGATTGGCGCGCTTGCCGCTGCGGATCTTGCCTTCGGCATGGTAATTGGCAGCCAGATGCGGGTCGGTCTTCGGGTCCCAGGTGCGGTCATCGATGCCGTTGAGCACGCCGACCAGCTTCGACGACTGCAATTCGAGAACATCCGCATAGCCGTAACCGAACTCGCTGCTGCGTATCTCGCTGGCGTAGCTTGGGCTGACGGTCGTGATCAGGTCGCTGGTCATCAGCGCGGTCTTCAGCATCGACAGGCGCCCGTAGAATTCGCCGACGTCGACCGACCACCAGTGCGTCGGCAGGTTCAATTTCTGCACGTCGCCGAAGTCGATCTGGCAGTCGTAGGCGATGTTGTGGATCGTGAACAGCGTGCGCGGCGCATCCGGGTGCAGGCCGACGAATGCCGGTACCAGTCCCGTCTGCCAGTCGTTGGCGTGCACGACGTCAGCGCGCCAACCCGTGCCGGGTGCATCGGTCGCGAGCAGGGCGACGGCCTCGCTGAAGCGGGCAAACCGCTGCGCGTTGTCGGCCCAGTCGCGACCCTGATCGTCGGTGTATGGCATGCCCGGGCGGTCGTAGAGCTGCGGGATGTCGATCAACAGCAGCTCGAACGCGATGTCGGCATGCCGCGCCGCGAGGACGCGCGCTTCGCTGCCGTCGGCCAGCGTCAGCCAGCCAACGGCGTTCAGCCGGTCGGCCGCGGCCAATGCGCTGCGATAGGCCGGCAGCACGACCCTGACGTCGACATCGAGTTCGACGAGCGCACTGGGCAGGCTGAACGCGACGTCGCCGAGGCCGCCGGTCTTGATCAGTGGAAACAGTTCGCTGCTGGCAAAAAGGACGCGCATGGTTATTGGTGGAGCTGCAAGAAGACCGCACCCAGCGGTGGTATGTTGACCCGGGCAGAGCATGGTCGGTCGTGCCAGGGTTCGCCGTCGGCTTGGACGACACCGGCGTTGCCTACGTTGCTGCCGCCGTACAGTTCGGCGTCGGTATTGAGTATTTCACGATAGCTGCCCTCGCACGGCAAGCCGACCCGGTAGGCCTCGCGCGGGACCGGCGTGAAATTGAACAGGCAGGCGACTGCCTGGCCGCCGCCCTTGCGGATCAGCGACAGCACCGAGTTCTCGCTGTCGTGGCAATCGATCCACTCGAAGCCCTGCTGCTCGAAGTCATGTTGGTGAAGCGCCGGCAGCCCGCGGTACAGACGATTCAGGTCGCGTACCAGGTCGCGGACACCGCGATGCATCGTCTGGTCGAGAAGGGGCCAGTCGAGCGCCTCGTGCTCGCGCCACTCGTGCCATTGCGCGAACTCGCCGCCCATGAACAGCAGCTTCTTGCCGGGATGCGCGTACTGCCAGGCAAACAGCAGGCGCAGGTTGGCGAATTTCTGCCAGGCGTCTTTCGGCATCTTGTCGAGCAGGCTGCGCTTCATGTGCACGACTTCGTCATGTGACAGCGGCAGCACGAAGTTCTCGGTGTAGGTGTACATTTGGCTGAAGGTCAGGCGGTCGTGATGGTAGCGGCGATGCACCGGGTCGAGCTCGATGTAGGCGAGGGTGTCGTTCATCCAGCCCATGTTCCATTTCATGCTGAAACCGAGGCCGCCCATCCAGTTGGGCCGCGACACCATCGGCCAGGCGGTCGACTCCTCAGCAACCGTCAGCGTGCCGGGAAAGCGGGCGTGCAACACCGCGTTGACGTGGCGCAGGAACTCGATCGCCTCGAGGTTCTCGCGACCTCCATACTTGTTCGGTATCCACTCGCCCGCGTTGCGCGAGTAGTCGAGGTACAGCATGCTGGCGACGGCGTCGACGCGCAGACCGTCGACGTGAAACTCCTCCAGCCAATAGACAGCGTTGGTCAGCAGGAAGTTGGCGACCTCGCGGCGCCCATAGTTGAAGATCAGCGTACCCCATTCGCGGTGCTCGCCGAGCCGCGGATCGGCGTGCTCGTAGACGGCGTCGCCGGTGAAGCGTGCCAGCGCAAAGTCGTCTTTCGGAAAGTGCCCGGGGACCCAGTCCAGGATCACGCCGATGCCGGCACCGTGACAGCGGTCGATCAGGTAGCGCAGGTCGTCCGGCGAGCCGAAGCGGGCGCTCGGTGCGAAGTAGCCGGACACCTGATAGCCCCAGGATTCGTCGAGCGGGTGTTCCATGACCGGCAGCAGCTCGATGTGCGTGTACCCCAGATCGCTGGCGTAGGGCACGAGTTGGTCGGCGAGTTCGCGAAACGTCATGAAGCCGCCGTCGGGGCGCAGCCGCCACGACCCCGGGTGGACCTCGTAGATGCTCATCGGGCTGTGCGTCCAGCGCCAGTGCTCGCGCGCGGCGATCCACTCGCCGTCGTCCCAGCGATAGTCGCTCGGTGCACAGATCCGCGACGCGGTATCGGGGCGCAGCGTCATCGCTTGACCGTAGGGGTCGGCCTTGAGCAGGCGGTGGCCGTCGCGGCTGAGGAACTCGAACTTGTACAGGTCGCCGGGCTGCAGACCGGGAATGAAGATCTCCCAGACCCCCGAGCCGCCGCGGTTGCGCATCGGGTGGCGCATGCCATGCCAGCCGTTGAAATCGCCGACCACGCTGGCGCGCCTGACGGCCGGCGCCCAGACCGCGAAACGGCAGCCATTGATGCCGTTCACGTCGATCATGTGGGCGCCGAGCAGCCGGTAGACATGGTGATGCCGGCCCTCGTTGAACAGGTGCAGGTCGATATCCGGGATCAGCGGGCCGAAGCTGTAGGGCGAGACTACCGAGTGCTCGTCGCCGTCGGCCTTGTCGATCCAGTTCAGCCGATAGTGCTCGGGCAGCCGGACGGCCTCGTCGGCGTCGAGCACACGTTCGAAGATGTCGGTGTTCTGGATGCGCTGCAGCGCACCGAACCCGTCGAGTTCGACGCTCTCGGCGCTGGGCATGAACGCACGCACCAGCGTGCCGTCGTCGACCGGATGTCGGCCGAGCACGGCGAACGGGTCGTGCGATTCGCCACGCTGCAGCATGGCCAGCGGATAGGGCAGCTTAGCGGCCATCGAGTCTCCCGCTGGCTTCGATCATGGCGTGTAACTCCGCGCTGAGGGTGGGATACAACATGTCCCAGCTGAATTGCCAGCGCCAGTTACCGCCGCTGGTTCCCGGTGTGTTCATGC
The DNA here is from genome assembly GCA_030065815.1 of Gammaproteobacteria bacterium. Taxonomy (GTDB): domain Bacteria; phylum Pseudomonadota; class Gammaproteobacteria; order Chromatiales; family Chromatiaceae; genus Thiosocius. The sequence goes on along the minus strand of JASJCU010000012.1, from coordinate 42,586 downwards.
GTGCGCTGCCGTCCAGGCCCAGGTAGTCCTGCAACGGTGCGACGGCCAGCCACGCTGGTGTCTGCAGGGCTGTCTTGACCATCAACGCGGCGATCTCGTCGGTCGGCTCGCAATCCAGCACCTGGAATACGAACTCCCGTTGATGCGGTTCCAGGCCGTCGAACCAGCCGACGCAGGTGTCGTTGTCGTGGGTTCCGGTGTAGGTGATGCAATCCTCGGAGACGTTGGCCGGTTTGTGCGGATTGTCGTCGAAATGGTCGAATGCGAACTGCAACACCGACATGCCCGAAAGGCCGTACTTGCGGCGCAGCGTGCGCACCGCCTCGGTGATCACGCCGAGGTCCTCGGCAACGATCGGCAGGGTTGGGTAGTGCTCGGCCAGCGTGGCCAGCAGCGCGTCTCCCGGGGTGTCCTGCCAGTGGCCGTCGATCGCGGTCTCGGCCGCGGCATCGATCATCCACACCGCGACCAGTCCGCGGAAGTGGTCGATGCGGACCAGGTCGAAGAGCTCGAACTGATGATGCATGCGCGCCAGCCACCACGCGAAACCGTGGGCCTGCATGCGCTCCCAGCGGTAATGTGGATTGCCCCAGCGCTGGCCCTGTTCGGCGAAGTAGTCCGGTGGCACGCCGGTCACGTGGGTCGGCCGGCCGTCGGTGCCGAGCAGGAAGTTGTCCGGCTGCGACCAGGTATCGGCGCTGTCGTGGGCGATGAAGATCGGGATATCGCCGAACAGCATGATGCCGAGCGACTCGGCGTGCCTCCTGACCCGCCGCCAGGCACGGTCGAGACGATACTGCTGTTCGACGACGACGCGCAGCTCCCGCGCCGACGACCGCCGCACGGCGTCGAGGGCCGCTTCGTCGTGTTCGCGCAGCGCCGTCGGCCAGTCCACCCAGGACTGTTCACCGTGGCGGTGCCTGATGATCTCGAACAGCGCGAAGTCATCGAGCCAGGCGGCGTGGCGGTCAAAGAAGTCATCGACCGCCGATGCCTGCACCGGCGCGTCGTCGAGCGGCAACAGTCCGGGATTGCAGGCGAATGCCGACCGGCTCTGGTACGGCGAACCGGCGCCGTCCGGGATGACCAGCGGCAGCATCTGCCAGACGCTGAGCCCGGCGTCGGCCATGAAATCCAGCCAGCGCCTACAGTCGTCGTCGATCCGGCCCGACGGCAACGACGTGACATGCAGCAGCACGCCGGCGCGGCGTGTCAGGTCCGGCTCATCCATGGCCGCGGCGCATCGTCCCGGCGTTTTCGGCGCTGCCGCCGCCGCTCGATATCGGTTCGTCGAGGCTGGGTGGAGGATCGAGCCCGAGCATCGCATAGAGGTTGCCCAGCTGCTGGCGATACAGGCTGTCGAAGTCGCTGACGCTGTCGGCCGGGTTGTAGTCGCCGAACCACCAGAACCAGTCCGAGCCCTCACAGATTGCGAGCTGGCGCTCGAGCTGCGCGAGCGCGCGCCTGCCAAGGCGTTTGCTGCCGGTCACGCGGTCGTAGGCCAGCTTCGCCGCCACCAGCATGTCCCAGGCGAGGTTCTTGTCGGTCTCGCCGATCCAGGTCGAGAACGAGCCGTAGACCCAGCTGCCCGGGCACAGCAACGGCAACGGTTCGGCGACGCAGTGATCGAGTGCGTCGCTGAAGGTCATCGTTCTGATGCGTTTGTTGCCGGCCAGGCTTTCGTACAGCGCGCCGAGGAAATGAAAGGCGTTGTCCGGGTAGTACTCCCAGGCGTTCTCGCCATCCAGGATAACGCTGACGATGTTCTCGTCGCAGTCGTCGCCGAGGTAGTCGGCGATGTTCTCCAGGTGCTGCGCGAAGTTCGCCGCGGCGTCGCTCGCGTCCCATTGCTGGTACTCGAAGCCGATCATGTCCGACAGGCCGTCGTCGCGGAAGAACATGCGCGTCTTGCAGCCGTCGATCTCATGAGCGCAGAACAGGCTGCGCCGGGCCTCCTCGCCGTTCGCCTCGAGACCGGACAGGTAGCGGCTGTTGTGCCAGACCCCCTCGCCGGATGCGCTCCACGCAAAGTCGAACTCGTCGAGCAGCTGCAGCGCTTGGCGACTCACGCCGCCCTCGGACAGCCAGACGCCTGCCGGCTTGCAGCCGAGGTAGTGTTCGAACACCCGCAGGCCCTCGCGCACGTGCCAGCGCGCGCGCTCCAGCCCGCCCGGATAGGCTTCGGCCTGCGGCCCCTGGGCCTCGGGCAGGGCACCGTGCATGGCGTCGAGGTCGATCAGCAGCGGCACGATCGGATGGCCGTAAGGCGTCATCGACAACTCGATCTGGCCGGCGCGAGCGAGCGCAGCATAACGGTCGATCAGGTCGCTGAACGCGTCGCCCATGACCTGCAGCAGTTCGCGGCGGGTGGCGGCGTCGAAACCGTTGTGTTGCTCGAGCAGGCGGCGCACCCGCGGCAGCCGCTTCAGCGAGTGCCCCAGCCAGGTCAGGTGGTACCAGCTGAGCAGGTCGAGAAAGAACTGGGCGTTCATGTACTGCAGGCGGGTCTGGTCGACCTGGCGGTTGTCGAGCGACATGACCATGTCGAACAGGTCACGGAACGGCCCGTGGACGTCGATCATCATCGGCGCGTGGGCGCGCCGACACCCCGCAACGATCTCGGCGCGGCCGTCCTCGTCGGCCGGTATCGGGTCGACACCGGCGAGCAGGTTCAGCATCGGGTCGGCGAAGCGCTTGCCGGTCGCCAGGTGGTCACGGAACTGCGTCGCGTAGTCGTCGATCTGTTCGAGCAGTACCGGCGTGAAATTGACCACGCACCGCACCTTCGGGTGCGCCTCAAGGTGCGCAGCCATGTCGACATAGTCCTTGAGCGCATGCAGGTAGACCCACGGCAGACGGTAGTCACCGTCCTGGCTCTCACGGTACCACGGCTGGTGCATGTGCCAGCACAGCACCAAATTGATGTGTGGTTTGACCGGTGCGGTCATCGCTCAGTCCCGTTCGTAGTGCAATCGCTGGTTCATCATGCCGGGAGTGACCAGCACGATGCCCTCGTCGGTGACCAGGAAGCGTTTGCGGTCTTCATCGATGTCGACGCCGACTTCGAAACCGTCCGGGATGACCGTCCCCTTGTCGACGATACAGCGCTGCAGGACACAATTGCTGCCGACGCGCGTCTTCGGCAGGATCACGCTCTCCTTGATGTAGGTGCCGGTCTCCACCTGGGTGTTGAAAAAGATCACCGAGCGCTTGACCTTGGCACCGGAGATGATGCACCCGCCGGCGACCAGCGAGTCGATCGCCTGGCCGCGGCGGCCTTCGTCGTCGAATGCGAACTTGGCCGGCGGGCTCTGTGTCTGGTAGGTCCAGATCGGCCAGTCGCGTTCGTAGAGATTCAGTTCGGGTTCGATGTCGCACAGCTCGATGTTCGCCTTCCAGTACGAGTACAGCGAGCCGACGTCCCGCCAGTACGCCGGTTCACCGCGATTGTTGACGTAGGGGTAGGCGATCGATTTCGCGTTCTCGATCGCATTGGGGATGATGTTCTTGCCGAAGTCGTGCTGCGACGTCTCGTCCTCGGCATCGTGGATCAGCGCCTTGGTCAGGAACTCCATCGAGAAGATGTAGATACCCATCGACGCCAACGCGACATCCGACTTGCCGGGCACCGGCTCCGGGTGCACGGGTTTCTCGGTGAAGCGCGTGATTCGCAACTTTTCGTCGACCGACATGACGCCGAAGTCCCTGGCATCGTCGATCGGCACCTCGATGCAGCCGACCGTCATGTCGGCGGCGGCCTGCACATGGGCGGCGAGCATCTGCGCGTAGTCCATCGTGTAGATGTGATCGCCGCCGAGCACCAGCACATAGTCCGGCTCATGGCGGTAGATGATGTCGAGATTCTGGTAGATCGCATCGGCGGTGCCCTGGTACCACTCCGGTCTGAGACGCTGCTGTGCCGGGATGATCTCGACGAATTCGCCGATCTCCGGCCGCATGAAGCCCCATGCGCGCTGCAGATGGCGAATCAGCGAGTGCGACTTGTACTGTGTCAAGACGCCGATCCGGCGCAGGCCGGAGTTGATGCAGTTGGACAGCGCGAAATCGATAATGCGATATTTGCCGCCGAACGGCACTGCAGGCTTGGCCCGCCACTTGGTCAGGTTCTTCAGACGCGACCCTTCGCCGCCGGCCAACACCAGCACCAGCGTGCGCCGGGTCATGTCGCTGACCGCGTGCGGTTCCACGTAGTACTTGTACAAATGGTGCTGCTCTTTGCTGCTTGTCATGTTCCATTCCTGTCGGAAGACATTGCATCGCTGTTCGATAGATCGGATTCTGCGCCCTGACAGGCCTGGCCGCCACGAGCGACGCCGCTCATGCCCATCGCGAGAGCCTCTGGGCGCGTGCAATGTGCACGACGCCGGCCAGCCCGGTGCCTTGACGTTGCACGAGATAGACGGGGACGCGGCGGACGACATCGGCCATGCGTCCTTTTCTGGCGTAGTCCAGCGCGAACGACGTCGGGTCGAACCACTCGGCCAGATGCGCCGTAAGTCCGCCGCAAAGGTAAATACCGCCGAGGGGGTTGAAGGCCAGGGCCAGGTTGCCGGCGTAGGCCGCGAACACCGCGACGAACAGCGCGATGGCGTCGCCGGCGTGGCGGTCTCCGGCGCGCGCGCGGCCGGCGATCGCGGCCGGTGACGCGGCCGCTGCGCCGGCCCCGCCGATGTGGCGGTAGGTGTCGACGAGGCCGTCACCGCTGAGCACGCGTTCGTAGGACACGTGACCGTAGCGCTCGGCGAGTTCTTGGTGCAGTGCCAGCTGGCGCGCGTCGAGCGGCGCGAAATCGATGTGCCCGCCCTCGGTGGCGTGCGGCAGTCCGGGCTGATCACGCTGTGCCAGCCACGCCATGCCCAGCCCGGTGCCGGCGCCGGCGACGACCACCGGGCCCTCGTCCGGCGTCGCCGGGTTGAGCACCTTGAGGTCCTCGTACGGTTCGTTGATCGCGCCGAGCGCGGCGGCCTGAAAATCGTTGACCAGGGTCAGCCGTTGGGTGTCGAAACGCTCGCACAACCCGTCGCGTCGCAGCCGCCAGTTGATGTTCGTCAGTTCGACGGGATCGCGATGGACCGGCCCCGGCAGCGCCAGCACCATGTCGGCGATCGCCGCGCTCGCGTCGCCGAGTGCCTGGCGACCCGCTTCGATGACGTCCTCGAGCGCGGCGAATTCGCGGTTGCTGAAGACCTGCTCGGTGGCGTGGCCGCTAAACCCCTCGCCGAACCACGCAAGCCGGCTGTAGGTTCCGCCAATGTCTGCTGCCAGTGACATCATCGGGGCGACTCTATCGGCTCCGCCGCGGCGTCGGCTTGACCATCGGCAAACACCACGCAGTTTCTGTCGGCGAGCACGCGCGCCTGCGGCACTGCGCTGACCCGGGAGATCGGCAGGTCGGCGCCGGCGCGCCATTGCTGCACTGCGGCAATCTTGTTGTCTCCGGTGACCATGATCAACATCGCATGGCAGTCCTGCAATGCCTTGACGCCGAGCGAGACGCGCTCGGCCGGCGGCTTTGGCGCGTCGCTGACCGCGAACACCGTCTTATCCGGCCAGCGCTGGCCGGGGAACAGGCTTGCGGTGTGACCGTCTTCGCCGACGCCGAGCAGCACCATGTCGAACGGCATTGCCGACTTGATGCGTTGGCGGTACTTGCTGGCGGCGGCCTTGGCGCCGAGTTCGGTCGGTATCGGGTAGTGCTTGCCGGCGCGACTCGCCAGCCCGGTCTCGATCACCATCCGGCTGTTGCGTGCCGGATCGTCGGCGGTCAGGCAGCGCTCGTCGCCGTAGTAGAGCGACCAGCGTTTGAAATCCTGGTCGCTGTTGGCGAGGCGCTGGTAGGTGGCCTGCGGCGTGCTGCCGCCGGCCAGCACGAGATGAAAGCGGCCGCGCGCGGCGATCGCGTCGCGCGCGGCCATGCCGATCAGTCGGCACGCGGTATCGGCGACGCTGGCGGCGTCGGGCTCGAGCTGCCACTGCGCGCTCATTCCGGATCCACCAGTTGGCGCCAGTGATGATGCTCCTTGTTGAAGATGCGGCTGACCTCCTGCGGCTCCCATTCGCCGGCCGGGTAGGTCGGAATGAAGTCGCGTTCGCTGGCCCATACGCCGAGCACCGGGTCGACGATGCGCCAAGCCCATTCGACCTCGTCGTAGCGCAGGAACAGCGAGCGGTCGCCCTCGATGACGTCGAGCAGCAGGTCTTCGTAGGCCTCTGTCTGTGCATGGTGCTCACAGCGGAACGGCGCGTCGAGGCTGATCTGCCGCGTCTTCATCTCCAGCCCCGGCTGCTTGACCGAGATCTCCAGACGCAGCGATTCCTCGGGGGCGATGCTCATGATCAACCAGTTCGGTGGCGGCCAGTCGATGTGCGCGCTGCGGAAGAAGTGCTTCGGTGGCTGCTTGAAGCAGATCGCGACCATCGTGCGTGCCTCGGCCATGCGCTTGCCGGTGCGCAGGTAGAAGGGCACGTCGCGCCAGCGCCAGTTGTCGACGTACAGCTTGAGCGCCGCGTAGGTCTCGGTGACGCTGGTCGGCGCGACGCCCGGCTCGTCGAGATAGCCGGGCACGTCGGTGCCATCGATCTTGCCGCCGCCGTACTGCGCGCGATAGGCCTGCGCCTGTACCGCGGCGGGGTGGATCGGGCGTACCGATTTGAGCACCTTGACCTTCTCGTCGCGCAGGTCGTCGGCGTCCATCGACACCGGCGGTTCCATCGCGACCAGCGACATCATCTGCATCAGGTGGCTCTGCAGCATGTCGCGCAGCGCGCCGGTGCCCTCGTAGAAGCCGGCGCGATTGCCGACGCCGAGCTGCTCGGTGCGCGTGATCTGCACGTGGTCGATGTAGTTGCGGTTCCACAGCGGTTCGAGCATCAGGTTGGCGAAGCGCGATACCAGCACGTTCTGCACCATGGCCTTGCCCATGTAATGATCGATGCGGTAGGTCTGGTCCTCGCGCAGGTGGCGGTTGATCTTGCGCTGCAGGTTCTGTGCGCTCTCCAGGCTCGAACCGAACGGCTTCTCGATCACCACTCGCCGCCAGGCGCCGTTCTCTTCGAGCATGCCCTCGGCATCCAGCGACTCGACGATGCCGCCGTAGGTCGCCGGTGGCAGCGACACGTAGTAGACGTGGTTGTCCGGATAATCGCGGCCGTCGAGCAGCGCGCCGAGGTCGCGAAAGGTCTGCGCGTCGTCGAGATCGCCGCGGAGGTAGTGCATGCGACCGCAGAACGACTCGCAATGCGCGGCCGACAGCGGGTCGCGCGCGTACTCGGACAGCGTCCGGTTCACGTAATCGATCCAGTCGTCCTGCGACAGCTCGCGCCGCCCCGAGCAGACGATGCGCAGCTTGGGCTGCAGCAGGCCGGCGGTCTCGAGGTGGTACAGCGCCGGCAGCAGCTTGAGCTGGGCGAGGTTGCCGGTCGCCCCGAATATGATCAACGTGCAGGCCTCAGTCATCGGTCCTCACCTCGCTCAGGTCGCCGCTCCACAGGGTGTGCCAGTGGCTGTCGGCCGGCCGGTCGATCCGCTGATAGGTGTGCGCACCGAAGTAGTCGCGCTGTGCCTGCAGCAGGTTGGCCGGCAGCACCGCGCTGCGGTAGCCGTCATGGAAGCTCAGCGCCGCGCTCATCGCCGGAGTCGGGATGCCGCACTGCACCGCAAGCGTCACGGCGCGGCGCCAGCCGGCGTCGGCGTCGCGCAGTGCCGCGGCGAAGAAACCGTCGAATGGCAGGCTGGGCAGCTGCGGATCGCGGTCGAAGGCCTGCTTGATGTCGTCGAGGAAGCGGCTGCGGATGATGCAGCCGGCACGCCAGAGCAGCGCGATGCTGCCGTAGTCGAGTCGCCAGCCGTACTCGGCCGCGGCGACGCGCATCTGCAGGAAACCCTGCGTATACGAGATGATCTTGGCGGCGTACAGCGCGTCGCGGATCGCGTCGAGCATCGTTGCATCCGCGCCTGCGGCGGCGATCGGGGGAGTGCCCAGTCGGTCGGCCAGGGCCGTGCGTTCTTCTTTCATCGACGACAATGTGCGCGCGAACACCGCCTCGCCGATCAGCGTCAACGGCACGCCGACCTGGAGTGCGTCGATCGCGGTCCAGCGCCCGGTGCCCTTCTGTCCGGCGCGGTCGGCGATGCGTTCGACCCGCGGCGTGCCGTCGCTGTCGCGCACCCGCAGGATCGCCGCCGTGATCTCGACCAGGTACGACGCCAGCACGCCACCGTTCCATGCGGCGAACGTGTCGGCGATCGCATCGCTGGACATGCCGAGCCCGTCGCGCATCAGCTGCCACGCCTCGGCGATCAGCTGCATGTCGCCGTACTCGATGCCGTTGTGGATCATCTTGACGTAGTGCCCGGCGCCGCCGTCGCCGACCCAGCGGCAGCATGGCTCGCCGTCGTCGGCCTTGGCCGCGATGCGGCGGAACATGTCGCGCACGTGGGGCCAGGCGTCGGCATCGCCGCCGGGCATGATCGACGGCCCGTGGCGGGCGCCTTCCTCGCCGCCGGAGATGCCCATGCCGATGAAGCGGATGCCGCGGTCGCGCAGTGCCTGCCAGCGCCGCTGGGTGTCGGGGAAGTGCGAGTTGCCGCCGTCGATGACGATATCGCCGCGCTCGAGCAGCGGCAGCAGGGCATCGATCACGCTGTCGACGACGCCGCCGGCGGTCGCCATGACGAAGACGACGCGCGGCTTGCGCAGCGCCGCACACAGGGCCGCGAGGTCGTAGTGTGCGGTAATGCCGCTGTCCGCCGGCAGCCCGGCGACAAAGGCCTCGGTGCGGCGCGCGGTGCGATTGTACACGGCCACGTCGAGGCCATGGTCGGCGAGGTTCAGCGCGATGTTACGCCCCATGACGCCGAGGCCATAGACGGCGATATCGGATGGCATGTCGGATCCTGTCGTTGGCGCCCGTCGACCCTGTGGGCGCTCCCCCGGTTGACTGCAAAAATCGTGCGCGCAGCCGTTTCCTGATCGCAGCCGCGCCGCGGCCCGGCGCGCGCGCCCAACTTTGGCACATCTTGCCCGGGTTTGTCGCACGCCGCTGCACGCTTGAGGTGCGTCACACGACGGCGAGCGCGCCCCGACAGCGGCGCGGGAATTGCAGTCCGTACCCAGCAACCGGCCATGCGTCGATGGACTGTGTCCGCCGACCGTAAGAGACAGTGCATGGGCCGCGCTGGCGCGCCACCATGCCGCGATTCGCGATTCGCGATTCGCGATTCGCGATTTGCATGTGCAGTGAACGGTGCGCCCACGCGCCTACCGCTTGGCGCGCTGCAGCTTGCCGACATCCTGTTCGATTTCGCGAAAGACCGCATCACCGACGAGATCGTGCGCCCGCTGCTCGACCGCGCATACCTGCGCGATGTCGACGCTTCGCATGAACGCCTGTTCGCCGGCGACGGCAGCTAACACCCCGAACCGGTGCGGTGCCGCATGTTGCGCTGCGCCATCCGGGTGACGAAGCGGTGCTCGTCGACGGCGTCGATGTGATCCGCGAGGTGCGCAGCGAGCCCGAACGCGTCCAACACCTCGCCGAGACGGTCCGGATGCGGCAGTGGCTCGGCGCCGGCACGCAAGCGATCACCGATGCCTTCGGCAGCGGCCTCGGCGGGTCGAATCCCGGACCGCCGATGGCGACCGAGACATGGTGGCCGTGTGCGATCCACGTTCCGAATATCCATTGCCTGTCGTACATCGACGAGGACCACACCATCGACACCGTAGAGGCGCTCGAGCCGGAAACGCCGCTGCGGATCATCGCGTCGCGCAGCTTCGCGATCCAGGACACGAGGGTCAACGCCGAGACGGCGGGGCCTGGCAGTCGCGCAAGCTCGAAGACGAGTCCCAGCTGCCGCGTCAGCTGGTCGCGGTGACCGCGAACGTCAGTACGTCCGTGTGGTTCGCGATCGCGCACGACAACGTGTTCGAGATGTCGGACCGAGTCGGCGGGCGCTACTCACCGTCGTCGCTGATCGCGCGCTACGCGCACTGGGGTCTCGGCCAGGGCGCGATGTGTAGCGTCATGCCTTCGACCGGTGGGGTGTCGAGCTGTGCAGGCAGCCAGCCAAGCACAGCCTCGACGCACTCGACGCCGCTGTCGCCGTCGATAGCCACGACAGTCCGACCAATGGCCTGATCGGCTGTTACCTGTGCGCGCGCCCGGTGCGCGCCCGACGGTCCGCGCCGGCGTCGTCAGCCCCGGCGCGCGAACCGCACCCGGATTTCCGACGATTCGAGGACCAGTTCCAGGCTCTCGAGCGCGTGCAGATGGGCCTCGTTGAGTACCGTGCCGGCCGGGATCAGGACGCGGCCGTGGATCGTGACACTGTCTTCCAGGTACATGCCCTCGACGAGTGCCGCGGCCGGCAGGCCGAAGGTCTCGGCGCTGAACTGGCCGCGATCGACGTCATCGCCGCGCGGCGGCTGGTCGGCCTCGGCGATCGTGTCGATGACTTCGAGCGCCAGGTGGTGATGGCTGATCGCCTCGGCGACCGCGTGCTGCAATGCATCGATCGAGGCCGGCCACGGCAGGAATGCGTTGATGCCGAGCATCCCGGCGTGGATGCGCTCCGCGGTGTCTGCACTCTCCCCGCTCTGCAACATCAGGATGACCAGGTCGCGCGGGGCGTAGGTGGCCCCGGCGCGGATGTCGCGTACGACCTCGAGCGCGTCGGGATCCTGTAGTGCGGAGCTGATCACCGCGAGGTCGAAGCGGTCATGGACGAAGCGCGCGAGGGCGTCGCGTGGCGAATTCGACACGGCCGCCGGCGGATAGCCGACCGATTCGAGCGCGTTCTTGACGTAATGCCCGAACGGACGATCCTCGCAGAGGATCAGTATCGACAGCTGTTTCTGTGCATCGTGCACCGGCATCTGATCGTCCCTGGGCGCGGCAGCCGCGCGGCTGCCCTGCTGTATAACACGCCGGCCGACGCGGCGTCAGTCGCCGTAACCGAAGTTGTCGGCGACAAAATCTATGTCTTTATCGCCGCGCCCCGACAGGTTGACGAGGATGGTCTCGCCGGGCAGCTCAGGGGCGACACGGATCGCGTAGGCGACCGCGTGCGCGCTCTCCAGCGCCGGGATGATGCCCTCGTCGCGCGACAGACGGTAGAACGCCTGCAGTGTCTGCGCGTCGTCGACGGCGGCATAGTGCACCCGGCCGGTCTTGTGCAGGTAGGCGTGTTCGGGGCCGACACCGGGGTAGTCGAGGCCGGACGCGATCGAGTGCACGGGTGCCGGCTGGCCGTCGTCGTCGGTCAGCACCAGCGTGCGGAAGCCGTGGATCTCGCCATCGTGGCCATAGGTCACGGTCGCCGAGTGTTCGCCGAGCCTGGTACCGCGGCCGAGCGGCTCGATGCCGTACAGGGCGACGTCGTCATCGTCGATGAAGCCCTGGAAGATGCCCATCGCGTTGGATCCGCCGCCGACGCAGGCGACGACGTGGTCCGGCAGTTCGCCGGCGGTCATGTCGATGAACTGTTCGCGCGCCTCCTGACCGACGATGCGCTGGAAATCGCGCACCATCATCGGGAACGGGTGCGGGCCGACGACCGAGCCGATCGCGTAGATACTGCCCTCCGGATCCTTCAGGTAGGACTGAAACGCCGAGTCGACCGCTTCCTTGAGCGTGCGTCCGCCGAAGCCTACCGGGACCACGGTCGCGCCGAGCAGTTTCATGCGCACGACATTCGGGTGTTCCTTGTCGATGTCGACCTCGCCCATGTGAATCTCGCAGTCGAGACCGAAATAGGCCGCGGCCGTGGCCAGTGCGACGCCGTGCTGGCCGGCGCCGGTCTCGGCGATCAGCCGGCGCTTGCCCATGTGTTTGGCCAACAACGCCTCGGCCATGCAGTGATTGAGCTTGTGGGCGCCGGTGTGGTTGAGGTCTTCGCGCTTCAGATAGATGCGCGCGCCGCCGAGCGCGTCCGACAGGTTGCGGCAGTAGTGCACGGGCGTCGGCCGACCTTGGAAGTGACGGCGAATGTAGGCCAGTTCGCTCTGAAACTCGGCCGAGCGCGAGATGCGTGCATACGCCTCGGCGATCTCGGCGAACGGCCGCTCGAGCTGCGGCGGCAGGAACGCACCGCCGTAGTCGCCGAACCAGCCGTCCTTGTCGGGATGGTGTTTGAGGTATCGCGTGGTCATCGTCATGGTCGCGCCAGTGCCGTGGTCCGATGGTACGGCAACCCTGGTGCGATGCGCACCGAGCCAGATCAAGCGGCGGACGGTTCGGCGACGACCGCGCTCCGTACCCGTGCCGTGCGTCGAAACCGACCGCTCAGGCTCAGAACATCAGGTTCAGCATCACCATCATGACGATCAGGAACAACACCGTCATGATGCCGCCGGCGCGCATGAAATCGGTGACGCGGTAGCCGGCCGGGCCCATGATCAGCGCATTGACCTGGTGGGTCGGGATCAGGAACGAGTTCGACGTCGCGATCGCGACGGTCAGCGCGAACACCGCCGGGCTGGCGCCGGCGCCGATCGCGATGTTGACCGCCAGCGGCACCAGCAGCACGGTCGCGCCGACATTCGACATGACCAGCGTGAAGAAGGTCGCCAACACCGCGACCGCGGCCTGGATCACCCAGATCGGCATCGTGCCGACGACGCTCAGGGTCTGCTCGGCGATCCATTTCGCCGTGCCCGAGGTCTCGACCGCGAGACCGAGCGGGATCAGCGATGCGAGCAGGAACACGGTCTTCCAGCTCACCGCCTGGTAGGCCTCTTCGATCTTCAGCACGCCCGACAGGATCATGCCCATCGCACCGGTCAGCAGCGCGACCGACAGCCGCAGGTCGCTGAACAGCACCATCGCCAGCGCCAGCGCGAAGAACACGCCGGCGTGCAGCACCTTCTTCGGGCGCAGCTCCTCGTGCGGGAACTCGGTCGTCACGACGACGAAGTTGCGGTCTTTCTGCAGCCGCGCCAATGCGTCCCACTGGGTATGCACGATCAGCGTGTCGCCGGCGTTGAACGGGATGTCGCGGATGCTGTCGCCCTCGCGCATCGTCTCGCCGTTGCGATGCAGCGCGATCGTCGCGATGCCGTAGCGCTTGCGCATCCACACGTCGCGCGCGCTCTTGCCGACCAGGGTCGAGCCCGGCGGGATGACGACCTCGGCGACGCCGGACTTGGTCGGCGTCATGACCTCGGACAGCACGTTGATGCTGCTGTGCAGGTCGAGACCGTACTTGTCGACGAAAGCCAGCAGCGGTGCCGGCGACGCGATGATGCCGAGCACCTGGCCGGCCTGGATATCGGTGTCGCGCGAGATTGCGCCGGGCCCGTACTTCATCGAGCGTCCGCTGACCGACGCGATCACGCGGATCCGGTCGTCGTGCTCGACATCGTCGAGGGTCTTGCCGATCAGCGCGCTGTCCTCCGGTACCTCGACCTCGAAAAGCTCGTAGTCGAGACCGTAGATGTCGCGGAAGTAGGCCATCGCGTCGTCCTTGCCCTTGGTGCCCTTGCTCGCCGGCAGCACGAAGCGGCCGGCGACGACGAAATAGATGATCCCGGTCGTGATCATCGCGAGGCCGATCGGGGTCACCGAGAACAGGCCCCAGGTCTCCATCTGCTGCTCGGCCGGCAGCGCCTTGTTCGATGTCAGGATCAGGTCGTTGAGCAGGATCAGCGGGCTCGAGCCGACCATGGTCATCGTGCCGCCGAGGATCGCGCAGAAGCCCATCGGCATCAGTAGGCGCGACATCGGCAGTCCGGAACGCGCCGAGATCCGTGCGACGACCGGCAGGAACAGGGCCGCGGCGCCGACGTTCTGCATGAACGACGAGATTACGCCGACGGTGCCGGAGATGATCGGGATGATGCGCGCCTCGGTGGTGCCGCCGACCTTGAGGATGAACGCCGCGACGCTCGACATGATGCCGGTCTTGTCCAGGCCGGCGCCGATGATCATGACCGCGATTATCGATATCACCGCGTTCGACGCGAAGCCGTCGAACAGGTGCATGTTGTCGACCAGCCCGGCGCTCAGCCCCATGACGGGCGCCAGCAGCGACGTCAGGCCGAGCAGCACCATGATCGATGCGGCGGCGACATCGACACCGACGATCTCGAATGCGAACAGGTAGATCGTCAGCAGCAGGATCGCGACCACCCAGGCGATCTCGACGCTCGGTGTCACCGTCGACAGGTAGAGCCCGAGCAGCGCGAACAGCACGCCCCCGATGGCCTGTTTGCCGTTCACTGGCAGCCGGCGTTTGGCCGGCGTCGCCTGGTCGTCGCCGTGCGGCGCCTCGGCGGGCGGCGTGTCGGCGGTCGGCGCGGCGGTGGCCGGATCGGATGCATTGCTCATGCGTACAACCTCGAAGCGTCGTAGACCGGTGCGGCGCCTGCGTGGGCGCGGTCCGGCGTGGCAAGGCCCGCGTCGGTTCCACGGCCGTGCGCCGCCCGGCGTGGACCTCGGCGGCAGGCGCGGTGAAATTCCGAACGGGAAAACGCCCCGGCGGCACCGGCCGCGGGTGATCGGCGGCCGGCAGCGCATGAAAGCGTTGAAAACATCAGCGATGGTGCGTGATCGACCCGGCTATTGCTAATGAATAGTAAAACGCTAACATTCCTCTATGGAATATCGTAACCTGCCCGACCTGAAGGCCCTGGCGACCCTGCGCGAGATCGTCGAGCGCGGCGGCGTGGCCGAGGCGGGGCGGGTCCTGAATGTCGGCCAGCCCGCGGTCACCAAGCGCCTGCGCGGCCTCGAACGCTGCTTCGGTGTCGAACTGATGGTCCGCGAGGCCGGGCGCCTGCGCCTGACCGACGCCGGTGAGCGCGTCTACGGCTTCGCCCGCCTGGTGCTCGAACACCAGGTCGAGCTGCTCGGCGACCTGCGCCAGCTGCGGGCCGGCGGCGACCGCCTGCGGCTCGCCGTGACCCAGTCGATCGGTGAGCAGCTGCTGCCCGACCTGTTGCTGGCGTTCGCCGACGCCTTTCCCGACTACCGCATCGACAGCCGGGTCGGCTACAGCCGTAGCATCCATACCCGCCTGGCGACCGGCCTCGCCGACCTCGCGCTGACCGAGATCCAGCCGGACCATCCGGATGTGCTGGTCCAGCGTTGGCTCGACGACGAACTGGTCCTGGTGTGCTCGCGCCACCACCCGCAGGGGCGGCGCGAACTGCTGCCGGTCGCCGAGCTGCCGCAGCTGCAGTACGTGCTGCGCGAACGCGAGTCGTCGATGCGCATCACCCTCGACCGCACGCTGCACGACATCGGCATCCACGACATCCCGATCGCGATGGAGGTCGGCTCGACCGACACCATTGTCGAGATCCTCGAGCGCGGCCGCCATGTCAGCTTCCTGCCGCGGTTCGCGGTTCAGGGGGCGATCGATGCCGGCGAGCTGCACCTGATCCGGGTCGAGGGCCTGCGCATCATGCGCACGCTGTGGATCGCGCGCACGCGCGCCAACCTCGACAATCCGGTAGCCGAGGCCTTCATCAGGCTGATCCGCGAGCGCGTGCCGGCGGCCTGAGCCGCGGCAGCGCTAGAAGGAGACGATGTTCTGGCTGACCAGCCAGGCGTTGATGACCAGCAGCACCCCGCACAGGTACAGCACGGCGGCCAGCATCTGGCGGTGATGATCGCGGTGAGGCGTGGTGACGGCTTTTGCGTGACGTTTCCGGTGTGGCATCAGGCTTCCTCCCGGGTGACGGTCATGGTGTAGCAGCAAGTATCGTGCCCTGGGCCGTCGGGCGATTTCCGCCGATTGTCGCACCACCCCGGTGCATATCGGTCTGCTCGCCCGCCAGGACGGTGCAGTATCCGTCAGCCGGCCGCCCCAGTACACGCGGAGTTTACAGAGGTTTTATGAATACCTTGGAGCCGCGCTGCCAGTTGTACAGGTCGCGCCGGCGTTTCGGCAGGCGCGTGACCGCGGCGCTGTCGAATCCACGCTCGCGAAACCAGTGTGCGCTGCGCGTCGACAGCACGAACAGCGCGCCGATGCCCTGGGCGCGCGCCGCCTGCTCGATGTGCGCGAGCAGCACGTCGCCGCGCCCGGCGCCGCGATAGTCGGGATGCACGGCGACGCAGGCCAGTTCGGCCAGCCCCTCGCGGATGAACGGGTACAGCGCCGCGCACGCAATCACCGCGCCGTCGCGTTCGATGACGGTGAAGCGCTCGATCTCCGGTTCGAGAAGCTCGCGCGAGCGTCGGACCAGCGTGCCCGAGGCCTCCATCGGCGCGATCAGTTCGAGGATGCCGCCGACGTCGTCGATGCGCGCCGTGCGGGTCGATTCGTAGGGCTCGGCCGTGACCAGCGTGCCGGCGCCGTCGCGCGTGAACAGCTCCGACAGCAGGATGCCGTCGTGATGCCGATCGAGGATGTGCACGCGGTTGACGCCGGCCCGGCACGCCGCTGCCGCGTTGTGCAGGACCCGCGACAGGTCTTCGGGCAGGCGCTTGCGCCGCTCGAGCAGCCGGTCGACCTCGCGCGGCACCATGCTGCTGATCACCTTGCCGCGGCGGTCGGCGGCCTTGTGCTCGGTCAGGAAGATCAGTTTGTCGGCGCCGACGGCGCTGGCGACGGCACCGGCGACATCGGCGGCGCTTAGGTTGAACGCCTCGCCGGTCGGCGAGTACCCGAGTGCCGGCACCAAGGCGATGCTGCCGCTTGCCAGCAGCGCACACAGCGCCTCGGCGTCGACCCGCCGCACCTCGCCGGTGTGCTGGTAGTCGATGCCGTCGATGACGCCGAGCGGTTTCGCGGTCACGTAGTTGCCGGAACCGACCCGGATGCGCACCCCGGCCATCGGCGAATTCGCCAGGCCCATCGACAACAGCGCCTCGATCTCGACGCGCACCGCGCCGTTGGCCTCCTTGACGCAGGCCAGCGCATTGGCGTCGGTGACGCGCAGGCCGTTGACGATCTGCATCTCGGCGCCGCGTGCGAGCAGGCGGTTGTCGATCTGCGGCCGTGCACCCGGCACCAGTATCAGGCGGATCCCGAGTCCGTTGAGCAGCGCGATGTCGTGTATCAGGTTGGCGAAGCCGTCGTCGGTCAGCGCCTCGCCGCCGAACGACAACACGAACACCTTGCCGCGGTGGGCGTGTATGTACGGCGACGAGCGCCTGAACCAGTCGACGAAGCCTGCGTTCTTGTCGTTGTTGGTGCTCACCAGCGACCGCTGCTCCCGGTAGAATGTCTGCGCGCAGCATAGATCGCGTGCGCGACCAAGTGAAGCCGGCCGCCGGTGCCCGGTGCGAATCGCGCGTGACCGCGCGGCGGTAGTCGCGCCAGTGTAGCGATGGAGAAACCAAGCATGAATGAACCACCGAACGTAATCCTTGCCCCGGTCGATGGCTCCGACAGCGCAGCAGCGGCGGCACGTTACGCGGCCATGCTGTGCCAGGCCCTCGGCGCTCCGCTGCGGCTGTTGTTCGTGTTCCCCGAAGACGCCCTGCACCTGCTCGGTGTGCCCCCGGAGACGGCCGGCGAGAATCAGATCGACAGCTATTCACCGGAGCGCTTCACGGCGGTGCGCGACCGCCGTGCGCGCCACGTGTTCGACGGCGTCCGTGCGCAGCTCGACGGTGTCGACGTGCAGATCGACGAGACGCTGCTGACCGGTGAGCCGGCCGCGCAGATCGTCGCCCATGCCGGCGCCACGGCCAATCCGATGATCGTCATGGGACGCCGCGGCCTGTCGCGTATGTCGGAGCTGCTGATGGGCAGCGTCAGCCATCGCGTCGTTCACCAGGCCAGTTGCCCGGTCGTCGTCGTCAACCGGTAGCCCGTCGGCCGGACGCTGGGCGCGCACGGCCCGACGGCCGGCGGCGAGCGCAACGCCATGCCGGCGGCCGCTACGGGGTCGGCGCGCCTGCGCACCGGGTGTGCGGGCGAAGACCGCGGCTCACGAGGCAACGGCGCGGGCCGCCTGCGCCTTGTGCATCACGTAGAAATTGTTCTGGAAGTCGTGCGCCAGCCGGTGCACGTCGACGTTGTCGAAGCCGGCGCGGCGCAGCATCTCGGTCGCCAGTTCCTCGCCCCACATCGTGCCCAGGCCCGCGCCGCCCTGCGCCAGCGACACGGTCATGCAGTGCATCGTCGACAGCGTGTACAGCAGTGGCGCGATCGGGTGCTCGAGATTGTTCTCGAGCCGCGACGACGCGCGGATGTCCTGCATCAGGAACACGCCATCGGGCGCCAGCGCGGCATGGATGCCATCCAGCACGCCCTGCGGATCGGCCTGGTCGTGGACCGCGTCGAACGCCAAGATCAGGTCGAAGCTGCCGGCGTCGCCGCTGAACCCGGTCAGGTCGCGTTGCACGAAGGTCACGTTGTCGAGGCGCTGCGCGGCCGCGTGCGCGCGAGCTGCCGTGAGCGCGTCGACCGCCAGGTCGTAGCCGACGAACGTCGAACGCGGGAAACGTTGCGCCAGGTGCAGCAACGCCAGGCCGCGGCCACAGCCGACATCGAGCACGTCGATGCCGTCGCCGAGCCGGGATTCGAGTCCTGGCACCAGCGGCAGGATGTGCGAATCGAGTGCCGCGAGCACGGTCTGTCCGCTGTCCTCGGCCATGACCTCGTGAAACCGCGGGTAGTGCTCGTAACCGACCCCGCCGCCGTCGCGAAAGCAGTCGACGATGCGGTCCTCGACGCTGCCGAGCATGCCGATGTACTGCGCGAACACGGCGATGTTGTCGGGCGGCGCGGCGCGCGTCAGCAGCGCCGCGCGCGGCGCCGGCAGCCGGTATCGGTCCGACGCGGCGTCATAGTCGACGATGCCGCCGCTGACCATCGCCGCCAGCCACTCGCGCACGTAGCGCGCGTCCAGCCCGGCCTGTGCGGCAATCGTTGCGGCGTCGGCCGGCGGCGAATCGGCCAGCGTATCGAACAGGCCGGTGCGGTGACCGATCGATACCATCAGCGCCAGGGCGCCCTGATTGAGCATGTCGAGCAGGCGATCGGCGAACGCGTCGCTGTCGCCGTTGGTCGGCGCTGCGGGTATACAGGCGTTGCACATGGTCATGTCCTCCGGGTGCGCAATCGGTAAGGCCTGCGCCAAGCCTAGGTGCAGTGAATCTAGGCGCGCAATGCAACGCGAAGAAATCGCTGTGCGCGAACCAAGCCGTTGTAATTGCGCGGGTTGTCGGTGCCTTCGGTCGGCGGGCCCGGGCCCCGGCCTGCTGCCGCGCCCGTATTTCTGACCAACGGTACAGTTTCGCGCGTCGACTATCCTTTGGGAGTCGGGCAAACGGGTGACGCTGACATGCCGCGAGACGGTACGCTGACGCGCAACAGGATCATGGACGTCGCGCAGGACATGGTGCTCGATGTCGGACTCGCCGGCACGTCGGTCGAGAAGGTCATCGATCGCGCCGGTGTGACCAAGGGGACGTTCTTCTACCATTTCAAGACCAAGCACGACCTCGCCGCGGCGCTGATTGCGCGCTATGCCGACCAGGACGAGCACCACTTCACCGATGCGATGGCCAAGGCCGAACAGCTGGCGCGCGACCCGTTGCAGCAGCTGCTGATCTTCGTCGGCCTGTTCATCGAAATGACCGAACAGCTCGAGGAGCCGTTTCCCGGTTGCCTGTATGCATCGTACTGCTACCAGAGCGGAGCGATCTCGCCGCAGTCGATGGCCCAGGTCGAACGCATGATGCACTTCTGGCGCGAGCGCCTGACGCAGAAGGTCGCGGCGGTGGCCACGACGCATCCGCCGCGCATCCCGGTCGAACACCACCAGGTCGCCGATCACGTGCTGACGACCTTCGAGGGCGCGTTCATCCTCGCCAAGGTCATGAACGAGCCGAGGCTGGCCTCGGAACAGCTGGTGCAGTGCCGCAACTACATCGAGCTGCTGTTCGCCGACTGATAGCTCGCGTATCGGCGGCGGGCGCGAAACATCCGCGCGTCGGCCGCGGTCCTTGCTGACGAGTCCCCGATGCCGGCCGTGGGACGGTGCAACCGACAGGAGAACCTTCGCGATGGAGCGAATCAAACTGGTCTTCCCGAATGCCGACGGCGACGAACTCGCCGGTCTGCTGGAGATGCCGCCGCCCGGCGTCACGGTCGCCCGCTATGCGTTGTTCGCGCACTGCTTCACCTGCGGCAAGGACATCGCCGCGGCATCGCGGATCAGCCGCGCGATGGCGGCGCGCGGCATCGCCGTGTTGCGCTTCGATTTCACCGGGCTGGGCAACAGCGATGGCGATTTCGCCAACACCAACTTCTCGTCCAATGTCGCCGACCTGTTGGCCGCGGCACGCGCCCTCGAACAGCAACACCAGGCACCGGCTTTGCTGATCGGCCACAGCCTCGGCGGAGCCGCCGTGCTGGCCGCCGCGCCGCAGCTACCGTCGGTCAGGGCGGTCGCGACGATCGGCGCGCCGGCGACCGCCGATCATGTCAAGCACCTGTTCAGCACGGCGCATGGCGAACTGCAGGCGGCCGGCGAGGCCGAGGTGCAGATTGGCAGCCGCAGCTTCCGCATCAAGCGCCAGCTGCTGGCCGACCTCGAACAGTACGCCGACGCGTCGCACCTGCGCGATCTCGGGCGCGCGCTGCTGGTCTTCCACTCCCCGGTCGACCGCATCGTGTCGATCGACGAGGCGGCACGCATCTACCAGGCCGCCAGGCATCCGAAGAGCTTCATCTCGCTCGACGATGCCGATCATCTGCTCAGCCGGCGCGACGACGCCGAGTACGTCGCCGAGACCCTGGTCGCGTGGGCCGGCCGTTACCTGGAGCTGGACCGCCACGGGTTCGAGCGCAACTACGGCACCGCGCCCGACGTCGCCGACGGCGAGGTGCTGATCACCGAGCTCGACAAGAAGTTCCTGCGCGGCACGTTCACGAGCAGACACCAGGGCCTCAGTGACGAGCCGTTGTCGTTTGGCGGCAAGGACCTCGGCCCGTCGCCGTACGACCTGCTGTTGATGGCGTTGGGCGCGTGCACGTCGATGACGTTGCGCATGTATGCCAATCACAAGGCGCTGGACCTGCAGGATATCGAGGTCCGACTGCGCCACGAGCGCGTGCACGCCGAGGACTGCGCGGATTGCGAGTCGGACAGCGCCAAGATCGAACGCATCAGCCGTGTGCTGACGTTGCGCGGGGGGCTCAGCGCCGCGCAGCGCGAGCGTCTGCTGCAGATCGCCGATCGCTGCCCGGTGCACCGTACCCTCGAAGGCGAGCCGCAGATCGTCACGATGCTCGACGACGGCCCGGCCTGAGTGTCGCCCGGGTGCTGACAGCAGCCGTGACGCTAGGTCACTGACACCAGCACAGCGTGATCCCGGTGCAGAGCTTGCCGGTTGCCGGCGGCATCACGCCGGCGATCGGGCAATGGCACGACAGCCAGATGCAGAAGCCATGACACGACGTCGTCGCCGGCACGCCGGGCCACCAGGTCCAGTGCGGGTGGCAGATCGGGTTGAAACACCATTCCTCCGGCCAGAACGTCGGCAGCATCAGGACGTCGCGCGCCGCGACCTTGCGCGCGCGCACCGGCTCGGGCAGCAGCTGCGCGTACGCGTTCACGGCGATCGATGGCGTGGTCAGCGAGCGTCGGCGCCCTGACAGCTGCAGCACCACCGACAGCTGTGCACGACCGACGCGCCGCGGTCCGGCGGTCTTCGTGGGACGCAGTGTCGGCAGCAGCCTGCCGAACGGTTGCTTGGCATCGACGACGACGGCGCAGCGTGCGATACGGCCGGCGTGCGCGTGCTCGGCGATCGTCGCCGAGGGGCCCTCGTGACTGCGCTGTCCGGTCTGTCTGAACTGCAGCAGCAATTGTTGCCCGGCGGCGTTCTCGACGACGGCCGCGCCGGTCACCGAGATCGCGCTGCCGAGGTCGGTCGGCATCACCGTACCTGGCAGCACCACGCGTTTGCGCCGCGCGAGGCGTGCCGCCGACCAGTAGCCGATCCGTGCCGGACCGTCGGGATTGGGCGCGCCGATCGCCGGCGGCCTGGTGGTTGTCGCCATGACTGGTCCCCCGTGTCGCCGCGATCGCCGCGATCGCCGCGGACCGCGTACCGGTGATTGCAAGTTTAGGAGGCTTTTTCGCAGACGTCGCCGGAGCGGCCAGCGCAACGCCACGCGGCGCGGCGCAAACCGGCCGGTGGTGCCGAGCGGTTCACGGCCGGGCCGCTAAAGGGAAAGCGCCGCGCGGCCGCTCTGGATAGTAGGGCGGCCGGGTCCCGGGGAGCGCGGTCCGCCACTCGGTCACGGATCGTGGAGTTAACGACGGTGGACACCAACAAGTCTGTCAATGCACGGCCTGGCGGCCACGGCGCACAGTTCGTCGACCCGCCGGCGCTGCTGCGCCTGTTCGGGGCCGGCACGGCCACCTATCTGAGCTACTGGACGCTGTTCTTCGCGCTGCAGCGTGCATTCAACGGTTCGCGCCACGCCCACTGACGGGCGCCGACAGCGCAGCGCCGTCGACGTGCCGCCGGCGTTGCGGCGTTCACCCGCTCGATGGCGCGCTCGGTCACGCACGGACCGCGGGTCGTCCGGCCTCCTGAGGCCGCCGCTCCGGGTCGTTGGCGTCGCACGACCGGTCGCGTTTTGGGGCCTGTCCACACCAGGTGGAGCGCCACCCTGGGAGACGCGAGCGTTCTGCGGCCGCACGGCGTTGCCGCTCGCCCTTGTGCGGCGGGTACGGAGCGCTCGCAGCGCCTTGTAGGCCGAACAACGGCCTGCGTCGCTGTGTCTCGCGTCGCGTGTAACGGCGCTAGCCTGCATGTTGCATGGGCATTCGGAGCGCCTGCGGCTGTCGCAGTCGTTGTGGCACCGGCTTGGAGCGAGAGTCATGGCCATCGTTATGCCTTGAGCGAAGGCCGAGCCACAACGAGCGAAAGATCGCAGGAATCCGGATCGACCAGCGCCCGGTACCAACAGCAATGCCCGGTGTTATTCAGAAGCCGGCGGAAACCACCGCAACATCAGATACGTGCGGGCTTGGCGCCGCTCGGGTCATGCAAGATGCAGGCTAGGCGGTCACGCAGAAGCGCTCGACGAGCCCGCGTATGATGCGCCGCGCCGGCGCGATCTGCGCGAGCGACAGGAACTCGTCCGGCTGGTGTGCCTGGTCGATGCAGCCAGGTCCCAGGATCACGGTCTGCAGGCCCATCCGGTTCAGGTACGGGCCCTCGGTGGCGAACGCGACCGCGCCGGCGCTGTGGCCGGTCAGCGCCTCGGCGGCGCGGACGATCGCCGAATCGGCCGCGGTCTCCATCGCCGGCACGCCCTCGAACAGCGAGACGCGCTCGAACGCGAGGCCGCTGTCGGCGAGTCGCGCGCCGATTCGCCGATCGATCTCGGCGCGCAGATCGTCGAGATCCATGCCGGGCAGCGGGCGGATGTCGAAGTGCAGTTCGCAGTGCGCGCAGATCCGGTTCGGGTTGTCGCCGCCGTGGATGTGGCCGAGGTTGACCGTCGGCACCGCGACCGCGAACCGCGGGTTGCGCTGGCGGCGCTGCAGCTCGTCGCGCCACGCCAGCAGTTCGGCGATCGCCTCGTGCATGCCTTCCAGCGCGCTGTTGCCGAGCGCCGGGTCGCTGGAGTGGCCGGAGCGTCCGCGCAGACGCAGCGCCTCCATGCCGATGCCCTTGTGCAGGCGCACCGGCCTCAACCCGGTCGGCTCGCCGATCACGGCATGCCGACCGAGGCGGCGGTGGGTGTCGAGCAGCGCCTTGGCACCGCTCATGCTGCTCTCCTCGTCGGCGGTCGCGACCAGGATCAGCGGGTGCGCCAGCTGCGTGAGATCGAGGTCGCGGATGGCGTCGAGCACGACGGCGAAGAAGCCCTTCATGTCGCAGGTGCCGAGGCCGTACCAGCGGTCGTCGCGCTCGGTGATGCGGAACGGGTCGCTGTTCCAGCGCGTCTCGTCGAACGGCACCGTGTCGGTGTGCCCGGACAGCACCAGGCCGTCGGGACCGCTGCCGGCACTGGCGACCAGGTTGAACTTGCCGGGGTGGCCGGCGATCGGCAGGCGCTCGACGCGAAAGCCCGCGTTCTCGCACCAGTCGGCGAGGTGATCGATGACCCCGGCGTTGGACTGGTCCCACGCCGGGCTGACGCTGCTGACCGACGGCGAAGCGATCAGCTGGCGCATCATGTCGATCAGCGTCGGCGTGTGCATGGGCCAGAGTATTGAGCGCGCCGGGGCGGCCGTCCAGCGGTATGGCGCCGATGTCCGGTTCGGACCTCGAGACGCCGTTCAGGACGCCACCGGTACGGCCGGGCGCGCGGCGTGCGCGTGCCCTCGGCGGCGACCCTGGCACACGGACGCGGCGCCGCGCGACGATCATGCCGCGTCAGGCGCAGTCGTCGTTGCCGTCGGCGAGCTGGTCGAGCCAGCGCGCGAGATGCTCTTTCTCGCGGCGCAGGAAGGCCGGGTCACTGTGCACGTGCGCCATGACGTTGATGCCCTGGCCGAACGCCATCAGGCGCAGCGCCAGTTCGCGCGCCCGGCCGGCGTAGCCGAGTTCGGCGAACTGGTCGGACAGCCAGTCTTCGAAGATCTTGAACAGGTTCTCGGCCTGTTCCTGCAGGGCGTCCTGGTCCTTGCCCAGCTCGGTGTTCAGCGTCCCCATCGGGCAGCCGTAGCGCATGATCGCGTCGCTGCTGTTGCTGAGGATGTCGATGAAGCGGTGCAGGCGTTCGATCGGTGTGCGGTAGCTGCCGTTCCACGCGTCGAGCATCTGCGCGATGCGGTCGAGGCGGTAGCGGATCGCCGACTCGAGAATCTCGTCCTTGGTCTTGAAGTAGTAGTAGATGTTGCCCCGCGGCACGCCGGCGGCCTCGACGACGTCGCTGAACGACGTCTGGTTGTAGCCCTTGTGGTAGAAGAGGCGGTTGGCGGCCTCGACGATGCGCTGACGTGTACGCTCGCTCTTCTTCGGCATGAGTCGACTCCGTTAGACGGACGTACTATTTAATATGTCCCCTGAGTATAGCTGCTTGCCGGATGAGCGTACGAATCCCTGAGCGCGATGGTTCCGTCGCGATCGACGACGCGCCATAATGTCCGATTATCGCTGCGAACCTGCCCGGAGACCCCGATGCCCCAGTATCGCTCGCGCACCACGACCCATGGCCGCAACATGGCCGGCGCCCGCGCCCTGTGGCGCGCGACCGGCATGAAGGACGGCGATTTCGACAAGCCGATCATCGCGATTGCCAATTCATTCACCCAGTTCGTGCCCGGACACGTGCATCTCAAGGACCTCGGCCAGCTGGTCGCGCGCGAGATCGAGACGGCCGGTGGCGTCGCCAAGGAGTTCAACACCATCGCGGTCGACGACGGCATCGCGATGGGCCATGGCGGCATGCTGTACTCGCTGCCGTCGCGCGATCTGATCGCCGACAGCGTCGAGTACATGGTCAACGCCCACTGCGCCGACGCGCTGGTGTGCATCTCGAACTGCGACAAGATCACGCCCGGCATGCTCAACGCGGCGATGCGCCTCAACATCCCGACCGTGTTCGTGTCCGGCGGCCCGATGGAGGCCGGCAAGGTCAGCCTGGCCAACAAGGGCGATGTCAAGCTCGACCTCGTCGACGCGATGGTCTCGGCCGCCGATCCGAACGAGAGCGACGCCGACGTCGCGGCCATCGAGCGCTCGGCCTGTCCGACCTGCGGGTCGTGTTCGGGCATGTTCACGGCGAACTCGATGAACTGCCTGACCGAGGCGCTCGGCATGTCGTTGCCCGGCAACGGCTCGCTGCTGGCGACCCACGCCGAGCGCAAGAACCTGTTTCTCGAGGCCGGTCGGCTGGTCGTCGAACTGGCCAAGCGCTACTACGAGCGCGACGACGACAGCATCCTGCCGCGCAGCATCGCGACCTTCGACGCGTTCGAGAACGCGATCGCGCTGGACATCGCGATGGGTGGCTCGACCAACACCGTGCTGCACCTGCTGGCCGCGGCGCACGAGGCGTGCGTCGATTTCAAGATGGCCGATATCGACCGCATGAGCCGCAAGGTGCCCAACCTGTGCAAGGTCGCACCGGCCACCCAGCAGTACCACATGGAAGACGTACACCGCGCCGGCGGTGTGATCGGCATCCTCGCCGAGCTCGACCGTGGCGGTCTGATCCACCGCGACTGCCACACCGTGCACAGCGCGACGATGGGTGCCGCGATCGACGCCTGGGACGTGATCCGCGGCGAGGAAGAGCAGGCGCGCGTGCGCTACCTGGCCGGCCCGGGCGGCATCCCGACCCAGGTCGCGTTCAGCCAGGACAGCCAGTGGCCGGGCCTCGACCTCGACCGCGAGAGCGGCTGCATCCGCGACATCGACCACGCCTACTCGAAGGACGGCGGTCTCGCCGTGCTGTACGGCAACATCGCCGAGGACGGCTGCATCGTCAAGACCGCGGGTGTCGACATGAGCATGTTCGACGCCGAGCAGCTGCGCTACACGACCAGCGTGCCGACCTCGACGCTGCGCGGCTTCGTCGGCCCGGCGCGCATCTACGAGAGCCAGGATGCCGCGGTCGACGCGATCCTCGGCGACCAGATCAACGAGGGCGACGTCGTCATCATCCGCTACGAGGGCCCCAAGGGCGGCCCCGGCATGCAGGAGATGCTGTACCCGACCAGCTACCTGAAGTCCAAGGGGCTCGGCAAGGCCTGTGCGCTGGTCACCGACGGCCGTTTCTCCGGCGGCACGTCGGGCCTGTCGATCGGCCACTGCTCGCCGGAGGCCGCCGAGGGCGGTGCGATCGGGCTGGTCGAGGAAGGCGACATCATCGAGATCGACATTCCCAACCGCTCGATCCGGGTCGTGCTTGACGATACCGTGCTCGCCGAGCGCCGCGCGGCCATGGAGGCCCGCGGCGATCGGGCGTGGAAGCCGCTCGACCGCCAGCGCGCGGTATCGCAGGCGCTGCGCGCCTACGCGGCGCTGACGACGTCGGCGGCACGCGGTGCGGTACGCGACCTGTCGCAGATCGGCGGCTGAGCGCGGACGCCGACTCGCCATCTGGCGACCGTGCGCGTCCCGACGGACGCGCAACCGACGTTGCGCCGGCGCGATAGCGCGATCATTGGCCGCGACCCCAGCCGGCGATCGCCGCCCCGCGGATCGTCTACGACATGCCGACGGCCGTCCGATGTCGGGAATCCAATGCCGACTCGCACCGCGCCGTGTGCCGTGAACTCAGCGGCGCGCGCCGGGCTGGCGCAGTGGCGCCGCACGCCAGTCTCTGACCG
Source organism: Gammaproteobacteria bacterium (assembly GCA_030065815.1). Taxonomy (GTDB): domain Bacteria; phylum Pseudomonadota; class Gammaproteobacteria; order Chromatiales; family Chromatiaceae; genus Thiosocius. Next base: position 15,356 of record JASJCU010000012.1, on the reverse strand, counting down.
GTGCAGCGATGCCGGGACAGCGAAGCCAGCGATTGCGGCGCAGGGCCGGGTCCGTGTGGGGTCGGTGTCCGGCAGCTGCCGGCCGGCGTTCAGGGTCCGCATCGCCCGGCCGCTAGATAACCGAGAACAGCGGACGCGGTGGTTCATGGACCTGAGCAAAGTCAAGACCCTGGTCGTCGACGACATGCCGTCGATGCGCATGATGATCAAGGCCGTGCTGCGTGACGTCGGCATGGTCGATGTGCGCGAGGCCCCGGACGGCGAGAAGGCCGCCGAGTCGCTCGACGGCGCAGCGGTCGACCTGGTCATCTGCGACTGGGACATGCCGAAAATGAACGGCCTCGAGCTGCTCAAGCGGCTGCGCAACGACGAACGCCACAAGGGATTGCCGTTCATCATGTTGACCGCCAATGCCCAGCGTGACCATGTCGTCGAGGCGATCGATGCCGGGGTCAGCGACTACCTCGCCAAACCGTTCCAGCCCGCCGAGCTGGTACGCAAGATACTGCAGGCGCTGCGCGCCGCAGGCGCGTCAACTGGGCGCGCTTAACACTTTCCGACGAATGGCCATCCCATCTGCGGGGTCTTTGTGAAAACGCGCGCAAACTGTGCTCGTGGGCCGTCACGTCTCGTTCGAACGGGCCGGTGGCGGCGTGTCTCGGCAACTATGTTTGAGGTGAAGGCTAAAAACACCACCGGTGGCGTCGATCCGCATCTGTCGACGCGATACCGCAACCAAGGAGGATGCAGACATGGCACATCCGATCCTCGAAGCACTCTACATTGGCCTGTTCGCGAGCACGGTCGCACAACCGGTCGATACGCTGGAGCAGCCCGTCGTGACGGTTCCGACATACACGCAGTGCAGCGTCGAGAGCGCACGCGCGCCCCGCGTCGTCTACGACTGGGCATCGGGTACGCGCAGCGTCTACCGCACGCCGGTCAAGTCCGAGGTTGCGGACACGCCGATGGTCGGCATCACGGAGTGGCAGGTGCGCCGGATCAGCGGCCTCGCCGCCGGTTGATCAGCGGCCCGTCGGGCACGCATCGCGCGTGTCCGACCGATAGCCCGGTGTAGCACCTGGCCCGTGCCGGCCGGTCCCGACCCGCCACAATCTGTCGACCCTCGACCCTCGACCCTCGACCCTCGACCCTCGACCCTCGACCCTCGACCCTCGACCCTCGACCCTCGATCCTCTACGGCTAGAGCGAGCCCCACGAGCTCTTGCGCCGGCGCACCCGCAGGTGCGGCAGGATAAGGCCGAGCACGATTCCGCCGACGACCACGCCGGCGCCGATCACGAACCAGTTCTGCGCGGTCTTGTTCTCCAGCTCGCGGTTCTGCTGCTTGATGTCCTCGACCTCGCGGGTCAGGCCCGCGACCTGCTTGCGCAGCTCGTTGCGCTCGTTGGCGATGCGCACGGCGTTGTTGGCGGTGCGTTTCAGCGCCGCGAACTCCTGGTCGACCGTCTGTTTGGCCTGCTGCAGCTGCTGGTGGGCCTGCTGCAGGGTCGCGTGGTCCTCGCGCAGCTTGGCCAGGCGGCTGCTCAGTTCGCCGGGCGCGGCCTTCAGCGCCTGCACCTCGGCCTCGGCCGCGGCCAGCCGGTCGCGCGCCACCGGGTTGTCGACCAGCTGCCGCGTCAGCACGTAACCTTCGGCGCCGGCCGCCGTGCGCACCCTGGTGTAGCCGCTCTGCGGATTGGTTCCCAGCACGGTCAGTTTCTCGCCGGTCGGCAGCATGCGCAGGATGCGGTGACCGGTCGTCTCGCCGGTGCGCAGGGTGATCTCGAGTTCGTCGGTGACGTACGCGGTCTGGGCCGTGACGGCGGCGCTGAACAGGGCCAGGAGGAGGATGGCGATTGTCTTCACTGAATCGATTCCGTACTGCTGTTGTTGGGTTCGGCCGCCGCCGGAAAGCAGATCAGGTGTTCGGCGTCCATGCGCACGCGCACCGCGTCGCCCAGGTGGTGGTCGTGATGACTAGGGAACAGCGATAGTAGGCGCGTTCCGGTCGCCAATTCCAGTAGGTAGAGGATTTCGGCGCCTTTGAAGGCCTTGTCCTTGATCGTCGCCTCGATGTCGCCGTTGTCGTCCGGGACGATGTCGTCGGGGCGGATCAGGATCTCGACGCGGGTGCCGGTGGGCTGCGTACAGGTGCGCTTGCCGCGCAGCAGTCCGAGCTCGGTCTCGTAGGCGTCGCCGCTGCTGACGACGCCGGGGATGAAGCGGCCCTGGCCGATGAAGTCGGCGACGAAACGGTGGCCCGGCTCGTGGTACAGGTTGTAGGGCGTGTCCCATTGCAGGATCCGGCCGTCGCGCATGACGCCGACCTTGTCCGACACCGCGAAGGCCTCGTGCTGGTCGTGGGTGACCAGGATGCCGCTGATGCCCTCCGACTTGAGCAGGTCGCGGACCTCGACGCTGAGGCGCTCGCGCAGTTCGACGTCGAGGTTGGAGAACGGCTCGTCCATCAGCAGCAGCGTCGGGCGCGGTGCCAGCGCGCGCGCCAGCGCGACGCGCTGCTGCTGGCCGCCGGACAGTTCGTGCGGGTAGCGCCCGCCCATACCGCCAAGGCCGGTCGCGTCGAGCAGGTGATCGACCTGGACCTTGCGGTCGACGTCCGGCTTGCCACGCAGCCCGAAGCCGATGTTGTCAGCGATCGTCAGGTGCGGGAACAGCGCGTAGTCCTGGAATACCATGCCAATCGAGCGCTTCTCCGGCGGCACGGTCATGCCCGGTGCCGATGCCAGCTTCTGGTCGATGAAGATCTGTCCGTCGCTGACCGGTTCGAAGCCGGCGACTGCGCGTAACGCAGTGGTCTTGCCGCAGCCGCTGGGGCCGAGCAGGCTGACGATCTCGCCGCGGTTGACGTGAAACGACAACGCGTCGATGACCGTTTCCCCGCCGTAACCGGCACTGATGTTGTCGACCTTGAGTAGCGGCATCCTCGTGCTCGTCGCAATACGGTTGGCGACAGCGTATCAGCCGAGCAGGAACTCGAGCAGCGCCTTCTGTGCGTGCATGCGGTTCTCGGCCTCGTCCCAGACGACGCTGTCCGCGGCATCGAGCACGTCTGCCGTGACCTCCTTGCCGCGGTAGGCGGGCAGGCAGTGCAGGAACAGCGCGTGCGGCGCCGCGCGGTCCAGCATCGCGCGGTCGACCCGGTAGCCGGCGAAGGCCTGTTCGCGACGCGCCTTCTCCTCCTCCTGGCCCATGCTGATCCAGGTATCGGTGACGACCAGGTCGGCGGCGTCGACGGCGGCCTGCGGGTCGCGCACGATCTCGCAGCGTTCGCCGGCGAGCGCGACGATATCGGGATCGGGGTCGTAGCCGTCGGGACAGGCGACGCGCAGCGTGAAGTCGAACTGCTTGGCCGCGGCGATGTACGAATGGCACATGTTGTTGCCGTCGCCGACCCAGGCAACGGTCCGGCCGGCGATCTCGCCGCGGTGCTCGGTGTAGGTCTGCATGTCCGCGAGCAACTGGCACGGGTGGCACAGGTCGGTCAGACCGTTGATCACCGGCACCCGCGAGTACTTGGCGAAGGTCTCGATGCTGGCGTGCTCGAAGGTGCGGATCATCACGCAGTCGACCATCCGCGACAGCACCCGCGCGGTATCCTCGATCGGTTCGCCGCGGCCCAGCTGGGTGTCACGCGGCGACAGGAACATCGCCGAGCCGCCGAGCTGCGCCATACCGGCCTCGAACGACACGCGCGTGCGCGTCGAACTCTTCTCGAAGATCATTGCCAGGGTCTTGCCGGTCAGCGGGGTATGCCGCTGGCCGGCGTGGTGCATGGCCTTGAGTTCGGTCGCGCGTGCGACCAGCCCGTTGAGTTCTTGCGGCGTGAAATCGAGCAGGTTCAGGAAGTGACGAAGTGGCTTGGAATCAGTCATGCAGAGACCTCGCGCCGCGGCGGGGCTTACTGTTCGGAAAGGAAGTCGCGGATCAGCGGGCTCAACGTGTCGACGAGGTGATCGGCCTGCGGCTCGCTGATCACCAGCGGCGGCAGCAGCCGGATCACGCTGTCGGCGGTGACATTGATCAGCAGCCCGGCGGCGAGCGCGCGAGCGACCAGGTCGCCGCACGGCCGATCCAGCTCGATGCCGATCATCAGGCCGCGGCCGCGGATCTTGACCACGCCGTCGAGTTCGCCGATCGCGCGGTGGAAGCGATGGATGATGCGGTGCCCGCGGTCGCCGGCGGCCTGCCATAGCCGCTGCGCCTGCAGCGCCTCGCAGACCGCGAGACCGGCCGCGCAGGCCAGCGGGTTGCCGCCGAAGGTCGAACCGTGGTGGCCGGGCGCGAACAGCTCCGCGGCGGCGCCACGGGCCAGGCAGGCGCCGATCGGTACGCCGTTGCCGAGCGCCTTGGCCACCGTGATCACGTCCGGTTTGAAGTCATAGTGCTGGTAGGCGAACGGCTGCCCGGTTCTGCCCATGCCGGTCTGGATCTCGTCGAGCATCATCAGCCAGCCGTGCTCGTCACACAGCTCGCGTACGCCCGGCAGGTAGTCGGCCGGCGGGATGTTGATGCCGCCTTCGCCCTGGACCGGCTCGACCAGCACCGCGACGACGTCGGTGTGGTTGTCGGCGACCGTGCGCAGCGCGTCGATGTCGCCGTACGGCGCGCGGATGAAACCCTGCACCAACGGTTCGAAGCCGGCCTGCACCTTGCGGTTGCCGGTCGCGGTCAGTGTCGCCAGGGTACGACCGTGAAAGCTGTTCTCCATGACCACGATGGCCGGCGACTTGACGCCGTTGGCGTGCCCGTGCAGGCGCGCCAGCTTGATTGCCGCCTCGTTGGCCTCGGCGCCGGAATTGCCGAAGAAAACGCGGTCCATGCCGGCGAGCGCGGTCAACGCGTCGCCGAGTGCTTCCTGCGCGGCGATACCGTACACGTTGGACGTGTGCACCAGCTGCCCGGCCTGCTTGCAGACCGCCTCGGTCACGTCCGGGTGCGCATGGCCGAGGTTGCACACCGCGATGCCGCTCAACGCGTCCAGGTAGGCCCTGCCGTCGCTGTCCCACAGCTGTGCCCCGGCGCCGCGGGCGAAGGTCACCGGCAGCCGCCGGTAGGTGTTCATCAGCGAATGACTCATGGATCTTCGGTCCACCGCGGTGGCCAGGTGTCGACGGCGTCCGCGCCGATCCACGGCGCCCGTCGCTGAAAACAAAAAAGGCAGTCCAAGTCGCCCGGACTACCCCGCCATTGGGCGCCGGCGGCGCCGCAAAGGCGGAACCCTATCAAGCGACGGGATGGCGTGCAAGTGCGTCTGCGCCAACAAAAAAACCCGGCCGTGGCCGGGTTCGAGGGGTGCCGATGCGGCGCTCAGCCGAAGTTGCCGGCGACGAAATCCCAGTTGATGATCTTCCAGATCTCGTCGAGATACTTCGGGCGCGCATTGCGGTAGTCGACGTAGTAGGCGTGCTCCCAGACGTCGACGGTCAGCAGCGGCGTCTTGCCGTCGGTCATCGGGTTGCCGGCGTTAGATGTGTTGACGATCTCGACGCCGCCGTCGGCATTCTTGACCAGCCAGGTCCAGCCGGAACCGAAGTTGGTCGCTGCCGACTTGTTGAATGCCTCTTTGAACGCGTCGAACGAGCCGAACGCGGTGTTGATCGCGTCGGCGAGTGCGCCGCCCGGCTCGCCGCCGCCGTTCGGGCTCAGGCAGTTCCAGTAGAAGGTGTGGTTCCACACCTGCGCCGCGTTGTTGAACACGCCGCCCGACGATTTCATGATGATGTCTTCGAGCGACAGGCTCTCGAACTCGGTGCCCGGGATCAGGTTGTTCAGGTTGGTCACGTAGGTGTTGTGGTGTTTGCCGTAGTGAAACTCCAGCGTCTCCTGCGAGATTACCGGCTCGAGGGCGTTCTTTTCGTAGGGCAGGGCGGGTAGTTCGTGCGCCATCTCAAAACTCCTTGGTCGTTTTCGGGTGCGGAACCGGGTCCCGCAGGTCTCCTGCCCGCGGATTTTAGGGACGTGGCGACGGCGCTTTCAACCGTGCGGCTGGCGCGGAAGTCGAAAAATCCGCATATTGGCGTCAGCGGTCGGCCGCCAGTCGGCGGTTGGGCTCGGACCAAGCCGCGGAAACGCCAATGACGCCTGCCAGCCTGAACATCTTCTCCAGCCGCCTCGATGCCGTGTGCGACGAAATGGGCCTGGTGCTGCGCAACGCGGCGTTCTCGCCGAACATCCGCGACCGCCTGGATTTCTCGTGCGCGGTGTTCGATGCCGATGGCGAGCTGTGCGCACAGGCCGCGCACATCCCGGTGCATCTCGGCAGCATGGCGTATGCGATGCGCGACATCGTTGCCACGATCGACTGGGCGCCCGGCGACCAGGTCGTGCTCAACGACCCCTACCTGGGCGGCACCCACCTGCCCGACGTGACGCTGATCGCGCCGGTGTTCGACGCCGGTCGTCTGCGCGCATTCGTCGCCAACCGTGCCCACCATGCCGACATCGGCGCGGCGTCGCCGGGCTCGATGCCGATCTCGGCGGTATTGCACGACGAGGGACTCGTCATCGAGCCCGTGCACCTGGTGCGTGGCGGCGCGCCGTGTGACGACGTGCTGCAGCGGGTGACCGCGGCGACCCGCAACCGTGCCGAATCGGCCGGCGATTTTTCCGCGCAGCTGGCCGCGAATCGCGCCGGTGGCGCACGCCTGGTACAGCTGATCGCCGGCATCGGTGCCGCGGCCTTCGACAACGGTCTGGTTGCGCTGAACGACTACGCCGAGCGACTGGCGCGGGAATCGCTGGCCGAGATCCCGGCCGGACGCTTCACGTTCACCGACTACCTCGACGACGACGGCCAGGGCCAGACCGACATCCCGATCCGCGTTTGCCTCGACGTGTCGGGCGCCGGCGTCGTTGCCGACTTCACCGGTACCGCGGCGCAGGTCGGCGGCAACGTCAACTGCCCGCTCGCGGTCGCGGCGGCGGCCGTCTACTACGCGTTTCGCTGCCTGATGCCGGGCCAAACACCGGCCTGTGCCGGTGCGTTCCGGCCGATCGCGCTGCGTGCGCCGCCCGGCTGCCTGCTCAACGCCCGCCGGCCCGCCGCAGTCGCGGCCGGCAACGTCGAGACCAGTACGCGCATCGTCGACGTCGTGCTCGGGGCGCTCGCCAGCGCGCTACCCGGGCGGATCCCGGCGGCCAGTCACGGCAGCATGAACAACGTCGCGATGGGCAGTGCCGATCCGGCGGCGCCGTGGGACTACTACGAGACCATCGGCGGTGGCATGGGGGCGGGGCGTGACGGCGGCGGGCTGTCGGGTCGGCAGACGCACATGACCAACACCCTGAACACGCCGATAGAGGTTGTCGAGAACCGCTACCCGGTGCGCGTCGTGCGCTACGCGCTGCGCCGTGGCTCGGGCGGCGCCGGTGCGCGACGCGGCGGCGACGGCCTGGTGCGCGAGTTCGAGTTCCGCGCCCCGGCCCACTGCACGCTGTTGACCGAGCGGCGCCGCCACGCACCGTGGGGCACGGCGGGTGGCGGCGACGGCCAACCGGGCAGCAACCGGCTCAATGGCGAACCCCTGCCGTCGAAATGCGAGCGCGAGCTGCGGCCCGGTGATCGGCTGGTCATCGAGACGCCCGGCGGCGGTGGATTTGGCAAGCCGTAGGCGGGCCAGGGTAAAGGGCACAGGGCAGAGGGCAGAGGGCAGAGGGACGGGGTTGGCGGTGGTAGTCTGGAGGCCGACACCAATGATCGGAACAGCGCAATGTCGTCGTACCCGTTAGCCATCAGGTTTCACCCCTTCGGCCCTAGGCCCTCTGCCCTCGGCCCTGCGCGTCGCGCCCCGCGCGGGGCGCGCGCCTGATGTGCGGGATCTGCGGCGAACTGCGCTTCGACGGTGCGCCGGTGGACGCCGGTCTGGTCGATGCGATGTTGCCGGCGCTCGAACAACGCGGGCCCGACGACGCCGGCCACTGGCACGGTGGCCACGTCGCGTTTGGTCACCGGCGGCTGTCGATCATCGACCTGTCGCAGCGTTCGCACCAGCCGATGGTCGATCACGCGCTGTGCATCGTGTTCAACGGCGCGATCTACAACTACCGCGAGCTGCGCAGCGAGCTGAAGGCGCGCGGTCATGCCTTCGTCAGCGGCGGCGACACCGAGGTGATCCTGAAGGCTTATCGCGAGTGGGGTGACGACTGCCCACGGCACCTGCACGGCATGTTTGCGTTCGCGATCTGGGACGCCGACCGCCAGCGCCTGTTCTGCGCCCGCGATCGCTTCGGCATCAAGCCGTTCTACTATGCCGTCGACGGTGTTCGCTTCCGCTTCGCGTCGAACACCCAGGCGCTGCTTGCCGGCGGCGGCATCGACACGGCGATCGACCCGGTTGGCCTGCACTTCCAGTACACGCTGCACGCCGTGATCCCGGCGCCGCACACGATCCTGCGCGGTGTGCGCAAGCTCGAACCGGCGCACTGCCTCGTCGTCGAGGCCGACGGCGCGCAGACCCTGCGCCGCTACTGGGACCTCGACGCGCGCCGCCTGCCCGACGCGCGCAGCGAGCAGGACTGGGTCGACGCGACCCATGAGGCCCTGCTGGCCGCGGTGCGCAAGCGCAACGACGTCGCCGACGTGCCGGTCGGCGTGCTGCTGTCGGGCGGCCTCGATTCGAGCCTGCTGGTCGCGCTGCTCGCCGAGATCGGCGTCGAGGGCTTCCACACCTTCTCGGTCGGTTTCGAGGACCAGCCCGAGGAAAAGGGCAGCGAGTTCGAGTTCTCGGATCAGGTCGTCGCGCGCTACGACCCGATACACCACAAGTTCCTGGTGCCCAACGAGCAGGTTCTGCAGCGCCTGCCCGAGGCCGTCGACGCGATGGCCGAGCCGATGTTCGGCCAGGACGCCGTGGCCTTCTACCTGCTCGCCGAAAGGGTCGCGCAGGAGATAAAGGTCGTGCAGTCGGGGCAGGGCGCCGACGAGGTGTTCGGCGGCTATTTCTGGTACCCGCGCATGCTCGCCGAGACGACGGGCTCGCGCGTCGAGCGTTTCCGCCGCCACTACTTCGACCGCGATCACGACGAGTTTCTCGCGATGGTCACCCCAGGCTACCGCGGCGACGACCACAGCGGTCGCTACGTTGCCGGTCGCTTGGACGATGCGCTGTCGGACGACTTCCTGGACGCGGTCCTCAAGCTCGACGTCACGACCCTGATCGTCGACGACCCGGTCAAACGCGTCGACAACATGACGATGGCCTGGGGCCTGGAGGCGCGCGTGCCGTTCCTCGATCACGAGCTGGTCGAGGTCGCCGCGCGCTGCCCGGCCGAGATCAAGCTGCGTTCAGACGGTAAGCACCTGTTGAAACGTATCGCGCGCGGTATCGTGCCGGACGCCGTCATCGACAGGCCCAAGGGCTATTTCCCGATGCCGGCGCTGAAGTACGTGCGCGGCGAGTTCCTCGACTTGATGCGCGGCCTGCTCGACTCGCAGGCGTGCCGTGAGCGCGGATTGTTCGACCGTGGCTACGTCGAGCGCCTGCTGGCCGCGCCGGAGATGCACCACACGCGCATCATGGGCAGCAAGCTCTGGCACCTCGCGCTGCTCGAGTTCTGGCTGCAGCGCCACGTCGACGCGCGGCGCTGATTGCCAGACAAGCCACAGGGGTACTTGCCGGGTCTGGCTGGTAATATCTCACGGTAATCAATGCCGGGTCGGCAGCGTCATTGCCGCCACGCCCCGTGAACGCAACGCCGAGGTGCCGTTATGGACGTGCTGGACAGAATCCGCGAACAGGTCGAAAACAACCCCATCATCATTTATATGAAGGGCACGCCGCAGTTCCCGCAATGCGGTTTCTCGTCGCGTGCCTCTGCGGCACTGCAGGACTGCGGCGAGAAGTTCGCCTACGTCAACGTGCTCGCCGATCCGGAGATCTTCGAGAACCTGCCACGGTTTGCCGACTGGCCAACCTTCCCGCAGGTCTACATCGACGGCGAGCTGATCGGCGGCTGCGACATCACGCTGGAGATGCACGGCAGCGGCGATCTGCAGAAGGCCGTGGCCGAGGCGGCGAAGAAATGGCCGGCCGAACAGGCCCAGGGTTGATGTTGTAGCAACGACGTCGCAGCGGCTGCGCGCAACAACCCCGGCGATCTGCCGGGGTTTTTGTTTGTCGGGCGGGCGCGTGCTGTCAGTTCGCGGCCAGCTGGCGTTCCAGTTCGGCGACCAGCTCGGCATCGAGCTGCAGCGCCGCCACCAGGGCGTCGAGGTGATGCTGTTCGGCGGCGTTGGCGCGATCGATGACCTGGCGTGACACGACGTAGATTTCGGCGGCGGCCTCGGCGGAGTCGGCGCGTGCGGCGAGCGTCGTGACATCGAGCGGTTGCGTGAGCCGTTCGCGAATCAGCGCCTCGGCATCGTCGTCGAGCCCGAGTTCGCCGAGCTGCCCGATGATCCGCTGGCGCTCGGCGTCGTCGATGTGGCCGTCCGCCATCGCCGCGAGGATCATCGCGTCGAGCAGCAGACGGCTGCGTGCCTCGACCTCGGCGCCGTCCAGTTCGCCGACCGGCGTCCCGGGGCCGGCGCCGCTGCCGCCCTGCCAGTTCTGATACGCCTTGTAGGCCAGGGCCCCGACCGCGGCGAGCCCACCGAGCTTGAGCGCCGAACCGGTCAGTCGGCGGCCGCTGCCGGTGCCCAGCAGCAGCGCCAGTGCGCCGGCCGCCAGCGCGCCCTTGCCCATACCGTCGAGCATCGCGTCGCGGCGCTCGCCCGCCGCCGGCACGCCGAGCTTGTCCTCGGCCAGCGACCGGCCCTGCGTCGACAGGCGCTTGGCGGACGCGAGCAGGTCGTCGATGAAGGTCTTGGCATCCAACGTGCTTCTCCCGATCGATGTGGCTGCCGCGAAGACTAGCATCCGCACGCGTCGGTCGCCGTATAGTGCCGACTGGGGCGCATGCGCCAGCCGCGTCGCCGCGATGCCGCGGTCGCGACTGTCGGGCGCTCCCGACAACCAAGCAACCTAGGAGGCTGTGATGGCCAGTTTCGATGCAATCAAGATTCTCGGCGGTCTGCTGAGCAGCGGTGCGCTGTCGCGGGGATCGGGGTCCAATGTCCTCGGTTCGGTGATCGGCGCGGTCACCGGTGGCGGTCAGGCCGGCGGTGGTGGCCTGGGCGGCCTCGTCGGCGGCATGCTCGGCGGCTCGCGCGGCGGCGGCGGACTCGGCGACCTGCTAGGGGGGTTGCTCGGCGGCGCCGGCTCCCCCCAGGGGGGCGGTGGCCTGGGTGACCTGGTCGGCATGGCGATGAACCAGTTCGGTGCCGCGCAGCGCGGCGAGCCGCCGCGTGCGCGTGCCGACATCGAGCGCCAACTGCCGTCGGGCGTGCACTACGAGCAGGCCGAACAGCAGGCCGAGACCCTGGTGCGCGCGATGATCAACGCGGCCAAGTCCGACGGGCGCGTCGATGCCGACGAACAGCAGAAGATCGTCGACCGGCTCGGCGACGTCAGCGCCGACGACATCGCGTTCCTGCGCCGTGAACTGGAGGCGCCGCTCGACGTCGACGGTTTCGCGCGCAGCGTGCCGCGCGGCATGGAGCAGCAGGTCTACGCGATGTCGCTGATGGCGATCGATCTGGACAGCAAACCCGAGGCCCAGTACCTGCACCGGCTGGCACAGGCGACGGGGATATCTGCCGACGTCGCCAACCGGATCCACGAACAGCTCGGCGCCCCGACCCTGTACCGCTGACCGCGTGCCGTTGCCGGCGCTGCCGCGTGCCGCGCCCGAGTGTGGCTTTGCGACCGCGCGTGCTATTTTCTTCCAGGACCACAACGACAACAGTATCGGGACCCGGAGGGAGCGTCGGCAGTGAGCCAGATCTTTATCAGCTACGCGAACGAGGACACGGCGTTCGCACGACGCCTGGCCGCCGCATTCGAGCACGAGGGATGGTCGGTCTGGTGGGACAAGCAGATCCCGCCGGGCATGGACTATGCGCAGGTCATCGAAAGGGCCGTCAACGACGCCAGCTGCATCGTCGTGCTGTGGTCGCAACACTCGATTACATCGCGCTGGGTGCATACCGAGGCCGCGGCCGGCGCCGATCGGCACATCATCGCGACCGTGGTCATCGACGACACCCCCGGCGAGCAGATCCCGTTCGAGTTTCGCCGCCTGCAGGCGGTCAACCTGGGCGACTGGCACGGCGACGAGACCCACGCCGGCTACCTGTCGCTGACCAACCGCATCCGCTCGATCCTCGACGAACCGCCGCAACCGATGCCGGCGTCGAAACCGGCGGCCGCGACAGCGTCGTGGAAGGACGCGATGAGCAGCTGGGGCACCGGCAAACAGCGCGGCTACCGCATCGGCGCGGCGGTCGCCGGGCTGCTCGGCCTGGGTTCGTGCTCGGAGGCGCTGGATTACGGCGACAGCGAGATGCTGATCGGCTCGGTCGTGTTGATCGGCATCGCGGTATATCTGCTCCACCTCGGACGCAAGCCCGGCTGACCGGCAGCGACCCGCGGCGGCGACGTCAGTCGGTCGCGCCGTCGTCGAGCCAGGGCCGCTCGCCAGTCGCCTGTTGCCAGCGATTGACGATGCGGCAGAACAGGTCGGCGGTGACCTCGGTGTCGTAGATCGCCGAGTGCGCCTCGCCGGCGTCCCAGGCGAGCCCGGCGGCGATCGCGGCGCGCGCCAGCACGGTCTGGCCGTAGGCCATGCCGGCCAGCGACACGGTATCGAACGTGCTGAATGGATGGAACGGGTTGCGCTTGTAACCGGTGCGCTCGACCGCGGCGTTGATGAACCCGAGATCGAAAAACGCATTGTGCCCGACCAGGATGGCGCGCTTGCAGCCGCTCGCCTTGACCGCGCTGCGCACCGGCCTGAACACGTGGTCGAGCGCATCGCGTTCGGCGAGGGCGTCGCGAAACGGGTGGTCCGGATCGATGCCGTTGAACGCCAGCGCCTTGGGGTCGAGATTGGCGCCGGCGAATGGCTGGACATGACAGCTGATGGTCTCGCCGCGGCGGATCTCGCCGTCACCGTCCATGCGTAGGATCACCGCGGCGATCTCCAGCAGGGCGTCGGTCTGTGCGTTGAAGCCGCCGGTCTCGACGTCGACGACGACCGGCAGATAGCCGCGGAAGCGGCTGCCGATCGCGGTGTTGTATGCTGTATCGTCCACGCTCTGCAGCATACCGAATCGGGTCCGTCGATGGTCAAACGTCTCTGTGCACGCCGCTGGGTTCGGTCGGTCGTCGCGCTGTGGTTGGCGTGGCTGTTGGCGGCGCCGTCGTTCGCCGCGCAGGGCCTGGTCTATGCGATCACCCGCGACGGCATGCCGCGCAGCTATCTGGTCGGCACGATGCACACCGAAGACCCGCGCGTCATCGGCCTGCTGGTGGAGTTCGGGCCGCTTATCGAGGCCGTGGACACGGTCGCGCTCGAGATGCAGCCCGACGGCGTCACGATGCTCGCCGTCGGTGCGGCCAGTATGCTGCCGGTCGACCGGAGACTGCGCGACATCATCGGCTGTCGCCGCTTTGCCGCGTTGCGCGACGCGGCCGATTCCCTCGGTCTCGCGATCGAGCTGCTCGACCGCCTGCAGCCTTGGGCAGCCGCGGTGACGCTCGGTATGCCGGCCCCGGACAGCGGGCGCTTCCTCGACATGGAGATCTACCTGCATGCGCTCGAGCATGGCCGGCGCACCGTCGGGCTCGAGACCGCGGCCGAACAGCTGGCGGTTTTCCAGCGCATGCCGATGCCGTTGCAGATCGCGCTGCTCGACGAAATGATCAAGAACGCCGACCAGTTGCCGACACAGTTCGAGTCGTTGACCCAGGCGTTCCTGAGCGGCGACCTGGACAAGATCGACGAGGTGGCACGCGCGCAGTACGCCGACATGCCGCCGGACATGGTCGACTGGTTCAACAGCGCGCTGTTGGACGAACGCAACGCGCGGATGCTCGAACGTATCCGGCCGCTGCTCGCCGAAGGTGCGTCGCTGGTCGCCGTCGGGGCGTTGCATCTCGGCGGCGACAGTGGTCTGGTCAACGGTCTGCGCGGCCTCGGCTTCGACGTGCGGCGGTGGCCACGATGAGCCGGCGCTGTTGCGTCGCGGACAGCATGCCTATAATGCCGACGTCGTCGGACGGATCACTCGACCCGGACGACGATCCGAAGAAAAGGAACAATACGATGCAATTACCCGCCTCGGTGCGCAAGTGGGCGATCGTAGTGCTGGTCGGGGCGACACTGGGTCTGGCCGGCTGTGCCACCGGGCCCGATGCCGATCCGGCCGACCCCCTCGAGCCGTACAACCGCGCCGCCTACAGCTTCAACGACCTGCTCGACCGCGCGATGCTCGAACCGCTGGCCCAGGGCTATAACTACGTCACGCCCGAACCGGTCAACAAGAGTGTCACCAATTTCTTCGACAACCTGCGCGATATTCGTTCTGCGATCAACAACTTGCTGCAGTTCAAGATAGGCCGCGCGTTCTCCGACGTGGGTCGGGTCGGGATCAACAGCACGATCGGCATCCTCGGTCTGATGGATGTCGCGAGTAATATGAACCTGCCCAGCTACAAGGAAGACTTCGGCCAGACGCTGGGCGTATGGGGATTCGAATCGGGGCCGTTCATCGTGCTGCCTTTCCTCGGCCCGAGCACGGCGCGCGACGGCGTGGGCCTGGTCGTCGACTGGTTCACCGATCCGTTGAACTACATCGAGGACGATACCGTGGCATGGGGCCTGCGCGGCCTGAATATCGTCGACACCCGGGCCGACCTGCTAAATGCCAGTCGCGTCGTCGACCAGGGGGCGCTCGACCCCTACGCGTTCATCCGCGACTCGTATCTGCAGCGCCGCGAGAACCAGGTCTACGACGGCAATCCGCCGCTCGACTGAGCGGCCGCTCACCCGCGCCGACGCCGACGAAGAAGCCCCGCAGCGGGGCTTTTTCTTTGCAATTGCGAAAATGATTCCGATAGAAAATAACTACCGGATCTGCAGTCTGTGGCTGTCAATTAAGCAAAATACTAATTGACAATTTAAGCAAACTCTAAAATACTAGGCCCTGAGGTTGCCGAACGGGTGTCCGGCCCCGCAGTACATAAACGACTCAGAGTTCCATTTTCGGAGATTGATGACATGAAATTCGCAAAAGTCGCTGCAGCAGCAGCACTGATCGTTGCTTCCGCTTCCGCGTCTGCCTGGTGGGGCGGTGGTCCCTGGGGTGGTAGTGGTTGGGACAACAACTACAACCGTGGCTACGGCAGCACCAGCGGCTGGGGCAACACCACCGGTGACTTCCTCGGCGACGCCGCCGGCGCCGGTGACTTCAGCATGAACATGAGCGGCCGCGGCAACACCAACATGCGCGG
>JASJCU010000010.1 GCA_030065815.1 Gammaproteobacteria bacterium | reverse complement strand
ATCGAAGACGTTTCTGCAGTCGATAATCGACGGCATCGGTACCCCGTTGTTCGTCATCCGACCGGATTACACGATCCCGCTGATGAACAAGGCGGCGCGGCAATTGATACCCAGCGGCAGCGATCCCGACGATTTCCTTCATTGCTATCAGGTGTCGCACCGCCGCGACGAACCCTGCCAGGGCGATGACCACCCGTGCTCGTTGGCCCAGGTGATGAAACACGGCCGCACGTCGCGGGTCAGGCATACCCATTACGACGAAAACAATCAGCCGATCATCGTGGATCTGCTGACGACGCCGCTGTACTCGCCGGATGGCGAATTCGAAGGCGTGATCGAAGTGGAACACGATGTCACGCAGCTGGCGCGCGTGCAGGCCGGACTGGTCGCGAGCGAGGCGCGCCTGCAGGCGATCATGGACAACGTACCGGACGCGATCCTGACCTGCGATGCCGAGTGCATGATCCAGAGCGTGAATTCGTCGGCGTTGCGATTGTTCGGCGGCCGGGAATCCAGCCTGATCGGCCGCGAGATGACGAGCTTCATCGCAGAAGACAAGGCGGTAGAGCTGCGCCAGCCCGACGTGAACGTACAGAAGGAGGTGCTGCTGCGTCGCGTGGACGGCAGCGAGTTTCCGGCCGATATCTGGATCGGCCCGGTCGAACTCGGCGCCGACACCAGCTATATCGCCGTCGTCCGCGACATCTCGGCAAGGCGCGAGGCCCAGGATGAACTGGAGAAGACGCGCCAGCAGTACTTTCATCACGAGAAGATGGCCGCCATCGGCCAGCTGGCGGCCGGTATCCTGCACGAGGTCGGCAACCCGATCGCGGCAATCGCAGGAGCGGCGTCGGAGCTCAAGACGGTCGATGTCTGCGGCGGCCGCCCACCGGGGGAATGTCCGTACGACGATGCGGTGGCGCGCAATATCGACCTGATCGACGAGCAGACGACACGCCTGGGCCGCATCACCCGAGAGATCGCGGACTTCGCTTCTCCGAGGCCGCGCGAGCGCGAACTGCTCGACCTGAACAGTCTGTTGCGCAGTACGGCGCGCCTGCTGTCCTACGATCGGCGGTTCCGCCACGTCAAGCTCGATCTGCAGCTCGACAAGGACCTGCCGGCGATCGTCGGCGTCGCCGACCAGTTGACCCAGGTGTTCATGAATCTATTGATCAACGCGATGGACGCCTGCTCGGCCGCGCATTCGGGGGACGAGTCGTGCATCGTATTGACGAGCGAATACGACGGCGAACGTGTCCATGTCACGGTACGCGATAACGGATGCGGGATGTCAGAGGATACCCTGTCGCATGTCATGGAACCTTTCTACACGACCAAGCCGGTCGGTAAGGGCACCGGTCTCGGCCTGTCGTTGTGCGACACGATCGCGGTCTCCCACGGCGGGTCGCTGCACATCGACAGTGAGCCGGGGAAAGGAACGGCCGTTCACCTGGTGCTGCCGATCGATGACGCGGGCGACGAGTTGCCGGTCAGCGGGGTGCTGAATTGACGCGCAGCCTGCGAGTCCTGGTCGTCGATGACGAGCCCGCCATCAGACAAGTCCTTCGTTCGCAGCTGGAGCGCTATGGGCACCAGGTCGACGAGCGTGGCGAAGGCAAACCGGCGGTTACCGATCTGCTGGGCAACTACTACGACGTCTGCATTTGCGACATGCGCCTGCCGGACATCGGTGGCATCGACGTGCTGCGACAGGCGCGGGCGGAGGGTGTCGAGACGGCCTTCCTGATGATCACCGCGTTTGCGTCGGTCAGCAACGCGATCGGTGCGATGAAGCTGGGCGCTTTCGACTACCTGACCAAGCCGCTCAGGGCCGAGGACGTGGCGCACCGTCTCCAGCACATTGCCGATCTGGACAATCTGCGGGCCGAGAACCGCCGTCTCAGGAGCATCGTCGATCACGAGGAGCTGGAGCCGCCGGTCAGCGTGTCGTCGATCATGCGCCAGGTCGAGGCGCTGGCCGACAGGGTGGCGCGCACCGAGGGGACCGTGTTGATCACCGGCGAGAGCGGTACCGGCAAGAGCTTTCTCGCCAAGAACATCCACGGCCGCAGCACGCGCAGCGATTCGTCGTTCATCCAGGTGAACTGCGGTGCGATCCCTGAGCAGTTGCTGGAAAGCGAGTTCTTCGGCCACGTCAAGGGTGCCTTTACCGGCGCGGATCGCAACAAAAAGGGCCTTTTTCACGAGGCCGACGGCGGCACGCTGTTTCTCGACGAGATCTCGGAGCTGCCGATCGGGCTGCAGGTGAAGTTGCTGCACGCGATCGAGGAGAAGGAGGTCAGGGCGGTTGGCTCGCAGCTGGCGCGCCGCGTCAATGTGCGGATTCTGGCCGCGACCAACCGCGACATGGCCGAGATGGTGTCGCAGGGAAAGTTCCGGGAAGACCTTTTCTACCGCCTCAATGTGTTGCATATTCACATGCCGCCGCTGCGGGAACGGCGGGATGATCTGCCGGCGCTGCTGAAATACTTCGTCGCGCTGGAATCGATGCGCCTGGGTCTGGATCGGGACTTCGTCGTCGACCCGACCGCCGAGGAGGTATTGACCCGATACAGCTGGCCGGGAAACCTGCGCGAGCTGCAGAACGTCATCGCGCGCGCCCTGGTGCTCGCCGACGACGGTTGTGTCCAGCTCTCCGATCTGCCGGATCAGGTTTCGCGTACCGAAGCCGTCGGCCAGGGCGATACGGACGTCGGCCGGACGATCACGATTGGCAACCTGCGGCAACAGGTGCGCGAGTTCGAGCAGGGCCTGATCAAGGAGGCGATCGATCAGTCGGAGGGAGACCGCCAGCGCGCGGCGCGGCGCCTCGGCATCGGTCTGTCGACCTTGTATCGCAAACTGGAAGACATGAACACCTGAATACCGGGAGGAATAAGATTGAAGGCGAAGAACCTGTTTCCCGGCGCCGTAGCCGCAATGACCGCGACGCTGTGGCTGGGTGCGGCCGTCGCCGATCCCGCGGCCGACTACGAGGTCGGCGCGAAGGCCTATCGCGAGGACGACGTCGTTACGGCGATGCAACACCTCGGGCGGGCGGCGTCGGCGGGCCATGCCGATGCCCAGTACCTGCTCGGTTACATCTTGGACAAGGCCGGGCAAAACCAAGACGCGATGGTTCATTACCAGTCGGCGTTCGACAACGGGAACTCGGAGGCGGCCGTCGAACTGGGTACGATGTACCTGCTGGGCGATGGCGTCGACAAGGACCTCGAGACCGGACGCGGCTGGTTCGAGAAAGCCGCCGCCGCCGGTAACAACCGTGCCCTGGTGGTGCTGGGCAAGGCCTACCTGGATGGCGATCTTGGGGTGACGCCGGACGCGGCGCGGGCCCGTGAACTGCTTGGCCGTGCGGCAGACAACGGTAGCGAAACGGCGGGCACCTTGCTCGAGTCGCTCGATAACCCGGCGGAAAAGCCGCCGGCTGAGGAAAAAGAATGACCAGGAGAATCGTCTGTCTTGCGGCCGCGCTGATCTGGATGGCGGGGTGTTCCGAATCCGAGCCCGACAGCACCGCCGAGAAGCAGACCGCCGCGCCGGCCGCGCCGGTTGCCGACGTCGCAGACAAGGCCGCGCCTGCCGGTGATGCGGTCGCCGACAGCGCGACAGCGACGCCGCCGGCCGCGCCGCCCCGCTTGCGCCGGGCGCTGGATCGCTTCGAGGTCGGCCGCAATGTCTATGTCCGTGCCCTCAAGGCAGACCCGGCCCGCAACAGCATCTGGGTAGGGACCTCGTCCGGCGTGCACGAAGTCAGCCTGCAGGACCGATCCGTCCGGCAGACGTTTACCCGTACCGAGGGCCTGGCCAACGAGTACGTGTTCGCCGTCGGTATCGATCACAAGGGCCAGAAATGGTTCGGGACCAACTCGGGAGGCGTGTCACGTTACAAAGACGGCGAATGGAAGACCTTCTTTCCGATGCACGGCCTGGCGGATTACTGGGTCTATGCATTCGACTCGCAGCGTGACGGGACGCTGTGGATCGGGACCTGGGCCGGTGCGAACAGCGTCGACCCGGAGACCGGCAAGCTGACGACCTACGTACGCGAACTGGTCAACGAGTGGGTGTACGGCATCGCTGTCGATTCCCAGGACCGGGTCTGGTTCGCGACCGAGGGCGGCATCAGCCGGTTCGACGGCAACGAGTGGGTCTCGTGGACGCATGCCGACGGTATGGGTGCGGCCAACGAGGAAGGGCGGCCGCCGAGCAAGAACACTGGCCTGGGCACGCGCGAACGCCACGACCTCGGCGTATTGAGCGGCGGCATGGCGACCTACAACCCCGGCTACGTATTCAGCGTGCTGATTGACGATGCCGACGTGCTGTGGGCCGGCACCTGGGGCGGCGGGCTCGCCCGTTTCGACGGCGAGCGGTGGGTCAACTACACCGAGGACGAGGGTCTGGCGGGCAACATCGTCTATTCGCTCGAACGCGATGCCGAGGGTGTGCTCTGGGCCGGTACCAACAAGGGGCTGTCGCGCTTCGATGGCAAGGGTTGGCAGACCTATGGTCGCCATGAAGGTCTGAGCAACCTGCACGTCTACGCGATCGAGGCCACGCCGGACGGCGACATCTGGATAGGTACCCGCGAGGCGGTCGTCAGGCTGGGCCTGGGGCAACAGGGGGAGAATTAGAATGAATTCGAGCACCACCATCGCCGTGATCGGGGCCGTCGCGGTCGTCGGCATCATCGGCTATCAACTCGGCCAGCGGTCTCACGACGGTGAGCCGGTCGTGACCGAGGCGGCGCAGACCGCCGCGGTTGCACCGACTTCGACGGCGTCTCCGGCACCGGCGGCAGCGGCGGCGCCGGCCGCGACGGCGCCCGATCCGCATGCCGGTTTACCGATGGGCGCCGATTCGATTGCCGGTACGCAGCCGCCGCTCGGCCATCGCTTTGCCCAGTTCCGGGTCGGTGAATCGAATGTCAAGGCCCTGTTGGCCGATGGCCCGATCGTCTGGGTCGGCACATCGGGCGGCGTGATCCGCTACGACACCGCCACCGACGAACACCGGCTGTACGACGTCCGCGCCGGCCTGCTGTCCAACGGTATCTTCCATCTCAGCCGGCTCGGCGATCGCCTCGCGGTGGGAACCTACGGCGGCGGCCTGTCGCTGTTCGACGAGGCCAACGACGACTGGACCAACTACAACATCCAGCATGGTCTCGGCGACGGCTTCGTCTACGACCTGCTGCAGTTGCCAAATGGCGACATCTGGATCGCCACGTGGTCTGGCGCGAACCTGGTCAAGAACGGCCAGCTGGACGACCGCGAGCAATGGTCGACCTTCACGGTCGCCAGCACCGGCGGCGGTCTGCCCAACGACTGGGTCTATGCGTTGGCGGCCGGCAAGAATGGCGAGGTATGGATGGCGACCGAGGGTGGGCTGGCACGCTATACGAACGGCGTCTGGGACAACTGGAAACACGACGATGGTCTGGGTGCACCCTACGAGCTGGTCCGTGAGCAGATCGAGTTCCAACGCGACCCGGCCAAGGAGTCGAGCCACCATGCCCGGCAGAAAGTCGAAATGGGTTTGGAGGGTGTCGATGTCGCGTACAACCCAAACTACATCGTCGCATTGCATGTCGATGACGACGGTATCGTCTGGTGCGGCACCTGGGGCGGCGGCCTCGCGCGCTTCGACGGCGAAAAATGGCAGCACTTCACCGTGGCCGACGGTCTGCCCGCCAACCATGTCTTCATGCTCGAATCGGCCGGTGGCGGCGCGTTGTGGGTGGGTACCAGCAACGGCATGGCGTTCTTCGACGGCAAGACCTTCGAGGTCCTGACCACCAGTGACGGGCTCTACGCGAACAACGTGTTCTCGCTGGCGGAAGGCGAAGACGGCAGCCTCTGGGTGGGGTCGTTCGGCGGTGTCGCGCGATTGCTCGGGTTGCGCGAGAAGTTCGGTCAGCTGTGACCGTTGACGGGCCTGCCGCGCCCGCGGAGCCGGGCGCGGCCAGTAGCGCCTGGACTACTGTGTCCGCCAGTCCACGGTCGGATCGGTGCCGAGGGGCGCGAAGATGAAGTACGGGCCGGTCCAGTTCTTCGGGGCCTCGAACTTGCCGGTCCTGGCCATGTGGCGGATATAGGCCAGGGATTGTTCCAGCGAGCGCCTGGGCAGCTTACCTTCCCACGCGGGCATCGCGTTCAGGCCGTTGAGGATACTGTTCATCAGCTCGGCGTCGCTCTTCTGCAGACGCTCGCCCATCGCGAACGACGGGGCGTACTCGAAGAACGCCATGCCGTCGAACCCGTGGCAGCCGGTGCAGTAGGTCAGGAACACCTCGCGCCCGAGCGCCAGCCCGCCTCGCGGGTTGCCGTTGCCGCGCCCGTTGCCGTTGCCGCGCCCGTTGCCGTTGCCGCGCCCGTTGCCGTCGCCGCGCCCGTTGCCGTCGCCACGCCCGTTGCCGCCGCCGCGCCCATTGCCGTCGCCGCGCCCGTTGCCGTCGCCGCGCCCGTTGTCGTTGCCGCGCCCGTTGCCGTTGCCGCGCCCGCTGTCGTTACCTCGCGCGTTGCCGCTCCGTTGCGCGTAGTCGTCCCCTCGCGCGTTGTCGTTACCTCGCGCGTTGCTGTTTGGCGGCATGGCGTTGGCGCCTGCGACCGACAGGGTCCAGAGCAGTGCAAGCAACGCAGCTGACCACGGCATTCGATTTCGGCCCATGAGATCGGACTGACCCCGCAAACAGGCGTGTAGAAAGTCGCTTAGCAGCAGGGTTCATGCCAACTTCGGGGGAGCCGGCAAGACACTGGAATCCATCGCGAAGCAGAACCCGGGGAGAGCCAGGTCGCTCTCGGTTCCGGGGAATGCGTCCCAAATATAGGAATTATGTCGTGGGGCGACTGCCGCCTGCCGTCTTGGCCCCTTTGTTGCGACCGCGCCATCGCTGGCGCCGGCCCGGGGTGCGGCGACGGAGAGGGGCTCGCCCATGGGGTTGCCTGCGCCATTTGTCGCCGGCGCCGCGACGCCATGACCACGTCCTGATGTCAACGCACGGCCGACGACTGTCGTCCTGACATCGCGGTATCTGTCGAACCCGTGCCGCTACCCCGCAGGCGCCTCGGTGGCGAAGCGCCGGCCGGCGAGTCGTTCGTCCCGCCCCCTGCTTGAGACCGGGCCGGCACCGAGGCCGGCACCGCGGTCGCGGATGCGTTCGGCACCGGGGCCTGAGCCGACGTCAACAGGGCGACGGTGCCGGATGTCGCCAGGGCACGCCATCTGCAGCTGCCCGGCCGCCTACGCTGTGCGGATACGATATCATCACCAGTCTGTCACTCACCCTCAGGGCCCGGCATTGCCATTGTGAAGACTGCGTTGATTACCGGAATCACCGGCCAGGATGGCGCCTATCTCGCCGAGCTGCTGATTGCCAAAGGCTACGAGGTTCACGGACTGAAGCGTCGCTCGTCGTTGTTCAACACCGACCGCATCGATCACCTCTACCAGGACCCGCACGTCGACGACCGGCGTCTGATCCTGCACTACGGCGACCTGACCGACAGCACCAGCCTGATCCGCGTGATTCAGTCGGTCCAGCCGGACGAGATCTACAATCTCGCCGCGCAGAGCCATGTCGCGGTGTCGTTCGAATCGCCCGAGTACACCGCCAACGCCGACGCGATCGGCACGCTGCGCATCCTCGAGGCGATCCGTATCCTCGGCCTCGAGGACAAGACACGCTTTTACCAGGCCTCGACGTCCGAGCTGTTCGGCCAGGTGCGCGAGATCCCGCAGAACGAGACGACGCCGTTCTACCCGCGGTCGCCGTATGCGTGCGCCAAGCTGTATGCGTACTGGATCACGGTCAACTACCGCGAGGCCTACGGCATCTATGCCTGCAACGGCATCCTGTTCAACCACGAGTCGCCGGTTCGCGGCGAGACCTTTGTGACCCGCAAGATCACCCGCGCACTGGCGCGTATCAGGCTTGGCCTGCAGGACCGCCTCTACCTCGGAAACCTGGATGCCCGGCGTGACTGGGGGCACGCGAAGGACTACGTAGAAATGCAGTGGCTGATGCTGCAGCAGGACGAACCCGACGACTTCGCGATCGCGACCGGCCGGCAGCACTCGGTGCGAGAGTTCGTCGACGTCGCCGCAGCGCATGTCGACCTTCGGGTCCGCTGGGAAGGCAAGGGTCTGGACCAAAAGGGCATCGACGACGAGACCGGCAGGACCATCGTCGAGGTAGATCCGCGGTATTTCCGCCCCACCGAGGTCGAGACGCTGCTGGGTGATTCGAGCAAGGCGCACGAGAAACTCGGCTGGAAGCCGAAGATCACGTTCGAGGACATGGTGCGGGAGATGATGCAAGCTGACCTCGAACTGGCACAGCGTGACGCGATGATCGAACGCGAGGGCTTCAAGGCGTTCAGGTACTACGAGTAGCGGCGGGGTCGATTGCTGCCACGACACTGTCGAGATCGATGGCAAAGTGCTGAAGCGGCGGCGCTGCGCCGCGACCCGCAGGGCAGAAGGCGATGCGATTGACCCCGGACTGTAACCGGCATGGCGTGGCGATCCACCCGGCGGTACCGGGTGACGTGCCGGCAGGGTGAACGGACCTGGCGCGCGCGCCTCCCACGCACGGCAACGATGGCGAACATGAGCTTTCTGCAAGACACGACAGCCAGGGTCTACGTCGCCGGTCACCGCGGCATGGTCGGCGCCGCGGTGCTACGCGCGCTCGATGCGGCCGGCCTCACGCAGGTCGTGACCCGGTCGAGCGCCGAGCTGGACCTGCGCGACCAGGCCGCTGTCAACGCCTTCTTCGACGCCGAGCGACCGGACTACGTCGTGCTGGCCGCCGCGCGGGTTGGTGGCATCGTCGCCAACGACAGCTACCCTGCGGACTTCCTCTACGACAACCTGGCGATCGAGAGCAACGTCATCCACGCGGCGTACCGCGTCGGCGTGACCAAACTGCTGTTCCTGGGCAGCACATGCATCTACCCGAAGCTGGCACCGCAGCCGATGCCCGAAGACGCGCTGCTCACCGGACCGCTCGAACCCACCAATCAGTGGTACGCGGTCGCCAAGATCGCCGGCATCAAGCTCTGCCAGGCCTATCGCCGGCAGCACGGCTGCGATTTCATCTCGGCGATGCCGACCAACCTCTATGGCCCGGGTGACAACTACGATCTCGAGACGTCGCACGTCGTACCGGCGATGCTGCGCAAGATGCACGCGGCGAAACTGGCCGGCGAGTCGAGCGTATCGCTGTGGGGCACCGGCACGCCGCGCCGCGAATTCCTGCACGTCGACGATCTGGCCGACGCGCTGCTGTTCCTGATGGATGTCTACAGCGGTGAATCACCGGTCAACGTCGGTGTCGGCGAAGACCTGACGATCCGCGAGTTGGCCGAGATGGTTCGACGCGTGGTCGGTTTTGACGGCGAGCTGGCGTTCGACCCATCGATGCCCGATGGCACGCCGCGCAAACTGGTCGATACCCGGATGATCAACGGCCTCGGGTGGCGCGCACGAATCCCGCTCGAAGCCGGGCTGGAGCAGGCCTATCGCTGGTTCGTCGGCCACGTCGCCAGCGGCGCGCGCGGGGTCTGAGCGGTCGACGCGGATTGCGCGGTCCGGCGCGCGACGCGTCGCCGCGGCGCCGTCCAACCGAACCAGCCAACCGAGCCAGCCGGCGAGCCGCAGCGGTGCGCTGACCGCGACCGGGGTCACGCGACCCGGCGCTGCCCGGTCGGCTGTCATGCGCGCAGGTCGGCGCCGTCACGCCACGCAAACAAAAGCCGGCGTGCGCCGGCTCTGCAATTGCCCCTGACGGGGGTCCCGTTGTGTGTTGTTCTTTTTGTTGTTTATTGTTTTTGGTTTCTACTAAAGCAGAATCCGGGCCAGATCAGGAAAGACATGGTAAAACAGTGCCTTATCATTGTCCAATGTGAGCGTCGCCGGCACTGCTGTAAAACTCGCTGACAGCGTTTCCGTCGTCGAGCAGCGACCGACTGCACCGGCGCCGGTTTGCGTTGGACGGCGATGCCGCGCGCCACGGTCACGACGGTGCCGCGCAAGACAGCAGGTCGCGCAAGGCCCATCACGGATTTTGACCGCCACAGGTGTTCGAACGATAATGCCGCGCTGTTTCGACGCGGTGCACGGAGTATTGAGCCAGGTCCATGAAGCTCGGGATCCCCAAGGAGTCTGTCGACGGCGAGTCGCGGGTCGCGACAACGCCCGAAATTGCCAAGAAACTGGTCGCCGGCGGGCTCGAGGTGCTGATCGAGCGCGGCGCCGGCCAGCACGCGCACTTCGGCGATGACGCCTATACCGAGGCGGGCGCGACCCTGACCGACCGGGCGACCGCGCTGGCCAGCGATATCGTCGCCACGGTGCGCAAGCCGTCCGCCGATGACGTCGCGGCGATGCGCGACGGTGCCCTGTTCGTCGGCCATGCCGAGACCTGTGACGAGGACCCGGTGATCACGGCGATGCACGCCAAAGGGATCACGGTGCTGTCCGTCGAGCGTATCCCACGGATCTCGCGCGCACAGTCGATGGATGCGCTGTCGTCGCAGAGCAACATCGCCGGCTACCGCGCCGTGGTCGAGGCGGTCAATCACTTCGGCCGCTTCGTGCCGTTGATGATGACGTCGGCCGGATCGGCCAAACCGGCGCGGATCGTCGTGCTCGGCGCCGGGGTCGCCGGACTACAGGCGATCGCGACCGCTCGTCGGCTCGGCGGCGACGTGTATGCCTACGACGTGCGCCCCGAGACGCGCGAGCAGATCGAGTCGCTCGGCGCCAAGGCGATCGTGCTCGACATCGGCGAGGGCGGCGCCGGCGAGGGCGGCTATGCCAAGGAACTGTCGGACGAGGGCAAGGCACGGCAACAGGCCCTGCTCGCCGACGAACTCGCCAAGGCGCACATCATCATCACGACGGCGCTGATCCCGTGCCGTCCGGCGCCGACCCTGATCACCGCGGACGTCGTCGAGCGCATGCGCGCTGGGTCGGTGATCGTCGACCTCGCTGCCGCGACCGGCGGCAACTGCCCGCTGACCGAGGCCGGACGGGTCGTCGTCAAGCATGGTGTGGTCCTGGTCGGTCACACCAACTACCCGGCGATGATGCCGACCGACGCGAGCAGCTTCTACGCGAGAAACGTCGCCAACCTGCTGGACATCGTGCTCGACCGCGGCGATGACGTTGTCCGCATCAAGGATCTCGACGACGACGAGATCACCCGTGATGCGCAGCTGCGTGCACGCAACGCCTGAACCGAATCCCACCGCATCTGACCTGAGGACACGGCCATGCCGGACACACTCGTAGCGCTCTATGTTTTCGTATTGGCCTGTTTCATCGGCTACTGGGTGATCTGGGGCGTCACGCCGTCGCTGCACACGCCGCTGGTGGCGCTGACCAATGCGATATCGGGCATCGTCATCGTCGGTGCGTTGCTCGTCGCCGGCCTCGAATCGGCCGGCACATTCGCCGAGATCACCGGTTTTTTCGCCGTGTTGCTGGCATCGATCAACGTGTTCGGCGGGTTCCTGGTGACCAACCGGATGTTGGCGATGTTCAAGAAGAAGGACAAGTGAGGCGCTGACGCATGCAGATCTCCGCCAACGCACAGGCCATCGCCTACCTGGTCTCGGCCGTCCTGTTCATCCTGTCGCTGAAAGGCCTGACCCATCCGGCATCGGCGCGCCGCGGCAGTTACCTCGGCATGGCCGGCATGGCGATCGCGATCGTCGCAACGCTGCTCGGCAGCGAGGTGCAATCCTACGGTTTCATCATCGTCGGCGTCGTGGTCGGCGCCGTGATCGGCATCGTCGTCGCGATGCGCATCCAGATGACGGCAATGCCGCAGCTGGTCGCCGCGCTGCACAGCTTCGTCGGCCTCGCCGCCGTGCTGGTCGCGATCGGCACCTTCCTGAACAAGCGCGACGCCGGCCTGCTAAATGCGGTGCTGATGGGCGAACTGTCGGCCGGCGCGATCATCGGCGCGATCACGTTCACCGGTTCGGTGATTGCGTTCGGCAAGCTGCAGGGCCTGATCTCGGGCAAGCCGGTCAAGTTCGCGCTGCAGCACCAGCTGAATGCCGCGATCGCCGTGATCACGATCGCGCTCGGCGTTCACTTTGCGATGACCGGCAGCGTCGTGTCGCTGGCGCTGATGACCTTGCTCGCACTGGTCCTCGGCGTCACGCTGATCATCCCGATCGGTGGCGCGGACATGCCGGTCATCATCTCGATGCTCAACAGCTACTCGGGCTGGGCCGCGGCGGCGACCGGCTTCACGCTGCAGAACAACCTGCTGATCATCGTCGGTGCGCTGGTCGGTTTCTCTGGCGCGATCCTGTCCTACATCATGTGCCGCGCGATGAACCGCTCGATCATCAACGTCGTGTTCGGCGGTTTCGGCAGCGACGGCGGCGCAGCGCAGAGCGCCGGTGCCACGGCGATGGAGAAGGGCATCAGATCGGCGTCGGTCGAGGATGCGGTGTACTGGATGGAGGACGCCAACCGCGTGATCGTCGTACCCGGGTACGGCATGGCCGTCGCCCAGGCCCAGCACGCGCTGAAAGAGATGATGGAACTGCTCGAGGCCAACGGCGTCGAGGTCAAATTCGGGGTCCATCCGGTCGCCGGCCGCATGCCCGGCCACATGAACGTGCTGCTCGCCGAGGCCGATATCCCCTACGACCACGTGCTCGAAATGGACGAGATCAACCCGGAGTTCGCCTCGACCGACGTAACACTGGTGGTCGGCGCCAACGACGTCGTCAACCCGGCGGCCAAGGACGATACATCGAGCCCGATCTATGGCATGCCGATCCTCGAGGCCGGCAGGTCGAAGCAGGTCTACTTCCTCAAGCGGTCGATGAACCCAGGCTACTCGGGTGTCGACAACCTGCTGTTCTATCAGCAAAACACCTCGCTGATCTTCGGTGACGCAAAGGATACGATCGAGGGTATGGTCGCGGCGCTCAAGGGCACCGGCCACTGACCCCACGCCGCCGGCCGGTCAGGCCACGATCGAGTCGTTCGCGCCCTGTTCACCGTCGGCCGCGACGATCGTCTGTTCAATGTTGCTCAACGGTTCCGGTTTGTGCAGACCGAAGCCCTGCGCGAAGTCGACATCGATCTCCTGAAGGATCCGCATGATGCGGTCGTTCTCGACGTACTCGGCGACCGTACGCTTGCCGAGCTTTTTACCGATCGCGTTGATCGATTCGACCATTGCGCGGTTGATCGGATCGCGATCGACGTTCTGGATGAAGCTTCCGTCGATCTTCAGGTAGTCGACCTTGAGGTTGCGCAGCTGGTTGAACGACGACAGGCCGCTGCCGAAATCGTCGAGTGCGAACAGGCATCCGAGATCGCGCAGGGCGTCGATGAAGGCCGCGGCATTGGCCAGGTTGCTGATCGCAATGGATTCGGTGATCTCGAAGCACAGTGACGTCGGTGGTACGCCGGTCTTGTGGATGCACTCGCGCACGTAGCTGTGGAACTGCGGGTCGGAGGCCGCCGTTCCGCAGATGTTGATGTTGACGCGCATCTGCGCGGCGATCTTGCCCAGCCCGGCCAGCCAGTCGAGCGTGTGGCGTACCACCCAGCGGTCGATGTCCGGTACCAGGCCGTAGCGTTCGGCGGCTGGCAGGAACTGACCCGGCGGAATCAGTCCCAAACCGCCCTCGTCGCGCATGCGCAGCAGCACCTCCAGGGTCAGGCGCCCGTCGTCGAGTTCGCGGTGCAGCGGCTTGATGATCTGGCCGAACAACACGAAGCCGTCGTTCTGGATCGCGTCGGAGATGCGCATGACCCAGCGCATTTCGCCGCTGCGTCGCCCGGTATTCTCGAAACTGGTCGTCGGTTGATGCACCCGGTTGCCGCCTTCGACCTTCGCCGAATAGCAGCACGCGTCGGCGGCGCTCATCAGCTCTTCGAGCGTGACCGGCTGGTCTCCGAACGACACCAGACCGATGCTGGCCTGGACGTGGAACGTCTGGCTGTTGTGGAGGAAGCTGAATCCTTCGACGGCCGCGCGGATCTTCTCTGCGACGGTTTCGGCGTCTTCGGGGCGCGTGTAGCGCAGCAGGACCCCGAACTCGTCGCCGCCGATACGCGCCAGTACGTCCGCCGACCGTAGACAGGCAAGCAGTTCCTGCGACAGCTCCTTGAGCAATGCGTCGCCGGCGGGGTGGCCGCAGCTGTCGTTGACGAGCTTGAAGCGGTCGAGGTCGAACATCACGACGGCATGGTGTGCCGACGAATACGCCGAGTGTTCCAGTGTCAGCCGCAACGCCGCTTCGAAGGCCTGGCGGTTGAGCAGGTCGGTCAGTCCGTCGTGCGCTGCATGATGCGACAGCCAACGGCTGCGAGCGCGGGCGTTGATGAAGACGAACACGGCGATGCCAACCGCGATCGTGAATGCGCCGATGCCGGTCACCATCGTGACCAGGATCGTGCGGTGGAAGTCGCGGCCGGCGCTGTCGATCTGGTCCTGGGTGGTCCGGTGGATCGTGCGCACCATCGTATCGAGGGCGCCCAGCGACGCGAGGTGGCCGTCGATCGATTCCTGTACCGCGTCGTCGACCAGCGACGTCGGCGAGTGGTCGTCGAACAAGGCGTCGAGCGTGCGGGCGTCGGCGCCGCCGACGGTCGCCGCCGTGGCGTCGAGGTGCTCGATGTTCTGCCGTTCGCGATCGGTCTGCAGGTTCTGAAGCAGAATCTGCCGTGCGCGGAGATACTTGCCGGCATGGGCGTAGAAGCGCATCTTCTCTTCATCGCGATCGAATGGATCGATCTGCCGGGCCATGCGCCGCAGACTGTCGATGCGCCCCTGGGTAGACTCGCGCATCGTGTATGCCAGTGTCGTCTTCACGCCGGCGGCGCGCACCATCAGCGCCAGTGACTCGTTGTGGCGGTTGATCGTGTGGTAGCCGGATAGAACCGACAGCAGCAGCATGCCGACGACGATCGCGAAACCGATCGACGTGATGACCCGTGCGTCGTAGGGACGCGTTGGGGGATTGCTGGCTGTCGGCTGTTTTATGGTCTGCATCCAGTCGCTGCGTGTTGTCGGATCGTTCCACGACCCCGGCAGGAACGTGCGATCGTCCCTTCGCTCCTTTCTTACTAGTGGCGGCGCCTGCGCAACCTTTACCGCGGGCGAGCCATCACGGCGCGTTTGCGCCGACTTCGTGAAGCGTATTCGCATTTCAGTCATGACTTTCCTGGGCAGTCGGTGAATCGTGGTCTCCGGCGGTCCGCGGGATCACCGGCGAGCCAGTCGGCGCTGTGACACGAGGCGTGATCGCGTGTCCGGCCGTTCCGGCCCTGCGGCGTGCCGCTGGGTGCTGCCACCGGCGCAGGCAAGGCGGTCGGCGCTCTCGGCCGGCGGCTGCGTCGACGGCCGAGCGCCGTGGCCATGGGTTCGTCCTGCTCGGCGCTGCGGCCGACATCAGGCGCACCGGTCGCGTCGTGTCCGGCACCCCTTGTCGCCCCGGCGCCGGCTGACGACAATGGCGGCCCCGATGTCGACGCCGAGCCCCTTTCCCGATCCGGCGCAGCTGCGCCGCGAAATCGACGCATGCCTGCTGCGCGATCGAGCACGGCTGGCGGGTCGCCTGGGCCGGCTCGCCGCCGGCGACGCGGCCAGCGCCGACTGGCTGGCGCTGGTCCAGCAGATCGAGCGCTCGCGCGCTGCCGCGCAGCAGCGCGCCGCGGCGCTGCCGCGACCGGCCTTTCCGGCCGAACTGCCGATCAGCGAACGCGTCGACGAGATCCGCGCGCTGATCCGCGACCACCAGGTCATCGTGCTGTGCGGCGAGACCGGCTCCGGCAAGTCGACGCAGCTGCCGAAGATCTGCCTCGATCTCGGGCGCGGCGTGTTCGGCCATATCGGCCATACCCAGCCGCGGCGCATCGCGGCACGCAGCCTGGCGGTGCGTATCGCCGGCGAACTCGGCGAGGAGGTCGGC
Source organism: Gammaproteobacteria bacterium (assembly GCA_030065815.1). Lineage (GTDB taxonomy): Bacteria > Pseudomonadota > Gammaproteobacteria > Chromatiales > Chromatiaceae > Thiosocius. The sequence goes on along the minus strand of JASJCU010000010.1, from coordinate 44,930 downwards.
GGCAGTGTCGGTTACAAGGTGCGTTTCCGCGACCACGTCGGAGAGCGGACCCACGTCAAGCTGATGACCGACGGCATCCTGCTGGCCGAGATCCGCAGCGACCGCGACCTGCGTGACTACGACACGCTGATCATCGACGAGGCCCACGAACGCAGCCTGAACATCGACTTCTTGCTCGGTTACCTGCGCCGGCTGTTGCCGCGGCGCCCGGACCTCAAGGTGATCATCACGTCGGCGACGATCGATCCGCAGCGCTTCTCGCGGCACTTCGCCGATGCGCCCGTCATCGAGGTGTCGGGCCGTACCTACCCGGTCGAGGTCCGTTACCGACCGCCCGGGGATCCGGGCGCCGGCGAACGCGACGAGGCGATGCAGCAGGCGATCGTCGATGCCATCGACGAGCTCGGCGTCGAAGGCCACGGCGACATCCTGGTGTTCCTGTCCGGTGAGCGCGAGATCCGTGAGACCGCGGAGACGCTGCGCAAACACAAGATGCTGCACAGCGAGGTCATACCGTTGTATGCCCGGCTGAGCCCGACCGAGCAGGCGCGGGTGTTCGCGCCGAGCGGGCGGCGGCACATCGTGCTGGCGACCAATGTCGCCGAGACCTCGCTGACGGTACCGGGCATCCGCTACGTGGTCGATGCCGGCTTCGCCCGCATCAGCCGCTACAGCGCACGCAGCAAGATCCAGCGCCTGCCGGTCGAGCGGATCTCGCAAGCCAGTGCCGAGCAGCGCAAGGGGCGTTGCGGCCGGGTCGCCGACGGCATCTGCATCCGCCTCTACGACGAAGACGACTTCGCCGCGCGAGCCGTGTACACCGAACCGGAGATCCAGCGCACCAACCTCGCCGCCGTGATCCTGCAGATGGCGACGCTGGGCTTCGGCGACATCGCCGCGTTCCCGTTTGTCGATCCGCCGGACGATCGCCTGATCCGGGATGGCTACAAGCTGCTCGAGGAACTGGCCGCCGTCGATCGACGTCACAAGGTCACGAAGCTCGGCCGCGGCCTGGCGCGCCTGCCAGTCGACCCGCGCATCGGCCGCATGCTGGTTGCCGCGGCGCACGGCGGATGCCTGCGCGAGGTGGTCGTGATCGCCGCCGCGCTGTCTGCCCAGGACCCGCGTGAACGCCCGGCGGAAAAGCGCCAGGAGGCCGACGAGGCGCATGCCCAGTTCGGCGATGAACGGTCCGATTTTGTCGCCTGGCTGAACCTGTGGCGCTTCCTCGAGGACAATCGCAGGCACCTGACCCGACGCAAGTTCGAGCGCCTGTGTCGGCAGCACTTCCTGTCGCCGAGCCGGGTGCGCGAGTGGCACGACGTGCAGGTGCAGCTGCGCGTGCAGATGCACGAGCTCGGCTACCGCGACAACCAGCGCGACGCCGACTACGCGACGCTGCATCGCGCCCTGCTCAGCGGCCTGCTCAGCCACGTCGGCATGCGCAGCCAGGGCGACAGCCGCGACTACATCGGCGCCCGTAACCGCCATTTCTTCATCTTCCCGGGTTCGGGGCTGTTCGCGAAGTCGCCGAAGTGGGTCATGGCCGCCGAACTGGTCGAGACGACCAGGCTCTACGCGCGCGGCGTCGCCGCGATAGAGCCGGAGTGGATCGAACCGCTGGCCGGCCACCTGGTCAAGCACAGCTACTCGTCGCCGCGCTGGCAGGGCCGCAAGGGCCAGGTCGCGGCCGACGAGAAGGTCACGCTGTACGGCCTGACGATCGTGCCGCGGCGCCGGGTCAACTTCGGGCGCATCGATCCGGTCACATCGCGCGAGCTGTTTCTGCGTCACGGTCTGACCGAGGGCGACATGCACACGCGGGCACCGTTCTGGCGCCACAACCGCGAGCTGATCGCCGACCTGCGCGACATCGAGGCCAAGTCGCGGCGTCGCGATCTGCTGGTCGACGAAGAACGCATCCACGCGTTCTACGCCAGCCGCGTCCCGGACGACGTCTACAGCGTCGTCGCGCTCGAGACCTGGCTGCGCGGGCTGCCGAAGGCGCGCGCCAAGCTGTTGCACATGCGCCGCGAGGACCTGCAGCGCGGCGACGTCGACAGCGAGTGGATTGCGCAGTTCCCGGATCATCTCGAACTCGACGGCACGCGCTTGCCGCTGCGCTACCATTTCGCGCCGGGCGAGCCCGACGACGGTGTGACCCTGCTGGTGCCGGTCGGCATGCTCGGTCAGCTGACACCGGGCCTCGTCGACCGCGTTGTGCCCGGCCTGCTGCGCGAGAAGATCACGCTGTTGTTGAAGGGCCTGCCGAAGGCGATCCGTCGCCGGCTGGTACCGATCCCGGACTATGCCGAGCGCTGCCTGCAGGCGCTGCCGGCGTCCGACGCACCGCTGATCCAGGTGCTCGGCGCGGCGCTGCGACAGATCGCCGACGTCGCCGTGCCCGAAGACGCGTGGCAGCCGGAGCAGCTGCCCGAGCACCTGCGGTTGCGCATACGCGTGCTCGACGACGATCTGCGCAGCCCGGTCGCGGTCTCGCGCGACCTCGCCGCACTGCAGCAGGCGCACGCCGGTCGGGCGCGGGCGCTGCACGCACCCGGTGGCGATGCGGCGTCCGCGGAGCGCTCGCTGCGGCTCGTCGACTGGACCTGCGATGCGCTGCCGGAGACGGTCACGCAGCGTGCCGGTCGCCTGCAGGTTCGCGCCTTCCCGGCGCTGGTCGACTGTGGCAGCCATGTCGAGGTGCGCCTGCTCGACGGCCTGGCCGCGGCACAGCGTGCGCATCGCCACGGCGTGCTGCGGCTGTTGATGCTGCGCGAGGCCAAGGCGGCGCGGACGCTGAAAAAGAGCGTCCGCGGCCTGCAGCAGATGCGTCTGCACTATGCCAACGTGGCCGGGCCGCCCGACGGTCGTGACGAGCCGCCCGACCTGCTCGACGACCTGCTACTGCTCGCGTTCGCGCGCGCCTTCGTCGACGAGCCGTGGCAGGTCCGCGACCGCGATGCCTTCGAGGCCTGTCGCGCCGCCGGTCGCGCACGCCTCGGTCCGGCGCTGCTCGAGATCAGCGAGCGCGTCGCGGCGATTCTCGCCGCCGCGCATGCGCTGCGTGCGACAGTGGCGACACTCACACAGAAGAATTGGCAGCCATCGGTCGACGACGTCAGGCAGCAGCTCGATGGTCTGCTGTATCGGGGGTTTCTGCACGACGTCGACTGGCAGCGCCTGGCCCAGTATCCGCGTTACCTGCGCGCGATGTCGCTGCGCCTGGAAAAACTGCACAGTGCCGCAGCGCGCGACCGGCAACGCATGGACGAGATGGCGGATCTGCTCGCCGACTGGCGGCGGCGCGCGGCGCGGGCCCGCGAGCAGGGCAGCGTCGATCCGCGTCTCGACGAGATCCGCTGGCTGCTCGAAGAGCTGCGCGTCTCGCTGTTCGCACAGCAGTTGAAGACGCCACAGCCGGTGTCGGTCACGCGGATCCGCAAACGCTGGCAGGAGCTGGGACTGTAGCGCCGGCGTGGCCCGGTTCCGGCCGCGGACCCGGCAGACCGCCCGGCGCCCGCGCCGCCGCGCCCGGGACGGGGTTCACCGGGTCAATGGCGCCCGCACCGGCGGCGCCGCCGTTAGCCCTTCTTGCCGGCCTGCGCGATCTCGCGTTCGATCAATCGAGTCAGCCAGTTCGATAGGCTTCGCCCATCTGTTTCCGCGAGTTTCTTGGCCTGCTTCTTGAGCTGGGCGTCGATACGGAAGTTGATAATTTTTTCCTTGGGCATTGCAGACTTAGCGATCTTGGTGTATAAAATGTGTATACAGTGTAGTGCAAACAACAAGCCGGGCTCATCAACATGTTATACCAAGCGGCAAAAAGTGAACTGCAGTCGCCGCCGTCGAGCGTGCCGCTGATCGCGATGTCGATCGAGGCGAGCGCGCTGATCGGTGCAGCGCTGGCCTTGCTCTGGTTGCTCTGACGCCACTCGTCCAGGGCAGCCCGCGACACGGACAGCCGGCCGCGTCTCGCGGTAGAATCGGCGCGAGTTTCGCCGTCGTTCAGCATCCCGCCCGCCATGACAGACTGCCCCTGCGGCTCCGGCCAGTCGTACGACCACTGCTGTGGGCCCTACCTCAGCGGCGCCGCAACGCCGCCGACCGCCGAGGCCCTGATGCGCTCGCGCTACAGCGCCTACGTCGAGCACGCGATCGACTACCTCGGCGACACCCTGCACCCGAAACACCGCGCCGACTGGGACCGCGAAGCGACGCGGCGCTGGGCCGAGAGCGCCGACTGGCTGGCGCTCGAGATCGTCGCGGCGGACGCCGGCCAGCCGGGGGATGACGAGGGCTGGGTCGAGTTCATCGCGACCTACCGTGACCAGGGACAGACCCAGCGTCATCGCGAGCGCAGCCGCTTCCGCAGCGAATCCGGCCGTTGGTACTACGTCGACGGCGACGTGCCGAAGCCGCAGACCGAACGGCTCGCGGCGCCGAAGGTCGGGCGCAACGATCCCTGCCCGTGCGGCAGCGGCAGGAAATACAAGAAGTGCTGCGGCCGCTGACCGCCGGCCCCGCCTGAGCCCATGGACAAGCCATTCGCCGAGTCCTGCGTCGAGAACCGCGAGCCGATCCTCGCCGTGCTGGCGCCGCGCCTGCACGGCTGTACGACGCTGCTCGAGATCGGCAGCGGCACCGGTCAGCATGCCGTGTACTTCGCGCCGCAGCTGCCGCAGCTGACCTGGCAGACCAGCGAGCGTGCCGAGAACCATGCCGGCATCCGGGCCTGGCTCGACGAGGCCGGGCTGGCCAATGTAGCGCCACCGTTGCCGCTCGACGTGCTGCGCGACCGCTGGCCCAGCGGTCCGTACGACGCCGTGTTCAGTGCCAACACCGCGCACATCATGGCCACCGATGCCGTGGCGGCGATGTTCCGCGGCGTCGGCGACGTATTGGCGACAGGCGGGCGCTTCCTGCTGTACGGGCCGTTCAGCTACGGCGGCCGACACACCGCGCCGAGCAACCGGGAATTCGATGCCTGGTTGCAGGCGCGCGATCCGGCGATGGGGGTGCGCGATCTCGACTGGCTGCGGACGCTGGCGGCGGCCAGCGGTCTGCACCTCGACGAGGATATTGCGATGCCGGTCAACAATCGCACGCTGGTCTGGCTAAAGTCGTGAGTCGGCGACGCCGCTACAGTCAGGGAACGGGACAGGTCGGCGCCCGGCGCGGCGTCCCGGTGCTAGAGTTACCAAGAATGCGTATGCGACTGATTTCCTTGCTGACTGTCGGTGTCCTCGTGGTGTCGCTGGCGCCGCTCGCGGCGGCCGACGTGTACAAGTACCGCGACCCGCGCGGCCATATCCTGCTCACCGACAAACCGATGCGCGGCATGAAGCTGCTCAAGCGCTACGATCTGCGTACCGGCCGCCGTGTGCCGTCGGCGGCCGGGACCCTGGCGCAGATGCGCGAGCGCCAGCGCGTGCTGGCGCCATTGATCGCGCGCGCCGCCGCCGCGAGCCAGCTGCGCCCGGCGCTGGTACACGCGGTCATCCGCGCCGAATCGGCATACCGCGCCGATGCGGTGTCGTCGAAGGGCGCGGTCGGCCTGATGCAGCTGATGCCGGCCACGGCCGAGCGCTACGGTGTCACCAACCGTCGCGACCCGGAACAGAACCTGCGCGGCGGCACGACGTACCTGCGCGACCTGCTGCAGATGTTCGACAACGATCTGCAGCTCGCGCTGGCGGCCTACAACGCCGGCGAGAACGCGGTGATCAAGTACGGCAACCGAATACCGCCGTACGACGAGACCCAGGGCTACGTGCGCAAGGTCATCCGTTTCTACGAGGCGATGCGCGGCGACGACAAGCTGGCCTTGCGCTGAAGCCCCCGTAGGGCCCGAATTGGCACGTTTTTCGACGTGACATTGCGCATGGCGCACGGCCGGCCAATGCGTTCCAATGCCTGACAGTCCCGGTCACCGGCAGCGATGTCCCCACCGATGCGCCACCCCGAAGACAAGCGCGCTGCGCAGGCCAGGCGGCCGCCCGGTCGCCGCTGGCTGCGCTGGCTGCGCGACCTGGCGCTGCTGGTGCTGGTCTTCGTCGCGATCCAGTGGTGGCAGTCGCGCGACCTGGTCGCCGGCGTCGCTCCGCCGCTGCTCGGCCTGTTGACCGACGACACGCCATACCATCTCGATCCTGCCGCCGGACCCACGCTGGTGCATTTCTGGGCCGAGTGGTGTCCGGTCTGTCGGCTCGAGCAGGACAGCATCGACGCGATCGCCGCGGACTGGCCGACGATCACGGTGGCGACGTCGTCCGGGACCGCCGATGAGGTCAGCGCTTACCTGGCCGAAAACGCGCTGACGATGCCGACGCTGGTCGACGACAGCGGTGCGATCGCGCGCGGCTGGGGCGTCAGCGGCGTGCCGGCCACGTTCATCGTGGCGCGTGACGGCACGATTGCGCATGCCGGCATGGGCTACTCGACGGGTTTGGGGTTGCGCCTGCGGTTGTGGGTCGCGAGCCTGTAGCGCACCGCGCCGGGATCAGTCCTCGCCGACGACGCGCTCCTCGCGCGGCGCGCTCAGCAGTTTCTCGGCCTCGGCCTGGTTCTTCGCGAAGATCAGTCGGCAGTCGCGTCCGTCGTCGGCGCTCAGCTCGGCACGCCGCTCGCGCGCCAGCGTGCGTGCGGCCTTGAAGGCGTCGAAGGTCTCGATGTGCTGCAACGACTTCTTGTTCGCGTCGGCGAGCGTGGTGACGTAGTAGACGAAGTAGGGCATGGCAGGCCGCGTTCAGCTGAAACACAGCCGCGATTCTACACCAGCGCCGCGCCGCCGCGGGCACGCCGCCGGGCGTGGATCGTGCACGCCGGCGCAGTCAGGGTCGGGTCGGCGGCGAACGGCCGACGTACGACAGGTTGTGCAGGTGCTCGCGCAGCTGCCGCGCCCGCTCCTCGTAGAGGCGCGTCACGGCGCCCGGGTAGAGGCTGGCGCCGAGTCCGTCGCGCCGGGCATTGAGGGTGCGCTCGAGCATCGCCAGCTCGCTGTCGAAGAACGCCTGCCAGGCGCGCGTGCTGCGATCGAAGGCGACACGATCGGGCCCGCGCAGGCGATCGCGGATCGCGAGTGTCCAGCGCTTGATCCGGGCCTGCAGCGCCGCCTGCTGGGTCGTCTCGCACGCGGCCACGGCGGCCGCGCCCTGTGCCTGTGCGACGCAGTCGCGCAGCGTCTGCGCCGGCGTTCGCAGCTCCGTTGCGCCGCTCGTACCGGCGGCGACGGCGACCGACAGCAGTGCCGTTTTGCACCGTTTGCAACCCTTGGTTAATCTTGCAGCCACCCCGGAGCTCCTCGGTCTACGGCATGTCAGAACCCATCCTCGGCAAGAGGCTCATCACTTTCGGCAACCTGTTGTTCGAGCTGTTCCATTTGCTCGGCCTTTTCGTCATCGGCACCGCAATCGTCTGGGCGTCCTGGGTCGAGGTCTTCGCGATCATCGCCCAGGGGGGGCCGAAGATAAAGGATGTGCTGCTGCTGTTCATCTACCTCGAGCTCGGGGCGATGGTCGGCATCTACTTCAAAACCAAGCGCCTGCCGGTGCGTTACCTGATTTACATTGCGGTCACCGCACTGACGCGGGTTCTGGCGATCGACATCAAAGAGATGTCGGACATACACATCTTTACGCTGACCGGCGCGATCCTGATATTGTGCATCGCGATCCTCGTGTTGCGCGTCGGCAGCTCGCGATTCAGCGAGAGCGATCAGCTCGAGCGATGAGCGGCAGGCAAGCACGATGAGCGAGTTTCCGAAGATCCGGACGGCGATCCCGCAGCGCCGCTACCAGTACGGCGACTACGGCGTCACGCTGCTCGGCGATATCGACAGCGCCGACGGCGGCGACTACCAGTTCATCGCCGCCTTCGTCAGGGAGGGGGAGGCCCGGCCCGCGCTGTTCATCGTGTCCGAGCGGACGCCGCCGGCCGACCGCGGACTCGGCAGTCATCGCCTGCGTGTCGTCAACAACGCGATGGACGAGATCATGGACGTCGATGCCCGCTGGGGCCGCCTCGACGATTTCACCGATCAGGCGCTGCAGATGGGCGCCCAGCTGCTCGGTCTCGAGCAGGAGACGGCCTACCCGCTGGGCTAGCGCGCGCCGGGCGCAGCGGCGCAGCGAGGCACGGCCGGCGACGAAATATTTTCCTTAAGTCATTGAGTTTTCAGCCGCTAGTTCTGCACGTGAGCGTCCCGACGGGGTGCTCCGCGCGGAGGGGAGCTTGCTTAACTGGCTGAAAAACAAGGCTGGGTCGCAGAACTACGTCGGCATCGACGTCTACGACGACGGATTCGCCGTTGCCGTGATCGACGGGACGGCGGCTACGCGGCCGCTGGTGACCGCGGCACGCTGGTGCCCGCTGCGCGCCGACGAGGCCATTGCGGATGTCTTGAGCGCTGTGGTCCGCGACCTTGGCCTGCGCGGCCAGCCGGTCGTCGCGACGCTGCCTCACGACACCTATTCGCTGGTGCAGCTGGAGCGCCCCGAGGTGCCGGACGACGAGCTGGCCGAGGCCATGCGCTGGCGCGTCCGCGACCTGATCGACTTCCCGGTCGAACAGGCCGTGATCGACGTCTTCCCGCTTCCGGAGAGCCAGCGCCCGGGCGCGCCCGCGCTGCTCTACGTCGTCGTCGCCAAGGCGCAGGCGGTGGACGCGCTGGTCGAGGCGCTGCACGACGCCGGTCTGTCGGTCATGGCGATCGACCTGGTCGAGATGGCGATCCGCAACCTCGCGATGCACGTCGATCGGCCGCAACGGCCGCGCGCCTACCTGCAGCTGCAGTCGGCGCAGACCGTGATCGAGATCGCCGATGCGACCCAGGTCTACCTGAGCCGACGGGTCATGCAGGATTTCGATGTCGAGGCCGACCGGGCGCTGCTGCACGCGCAGATGGAGAATCTCGCGCTCGAGGTACAGCGGTCACTCGACTACTTCGAGAGTCAGTACGCGTTGGGACCGGCCGACCGCCTGACCGTGCTGGTCGCCGACGACGCGCTGTTCGCGGCCTTCCGGCAGGAGGCCGGGGTGTTCCTGACCGTGCCGGTCGAACGCTTCGGTTTCGCCGCTGTCGCCAGCGCTGCCGATGTGTCGGTCGACGCGCTCGGCCGCGGGTTCACGGCGCTCGGCGCGGCGCTGCGGGGGTTGCCGTGGGCGGCGTGACCCAGCAGGTCAATCTGTACCGCGTCGCGCCGGCGGCGACGTCGACCAGCCGCAGTACGCGCCTGCTGTTGCTGGCCGGCATCGTGTCGGCGGTCGCCGTGCTCGGCCTCGCCGCTGTCGGCGAGCTGCATCTCGCCCAGGTCAGAAAGCAACACGACGCCACGGCGGCCAACCTCGAACGACAGCGTGCCGACGTCGCGCGGCTCCGCGGCAGCCTGGTCGCGCCGCCGCTAGACCCGTTTCTCGAGTCGGAATTGTCGGCCCTGCGCGCGCAGCTGCGAGTTCTCAACGCCAACCTGGTAGCCATCGACCGCGAACGCGCGTCGGCGTCGCGGCATTTCTCCGCCTTCTTTGCCAGCCTCGCGCGCAACCACGTGCCGGGCCTGTGGTTCAGCAACGTCGGCCTGTCGGCAGGCGGCAGCGAGGTGCTGTTGAAGGGCAAGACCACGCAGCCGGCGCTGGTGCCGCGCCTGCTGCAGACGCTGGCCGGCGAGCAGGCATTTGCCGGGCGCACGTTCCGGCGCGTGACCTTCCAGCGCGAGGACGATGGCGACGGCGCAGTCGTCGGCTTCGAGCTGCGCAGTGCGAATGCCGCGGAGGACGGCGATGCGGGCTAGCGTCGAAAGACTGCTCGACCGCTTCGCGGCGCTGAGCCTGCGCGAGCAGCTGCTGATCCTGCTGGCATTGTTCGCGGTCGCCTACCAGACCGCCGAGCTGGTCGTCTTCGACCGCCAGTATCAACGGGTCGACGCCCTGAATCGCGCGATCGCCCGCGATCACGGCGCGATCTCCGGGCTGAACACCGAGCTCGCGGTGCTGTCGGTGCAGGCTCGCCAGGACCCCAACCGCGAGTTGCGTCACCAGATCGCCGCCGTACGCACTCAGGTCGCGGGACTGCAGCAGCGCCTGCGCGACGCGACCGGGCGGATGATCTCGCCCCAGGACATGGCGCAGTTTCTCGAACGCCTGCTGGAGCAGGAAGACGACCTGACCATGCTCAGCCTGCGGACGCTAGATGCGACGCCGCTGTTGCCGCTGGAGCGGGATGACGTCGCCGCGCCGCGGCATGCCGATGCACTGCACCGGCATGCCTTCGAGATTGCGTTCTCCGGCAGCTACCTGGCGACCCTGCGCTATCTCGAAGCACTCGAGGCGCTGCCGTGGCAGTTCTTCTGGGAGAGCGTCAGCTTCGACGTCATCGCGTACCCGCACAGCGAGGTGCGGTTGCGGCTGCATACCTTGAGCCTGTCCGAGGACTGGATCGGTGTCTAGGCCGCTGACGACAGCCCTGATGCTGCTCGCGGCCGGCTTCACGGGCGGCGTGCCGGCGGGCGACGCCCTCGTCGACCCGACGCGGCCGGCCGACTGGCAGGCGGCCGCGGCCGACGCCGCCGTCGACACGCCGGCACCGACCTTCAGATTGCAGGGCGTGTTCAACGTCGGCGGGCGGCACAGCGCCATGATCGGCGGCCGACGCGTTGCCGTTGGCGACCGCGTGATGGGTGCCGAGGTGCTCGAGATCGACGGCCACCGGGTGCTGATTCGCGTCGACGGCGAGACCGTCGAGCTGGTGTCGGCGATCCCGGTCATCAAGTCACGGGCCGTCGCCGAAGATTCGATCGACACCCGGATAACCGACAAGGCACAAGGATTGGGGAAATGAAACGGCTGGTACTGGCGGCACTGCTGATCGCACTCTTCGGCTGTCAGACGCAGGCGCCGCGCGACGGCACGGCGATCGACTCGATTCGCGAGGCGTTCGCCGAGGCGAGCGCCGACGCGCGGACTCGGGCGAAGGCCCCACCCCCGGAGGTGGCCGCATCGCTGATGCCCAGCATGAACATCCAGCTCGGTGGTGTACCCGCGGCGCATCAGGAACACCGCTTCGACGTCAACGTCAGCGGCCTGCCGGCGCGCGACTTCTTCATGAGCCTGGTCGATGGCACGACATACAACATGGTCGTCCACCCGCAGGTCGACGGCGAGATCTCGCTGGTCCTGAAGAACGTCAGCATTCCCGAAGTGATGCAGGTGATGCGCGACGTCTACGGCTACGAGTACCAGCGCTCGCGCAGCGGCTTCCACGTGCTGCCGGTGCGCCTGCGCTCGAAGATCTACCAGGTCAACTACCTCAATGTGAAACGCAGCGGCAACTCCGAGATGCGTGTCAGTTCCGGCCAGGTCACGCAGACATCCAATTCCGACGCGTCGAGCTTGACGACCAGCAACAGCTCGTCGGCCGAGACCGTGCCGTCATCCAAGGTCATCACCGAGAGTGAAGCGGACTTCTGGACGGAACTCGCGGCCGCGCTCGACGCGCTCGTCGGCAGCGACGGCGGGCGATCGGTCGTCGTGTCGCCGCAGTCCGGTGTCGTCGTCGTGCGCGCGCTGCCGAACGAGCTGCGCGAGGTCGAGAGCTTCCTGCGGACCACGCAATCGACGCTGCAACGGCAGGTGATTCTCGAGGCGAAGATCATCGAGGTGGAGTTGAGCGACGGCTTCCAGTCCGGCATCAACTGGGGCAAGCTCGCCGGCTTCGGCGACGGCAAGACCGCGACCTTCGGCCAGACGGGCGGCGGCACGATCTTCAATTCCGACGACGGTGTCAGCGGAATCGCCGGCAACTCGGGCAATCTCGATCCGGCGGCCTACACCGCGGTCAGTGGCCTGGCCACCCAGGCCTTCGGCGGCGTGTTCTCGATCGCCGTCGACGCCGGCAGTTTCACGGCGTTCATCGAGCTGCTCGAATCGCAGGGCAACGTCCAGGTGCTGTCGAGCCCGCGCGTGTCGACGGTCAACAACCAGAAGGCCGTGATCAAGGTCGGCCAGGACGAGTTCTTCGTCACCGACGTGTCGACGACGACGGTGACCGGGACCGCGACGAGCACGACTCCGGAGGTCACACTGACCCCGTTCTTCTCCGGTATCGCCCTCGATGTGACGCCGCAGATCGACAACCGCGGCGGCGTGACACTGCACATCCACCCGTCGGTCAGCGAGGTCATCGACCAGACCAAGACGTTCACGATCGACGACCGCGCCCAGACGCTGCCACTCGCGCAGTCGCGGGTGCGCGAGTCGGACAGCATCGTGTACGCGGTCAGCGGGCAGATCGTCGTGATCGGCGGCCTGATGCAGGAGAGCACGACAGAGGACACCGCGGCCCCGCCGGGGCTCGGGGATATCCCGTTCTTCGGCTCTGCGTTCCGCCATACGCGCCAGGCGTCGCGTAAGAGCGAACTGGTGATCCTGCTCAAACCGCTGGTCGTCGACAGCCCCTCGACCTGGGGTCGGTCGCTGGCCGAATCGGCGGCCACCATCGACCGCCTCGATCGCGGATTCCACTACGGCGGTAAGCGCGAGGTGTTCGGAACCGAAGGGGAGTCGGACTGATGTACCTGGATTTCTTCGGTCTGCGCGAGGCGCCGTTTAGTCTGACCCCGGATACGTCGTTCTACTACAGCAACACGTCGCACCAGGAGGCATTGAACACACTGCTGGTCGCGCTGCAGATGGGCGAGGGCTTCATCAAGGTCACCGGTGAGGTCGGTACCGGCAAGACGCTGCTGTGCCGCAAGCTGCTTCACGAACTCGGCGAAGTCGCCGGATTCGTGACCGCCTACATACCCAACCCGGCATTGACGGCGACGGCATTGCGCTTCGCCCTGGCCGACGAACTCGGCATCGACTATCACCGCAACATCGGTCAGCAACGCGTCATGCGGTTGATCAACGATCGACTGGTCGCCGAGAAGGCCGCCGGCAACAGCGTCGTGCTGATCATCGACGAGGCCCAGGCGCTGCCGGAAGACTGCCTGGAGGCGATCCGGCTGCTGACCAACCTCGAGACCGAGAAGAGCAAACTGCTGCAGGTGGTGCTGTTCGGCCAGCCCGAACTCGATTCGAACCTCGCGCGGCCGTCGGTGCGCCAGTTGCGACAACGTATCACGTTCACGTACGCGCTGGCGCCGATGGACGCACGCGCGGTTTCGGGCTACCTGGTGCATCGTCTCGGCGTAGCCGGCTATGACGGGCCGCGGCTGTTTCCGGCCGCGCTGACACGCGAGATCACGCGCCGTTGTCACGGCATTCCGCGGTTGGTCAATATCGTTGCGCACAAATGCCTGCTGGCGGCGTTCGGTGAAGGCCGAGCCAGCATCTCGCGCCACCACCTGAAACGCGCGATCCGCGATACCGAGTCGCTGCGCGACGGCGGCGCCCGGATCAGCGTGCGGCGGGTTGGCATGGCGGTCGCCGGCACGCTGTCGGCCGGTGCCGCGGCACTCGGCGCCCTGGTGTTGACGGGGCTGGGCTGAACGCGCATGAGTCTGCTGAACCAGGTGCTGCAGGATCTGGATGCGCGCAATCCGCGGGCACCACGCCCGGTCCTGCACACCGCGTCGGCGACGCGCGTCCGGCACACGGGCGATGATCTCGATGGCGCCGGCCAGCGCCGCTTTCGGACCGGCGTCGTCGGTCTGCTGGTCGTGTCGCTGGTGTTGTCGGTCTGGGTGTTTCACCGCAGCTGGCAGGCCGCTGGTCAGACCGGCCCGCAGTCGCAGCGGCTGGCGCTGCCACGTCCGGCGCCTGCGGTGGTGGTGCCGGCCCGCGCCAGGCAAGCCGCGCATTCCGGCGACGTCGAAGCGACGCCGGTCGCGCGCACGGCCGCGTCGGCTGCCGAGGTCGCCGGAGCGATGCCGCTGTCGGGCGACGCCGCGCCAGCGCCGCGGCCGATCGCGGACGTGAGCTACCTGCCACTGCGCAACGCCTCGCTGGCCGAGCCGTTAGCGGTGCGATCATCCGAGCCTTCTGCGGCGCGGTCGACTGCACGGACCGGCGACGCACCGGCAGTCACTGCCAAGTCCATCCGGCCGGTGCCGGCCGAGCCGCTCGACCGGGTGCGCGCCGCGATCGCCGACGGCTCGCTGGCCGAGGCCGAGGCGCTGCTGCAGGGCCACCTGGCGCAACGACCGAAGGACCGCATCGCCCGCGAGCTGTTGGTCGGCCTGATGCTGCGCGGCGACCGTATCGACGACGCCTCGCGCCAGCTCGAGATCGGCCTGCGGCACCACCCGGCACACGGCAGCTTCCTGTTGATCCATGCGCGCCTGCTCGCCCAGCGCGGCGACCGTGGCAACGCGATCCGTGTCCTGCGCGGCGCCGCGCGGGTGCCGGGGATCCGCGCCCAGCGCCTGCAGATGCTCGGGGCCTTGTACCAGCAGGACGGGCGCTACGCGGAGGCGGCCGAGCAGTATCGCGTACTGCTCGCGCTGCAGCCGCGCTCGGCCGCCGGCTGGGTCGGCCTCGCGATCAGCCGCGATGCGCAGGGCAGCGACGACGCGAGCGCTGCCTACCGGCGGGCGCTGGCGATCGGCGGTCTGCCGTCGGCCGCCGAGGCCTATGCGCGGCAACGGCTCGCCGAGCTGGACTAGGCGATGACCGATCTGAGCGCAGACAGCAAGGCGACACAGGCTGCGGCGCCGCACCGCAAGATCCGCATCGGCGATCTGCTGGTCAGCAATGGCGTGATCACCGAGGCCCAGCTGATGACGGCGCTGGCCGAGCAGAAGAAGACCGGACAGAAACTCGGCTACACGCTGATCGACAGCGGCTTCATCGACGAAGACCGGCTGTTGCAGTTCCTGTCGCAGCAGCTGCAGATCCCGCTGATCGACCTCAGCACGTTCGTCGTCGATCCGCAGACCGTGCGCCAGCTGCCGGAGACCGTGGCCCGGCGATACCGCATGGTGGTCCTGGAGAGCCGTGACCAGGACGTGTTGCTCGGCATGGCCGATCCGACCGACCTGTTCGCCTACGACGAGGCCAGCCGGCTGCTCAAGAAGCGCGTGCGCCAGGCCGTCGTCCGCGAGAGCGAGCTGCTGCGCAGGCTCAGCCGCTGGTACCAGGACCAGGAGGCGCTGCAGGACCTGGCCGGTGAACTGCACCAGGAGCTGTCCGCCGGCGATGTCGACCTGCAGCAGATGCTGTCGACGATCGCCGCCGAGGACGCACCGGTCGTGCGCCTGCTGCAGAAACTGTTCGAAGAGGCGATCGACAACAAGGCCTCGGATATCCATATCGAGCCCGAAGAGAAGGTGCTGCGCATCCGCCAACGTATCGATGGCGTGTTGCAGGAGCGCGTCATGAACGAGGTACGCATCGTCA
Source organism: Gammaproteobacteria bacterium (assembly GCA_030065815.1). Lineage (GTDB taxonomy): Bacteria > Pseudomonadota > Gammaproteobacteria > Chromatiales > Chromatiaceae > Thiosocius. The sequence goes on along the minus strand of JASJCU010000010.1, from coordinate 29,594 downwards.
CCGCGCTGGTTCAGCGCCTGAAGCTGCTGGCCAACCTCGATATCTCCGAAAAGCGCCTGCCGCAGGACGGTCGCTTCCAGATCAAGGTCAAGAGCCACCAGGTCGACGTCCGCCTGTCGACGATGCCGGTCGCGCACGGTGAGGCGGTCGTGATGCGGCTGCTCGACCAGACCTCGGGCATCCTGCGGTTCGAGGAACTCGGCATGCCCGAATCGCTGCGCGAGCGCCTGCGCCGCGTCATTCGCCAGCCGCACGGCATGCTGTTGGTGACCGGCCCGACCGGCAGCGGCAAGACGACGACGCTGTACGCTGCGCTCAACGAGCTGAACACGCCGCAACACAAGATCATCACGGTCGAGGACCCGGTCGAGTACCGCCTGCCACGGATCAACCAGGTCCAGGTCCACGAGCAGATCGGCCTGACGTTCGCGCGCGTGCTGCGCACGGCACTGCGCCAGGATCCCGACGTCATCCTGGTCGGCGAGATGCGCGACCTGGAGACCGCGCAGATCGGCCTGCGTGCCGCGATCACCGGGCACTTCGTGCTGTCGACGCTGCACACCAACAGCGCGGTCGGTACGATCAGCCGGCTGGTCGACATGGGGGCCCAGGGCTATCTGATCGCGACCGCCCTCGAGGCGGTGCTCGCGCAACGCCTGGTACGCCGGATCTGCCCGCATTGTGCGCAGCCGCACGAACCCGACGAGCACGAGCGCGTCTGGCTGGCACGGCAAACGGATGCCGATGCTGCCACCGACGGATTCCAGCTCGGTCGCGGCTGCGAGCGCTGTAACCAGTCCGGCTACCAGGGCCGGGTCGGTGTCTACGAACTGCTGGAGATGCGCGGCGACCTGCTGGCCGCGTTGCGCAACCAGGACATCGACGGCTTCGCCGCGGCGGCGTTAGCCGATCCGTCGTTCACGCCGCTCGCCGCGTCGGCGCTGGCGATGGCCCGTGCCGGTGTGACCAGCCTCGCCGAGGCGATCCGTGTCGGCGGCGACGCCGACCTCTAGGTGGCAACACAGCGCAATGGCGAACTTCAGCTACACCGCACGCGATGCCCAGGGCGCGGCCATCCACGGTGAACTCGAAGGTGCATCGGAGCGCCTGGTCGCGGAACAGCTGCTGCGTACAGGTATGACGCCGGTGACGATTCGGCCTGCAGTGGCGGCCGCGTCGGGTGAACGCAAGCGGGCCTGGCGTCTCGCCAGGCACAAGGTCAGCCTTGAGGAGATCGTCATGCTGGCACGTCAGCTGCGCACCCTGACGCGCGCCGGCGTACCGATACTGCGTGGCCTGCAGGGCCTTGCCGAGACCACCGACAACGCCCTGCTGGGGGACACGCTGCGTGACGTCCATCGCCAGCTGCAGGGCGGACGTGAGCTGCATGCGGCGCTGGCGCAGCACCCGCGGGTGTTCACGCCGCTGTTCATCGCCCTGGTCCGGGTCGGCGAGAACACCGGCAAACTCGACGAGGCCTTCGGTCATCTCGCCGACTACCTGGAGGTCGAAAAGCAGACCCGCGAACGTATCGCGTCGGCGGTGCGTTACCCGATCGTGGTGTTGTTCGCGATCGTCGTTGCGCTGACGATCATGAACATCTGGGTCATCCCGACGTTCGCGAGCGCGTTCGCGCGCTTCGACGCCGAGCTGCCGTTGATGACGCGCCTGTTGATGGGTTCATCCGCGTTCTTCATGCAGTACTGGCCATGGATGCTGGCGACACTGTTGCTCGGTGGGTTTGCGTTTCGCCGCTGGACGCGGAGCGTCAACGGCGAGGTCGCGTGGTCTGGCTTCCTGCTGCGCGCGCCGCTGTTCGGCGGCATCGTGCGCAAGGCGGTGCTGGGACGGTTCGCGCAGTCGATGGCGCTGACCATCAGGTCCGGCGTGCCGCTGATCCATGCGCTGACGGTCGTCGCCGGCGTCGTCGACAATGCCTACGTCAGCGAGAAGGTGCGATCGATGCGCAGCGGGATCGAGAAGGGCGACAGCGTGTCGCGCACCGCTGCGGCCACCGGCCTGTTCACACCGCTGGTGCTGCAGATGCTGGCGGTCGGCGAAGAGACCGGGGCGCTCGACCAGCTGCTCGAAGAGACCGCGTCACACTACCAGGCCGAGGTCGAGTTCGAATTGAAGCGCCTTGGCGACGCGATCGAGCCGATACTGATCACCGTGATCGGGATACTGGTGGCCGTGCTCGCGCTCGGCGTCTTCCTGCCGTTGTGGGACCTGTCGGCCGCCGCGCGCGGCTGACTGGCAGACCGTCTAGGCGTCGCGCTCGGCGATCCACTCGGCGACGCGGCGGTCGGCGTAGTAGCGCGCCAGGCCGGGGACCCGGCCCTCGATGAAGCCGACGTGTCCGCCGTCGTCCGACACCTCCAACGTGACCGCGTCCGGCAGCTCGTCGGCCTCGGGCGGCGTGTCGCGGAACATGAACGGATCGTTGCGGGCGTGCAGGATCAATGTCGGTACGCGGATGCCGGGCAGGTACTGCCGGCTGCTGCAGCGGGTGTAGTAGTCGTCGACACCGGCGAAACCATGCAGTGCCGCGGTGACCTGGTCGTCGAACAGGTGGAAGGTGTCCAGTTCGTCGACATCGACGTCTAGCGGCGACGGGATGCGCGCGAACTTGGCGCGGTAAGACGCCTGCAGGCTGCCGACGAGGTGGCGTTGATAGAGTCGCGACAGGCCCCGGGCCATGCGCCGGGCCGCGGCATCGAGCAGGAACGGCACCGATATCGCGACCGCCCGGCGCAATGGCGAACCGCCACCGCGCTCGCCGAGCCATTTCAACAGCACGTTGCCACCCAACGACACGCCGACAGCGCCCCACGGCGGCTGTCCGTAGCGGCGCTCGACATGTTCGACGACGCGCTGGGGATCATCGGTCTTGCCGCTGTGGTAGCTGATCGGCAGGCGGTTGGGTTCGCGGCCGCAACCGCGGAAGTGCATCAGGCAGACCCGAAACCCGGCGTCGTTGAGGGCGCGCATGATGCCGCGGGCGTAGTGCGAATCGATACCGCCCTGCAGGCCGTGCAGGAGCAGCACGATCGCGGCGCCTTGCGGCCCGGACCACGCGAGATCGAGAAAATCGCCGTCGTCGAGTTCGAGGCGCTCCCAGTCGACGTCGATCGCAGGTTGGCGACGGAACAGCGCCGGCCACAGGGTCTGGGCGTGATCACCGCGCAGCCACCAGGCAGGACGGAAGCCGCTGTCGACGACCGGCATCAGGTCTCGGCGTGTCGATACAGGCTGGCGTACAGGCCGTCGCTGCGGATCAGGTCGTCGTGATGACCGTCCTCGACGATCGTGCCGCCGTCGAAGACCAGTGCCCGGTCGGCCTGGCGCACCGCGCTGAGGCGGTGGGCGATGATCAGCGTCGTGCGATGCTGAAGGAACGAACGCAGCGCGTCGTGCAGGTTCTGCTCTGTGGTCGTGTCCAGCGCCGACGTCGCCTCGTCGAGGATCACGACCTTTGGGTCACTGAGCACCATGCGCGCGACGGCGAGGCGCTGGCGCTGGCCGCCGGACAGGCGGATACCGTTGCGCCCGACCAGCGTGTCTAGCCCCTCTGGCAGTCCGCGGACGACGTCGGCGAGCTGGGCGACGTCGAGCGCGCGCCATAGCGCGGCGTCGTCGGTCGCCCGGCCCAGGGTCAGGTTGTTGCGCACCGTGTCGTTGAACAGGGCCGGGTGCTGCAGCACCGTCGCGACGTTGTCGCGGACGACGTCGAGTCCGACCCGGTCGACCGGCACGCCGTCGAAGCAGACGCGGCCGCTCTCCGGCACGTAGAGACCGAGCAGAATCTGCACCAGCGTCGTCTTGCCGCCGCCGCTGGCGCCGACCAGCGCGACTTTTTCGCCGGCGCGGATGTGCAGGTTGACGTCGTCGAGCACCCGTGGGCCGTCGCCGTAACGGAAGCAGACGTGCTCGACGCTGATGCTGGTCGTGGTCTTGCCGGCAAAGGGGTCGAGTTCGCTGCGGTAGTGCGGCTCGAGCCCGACGTCCATGAGCTGGTTGATGCGCCCGAGCGCGGCCTTGGCGGCCAGGTAGGCGTATTGGATCGCGAGGATCTCCTGCACCGGTGTCATCATGAACCACAGGTAGGCGTAGACCGCGAGCATCTCGCCGATGGTCAGGTCCGAGAACAGCACCATGAACATCGACAGCGCGCGAAAGATATCGAAGCCGAACAGGAAGACCATGAACGACAGGCGGTTCGCGGCGTCGCTCTTCCACGTGAAGCTGGCCGAGTGATCGCGGATGTGACCGGCGGCATCGATGACGCGCTGCACGTAGTGGCGCTCGCGGTTGCTCGCGCGGATCTGCTGGATCGCGTCCAGCGTCTCGGCGAGCGATTCCTGGAATACCTGGTAGGCGCCGTTCTCGCGCGCCTTGAGCTTTTTGACCCGTCGCCCGAAAACGGTCGTCAGGTAGATCACGAACGGATTCAGCAGCAGGATGAACAGCGCCAGCTGCCAGTGCATCCACATCAGCACGAGGGCGGTGCCGAGCACGCTGAGGACGGCAACGATAAACTTGCTCGTGGTCTGGCTGACGAACTGGTCGATCGCGTCGAGGTCGGTGACCAGGTGCGATGCGACCGTGCTGCTGCCGAGCGTTTCGTACTCCGCCATCGAGAACCGCTCGAGGCGCTGCAGCAGCGTCCGCCGGATGCGGAAGATCACGTCCTTGGCGATCAACGTGAACTCGCGCGTCTGCCAGACGTTGAACACCAACGTCAGGATCCGCAGCAACAGCGTCAGTACCAGCACCGCGGAGATGTACAGCACCGGTCCGTGCCAGGGCTCGGGGAACGCCGCGTTCATCCACGCGACCGCCGTCCCAGGTTGCTCGAGCAGTACCTCGTCGACCAGCAATGGGATCAGCAGCGGCACCGGAACGGCCGCGAGCGCACCGAGGACCGCAACCACGTTGGCCGCAAACAGTTCGCGGCGGTGGCTGGTGATCATTTGGATCACCTCGCCCCAGGTGTAGACTTCGGACCGGAGCTGCGGTGCCGTGTCGGTGATAGCTGGCATGTCCCGAGTCTAACAAAGGCGATTCGCCGCTCGTTGCCGAACAGTGAGGAAAAACATGCGAGTTCGTAGCGTAATTTGCGCCGCCCTGCTGCTCCTGCTGGCGCCGCCGCTGGCGGCTGCCACTGCCACTGCCGCGGACGCCTGGTACGCGCTCGACGGCCAGCTCGTGCAGGGCGGGTTGGTGTACGGGCGGACGGCACCCGGCAGCACCGTGCTGCAGGACGGACAGGAGGTACGGGTGAGCAAGAACGGCGATTTCCTGCTCGGCTTCACGCGCGATGCGCCGCCGACGTCGCAACTCGAGATCCGTCTTCCTGACGGGCGCAACGTGACCAGGACGCTGGACGTCGCGCGTCGCGAGTACCGGATCCAACGCATCGACGGTCTGCCCAAACGCACGGTGACGCCACGCAAACCGGAAGACCTCGCGAGGATCCGTGCCGATGCCGCGGCGGTCGGCAAGGCGCGCAGGCGCGACGACGATCGCCAGGACTTCCTCGTCGGATTCGTCTGGCCGGTGCTGGGGCCGGTGACCGGCGTCTACGGCAGCCAGCGGATCCTCAACGGCCAGCCGCGTCGACCGCACTATGGCGTCGACGTCGCGGCACCGACCGGGACGCCGGTGCATGCCCCGGCCGCCGGGCTGGTCACGCTCGCGGTCCCCGACATGTTCTTTTCCGGCGGTACGCTGATCATCGACCACGGCCACAAACTGTCGTCGAGCTTCCTGCATCTGCACAGGCTGCACGTCAAAGCCGGTGACTACGTCGAGCAGGGCGACCTGATTGCCGAGGTTGGCGCGACCGGTCGCGTGACCGGTGCGCACCTGGACTGGCGCATGAACCTGCGCGACCGACGCATCGACCCGCAGCTGCTGGTACCGCCGATGCCGGAACCGGTCGATGGTTCGGGTTCGTAAGAATCTGGTATATTCGATTAATTGGTTGAGCTCCAAGGAAAATTCTGCATGATCCGGATCCTCAGACTGATCGCAGCGGCGGCGGCCCCGGTCTTGATTGCGAACCCGGTCGGCGCCGCCGACCTCACCGAGGCGTACCGGCTGGCCAGCGTCAACGACCCCGCGTTGCGCGCGGCGCGCGCGACGCGCGACGCGAACTTCGAGGCCCAGCCGATCGCCCGCGCGCAGCTGCTGCCGAACGTCGCGCTGACCGGTGACGCCACGTTCACGCATCAGGACGTCAACAGTTCGCCTGCCGGGTCATTCAACGACGATTTCAGCAGTGGCAACGCGGCCGTGCAGGTGACGCAGCCGCTGTATCGCAAGGATCGCCAGATCCGCCTCGAGCAGGCCGAGGTCCAGGTCGAACAGGCCACCGTCGATTTCAACATCGCCGAGCAGGACCTGATCCTGCGCACCGCGCAGGCCTATTTCGGCGTCCTCTCGGCGACCGATACCTTGGCGTTCGCCGAGGCCGAGAAGAAGGCCATCGCGCGCCAGCTCGACCAGGCCAAGCAGCGTTTCGAGGTCGGCCTGATCGCGATCACCGGGGTGCACGAGGCCCAGGCGCGGTTCGACCAGGCACGCGCCGACGAGATCCTGGCACGGACCAACCTGGACAACGCGATCGAGGCGCTGCGCGAGATCACGTTCGAGCCGGCCGATCCGCTGTCCCGCCTGAAGGCCAAGATACCGTTGAACGCGCCGCAGCCGGCAAGCCTCGACGAATGGACCGAACTGGCGTTGCGCAACAACCCGGGCATCGTGTCGGCACGCTTCGATGCCGATATCGCGCGCAAGCAGATACGGCTCGCCGATGCCGGCGATTCACCGGCGCTCGATCTCGTCGGGTCGTATGGCATCACCGGCTCCAGCGCCGACGCCGGCACCGACGCGAACACCGCGGCGATCGGCCTGCAGTTGAGTATGCCGCTGTACACCGGCGGCGGCGTGGCGGCGAGCACGCGCCAGGCGCGCTTCCAGTTCGAGGCCGCCCAAGAGGTGCTCGAGCAGCGGCGTCGCGCTGTACAGACCCAGGTCCGCAACGCCTACCGCGGGGTCGTCTCCAGCATCAGCCGTGTCGCTGCGCTGGCCGCGGCCCAGGTATCGGCGAAGAGCGCGCTCGACGCGACCGAAGCGGGTTTCGAGGTCGGGACACGGACCCTGGTCGACGTGCTCGATGGCCAGCGCGATCTGTTCCGAGCCCGCCGCGACTTCGCGCAGTCGCGCTACGACTATATCCTCAATACCCTGGCGCTGTTCCAGGCAGCGGGCACATTGAGCCAGGAGGATGTCGATACCGTGAACGGCTGGCTGCAGTAGCCAGCATCCTGCAGCGCTTCGGGGTCTCGGCCTTACGGCCGCTTGCTTCGTTATTCGCGTTCGCGGCGCGCGAACATCAGGCTGGTGATCTGTTCCGACACGATGCCGATCAGGAAGGTCAGCAACGACGTCATGTAGAGCAGCGCGCTCATGTTGGTGAAGCGTGCCGATTCGATGTAGGTGTAGGCATACAGCCCCGTCGACGCCACGAACAGGAATGCGCTGATCGGCAGGAACAGCTTCAGCGGTGAGTACAGCGCCCCGATCTTGAAGATGATCACCATGAAGCGCGCACCTTCGCGCCAGATGCGCAGGTGGCTCTTGCCGTCGCGCCGGCCCACGTCTATCGGCTCGTAGGCCACCGTGTAGCCGGAGCGGAAGAACGCCATCGTCGAGGTCGTCGGGTAGGAAAAGCCGTTCGGCAGCAGATGCAGGAACTCGCGAAACCGCGCGGCATTGACGATGCGCATGCCGCTGGTCAGGTCGGGGATCTTCTGCCCCGTCATCCAGCTCGCGAGGCGGTTGAAAGCGAAATTACCGAAACGGCGGAACAGGCTCGCCTGGTCGCGGCCATGGCGTGCACCGACCACCATGTCGAGGTCGGCAGACCGGTAGTGCTCCCACAGGCGCTGCAGGTCCTCGGCGCGGTGCTGTCCATCGGCGTCCATCATCGCGAGCACCTGGCCACGGGCGCTGCGCGCCCCGCGTTTGATCGCCGCACCATTGCCCATGCGGTAAGGATTGGCCACCAGCCGACAACCGTGGCGGCGGCAGACGTCGGTCGTGTCATCGCGGGATCCGTCGTCTACGACAACGATCTCGGCGTCGGGAAACGTACTCTGCAGCCCCGGCAACAACGACTCCAGCGATCGCGCCTCATTCAGTGCCGGCAGGATGATGCTCAGTTCGACGGGATTCGGGGTCGTTTCCATACGGTGGATTCTGCAGCTCGCGGTCTATGGCCTGTCGGAATTGCTCGAATTCTTCTCGCTGACGCGCGTTCTTCAATGTGCTTTCGGCTTCGTACAGCGCCCGCGCTGCATCAGCGTAGCGGTTGCGCTTTTGCAGCACGCGCAGCAGGTGCACATGATACCCCCATTGATCGGGCCACGCGGCTATCGTCGCACGCGCGAGCTGCTCGGCACGTTCGAGGTCGCCGGTCACGTGCTCGTGGTACTCGCGGTAGGCGGCTGCCACGCCGGCGCGTCCGGTCAGTATCCACTGTGGGTTGGACAGCGCCGCGTCGAAGATGGCCTCGACATCCGAGCGCAACAGCTCGTGTCCGTCCGATTTGTGCCAGCGCGCGAGGTAACTGAACTGGCTGACCGAAACGTAGGTCGGCCCGACATCACCGTGACGCAGGCCGTCGACGAGGCGTTCGACGATGTCCCGCGGTGGTTGGCGTCCAAGATGCAGGTGCAGTGCAATCTTGCCGAACAGGCAGTCGAGGCAGCGTGCGTCGATGCGCAGGCCGTTGTCGAGGAAGCGGTCGGCTGCCAGCGCGAGCGGCGCCACATCGCCTTCGGCCTCGCCGATCGCGGAGATCAAGAGTTGTGCGGCCATGAAGCTGCTGCGCCGGGAATCCGGGTGGTTCTCGGCGGCATTGAACACGAAATTCTGGTAGCTCGACCAGCTGTCGACGCGCATGGTGGTGACGACGCCGTAGCTGATCAGCAGCAGCACGCCCACGACCAGCGCTGCCCTGTGCACATGCAGGCGCCGCGACGCGATGACGATCAGGTATGCGAGCAGCAACAATGGCCCGATGCTGGCCAGGTAATTGCGGTGCTCGAACACCATCTCGAGTGGAAACACACTCGACTCGAGCGCGTGGTTGGCGAGGAAGAACAGCACGGCGAACGCGAAGACCGGGAAGCGACGACGCACTGTCACGGCGGCCAGCGCGATAGCGATCAACGCGGCGATCGCCGCGAGCGTCGTCGGCGGCTGTGTCCAGCCGCGCGACACGACGACATCGTCATGAAACAGACCGAACGCGGTCACGTCGGGCACCAGCAGCCAGGACACGTAGGTCCACAGCACACGCGGCTGGGTCAGCAGGCGTTCCTCGAGCGTGAACGGCCGCTGGTCGTACGACAGCAGTCCGGGGTGCATCGACAGGTAGGCGAACGCTGCGGCGATGGGCAACACGATGTAGACGAGCTGGACCGCGCGCACAGCGCGGGCCCGTGTGCCGAGCGTCAGCCGGTTGAGCAGCGTCAATTCGATGCTGAGCAGCAACAGTGGCACCAGCGCCGCGTTCTCCTTGCTGAGGAAGCCGATCATTGCCATCGGCGCCGCGGCCAGCATCCACGCTATTCCTGGCCTTCCTCGACTGATCTGCAGCCTGCCCCAGACGTAGCTGAGCAATGCCAGCAGCATGGCCAGCGCCGACAGCAGGGTCATGCGTTGCACGACGTAGAGCACCGAGCTGACATGCAGTGGATGGATCACCCAGACGGCGGCGGCGACCAGCGCGACCAGTCGCCCGTCGGTGCTCGCGGCGTCGCCGCTGAGTGCACGCTGCGCAAGCCGCACGAACGCGTAGATCAACAGCCCGTTGACCAGATGTAGCGTAACGTTGACGGCCTTGTAGGCGCGCGCATCGAGCCCCGCGAGCGCATGGGTCACGCCGAAACTCAGCTGCGCCAGCGGTCGATTGCTCGGGAAGTCGCTGAACGACGAATTCCACGCGCGGTGCAGGCTCGGCCAGTCGACGGCGTCGATCTTCACCCAACGGTTCTGCGTGATGTGGACGTGGTCGTCGAACAGGAACGGCCCATCGAGTCCGGGTGTATACAACAGGCCGGCGGTCGCCAGGATCAGCGCCAGGGCGAGGCGATGCAGAGTCGGAGTCAGGGTCACGCGGGGTATGGGCCTGCCGTAGCCGGTTGCTTGTCTGCCTGTGGCGGCAGGCGCTCAAGTCATTTAAGCGCCGGCCGAGAAATGTGGCAGTATTCTCTCAAGTTTTGTACTAAAAAACCGAACAAATAAGTCAATGTTCGATGGTCTCATCACTTCGAAGACACGGGTCCAGATCCTGATGCGCCTGTTTCTGAATCCTGAGAGCCGTGCCTACCTGCGCGAGCTGGCCGGCGAATTCAACGCGTCGCCCGGGCACCTGCGCAGCGAATTGGCGCACCTGACCGAGGCCGGCCTGCTCACCGCGGAGAAGGAAGGGCGGCAGGTGCACTATCGCGCGGCCCGCGGCCATCCGCTGTTCCCGGAACTGCAGTCGATGGTGCGCAAGGCCTTCGGCATGGATCGCATCCTCGAGAGCATCATCGAGCGGCTCGGCCGACTCGAGGCGGCCTACCTGACCGGCGACTACGCCCAGGGCCGGGATACCGGGATCATCGACCTGATCCTGATCGGCGATATCGACCAGGCCAACCTGCTCGACCTGACACGCAAGACCGAGCGCCATCTCGATCGCCGGATCCGCACGCTGGTCATGAGCGCCGACGAGTTCGCCACGCTGCAGGCCGGGCCGGGCCGGCAGGGCTACCTGCTGCTGTGGCACGCACCCGGCTACCGGATGACTACGACGGGGGAGCGATCGCAATGAAGCAGGTGTTGATCCGCCAGGGGCAGGCCGTGGTCGAGGAGGTGCCGGCACCGCAGGTCGAGCCGGGTCGGGTACTGGTGCAGGTCGGTCATTCGTGCATCTCGGTCGGCACCGAGATGAGCGGCATCTCGAGCAGCGGCACGCCACTGTGGCGCCGCGCTTTGAAGGATCCATGGAAGATACGCAAGGCCGTGGAGATGGCCGCGACGCGCGGCATCGGCCACACGGCGCGCATCGTCAGGGGCGAGATGGAGGCCGGTTCGGCCACCGGCTACTCGGCCGCGGGCCGCGTCACCGCGGTCGGCGACGGGGTCGCGGCATTCGTCGTCGGTGACCGCGTCGCGTGCGCGGGTGCGCAATGTGCCCACCATGCCGAGTACATCAGCGTACCCGAGAACCTCGCCGTCGCCGTGCCGGACGGGCTCGACGGCGCTGCGGCGAGCACGGTAACGCTGGGCGCGATAGCACTGCAGGGGGTGAGGCGCGCGCAGCCGACGCTGGGCGAGACCTTTGTCGTCGTCGGCCTCGGCATTCTCGGTCAGCTGACCTGCCAGCTGCTGCGCGCCAACGGCTGCCGGGTGATCGGTATGGACACTCGCGCCGACCGCATTGACACGGCGCTGGCATCGGGTATGGAGCTGGGGATCTCGGTCGACGACGGCGATAGCGAGGCGCGTGTCCTGCACTACACCGGCGGTCTCGGTGCCGACGGGGTCATCGTCACGGCGGCGTCGCCCAGCGAGTCGCTGTTGACCGGTGCGATGCGCTACTGCCGCCGCAAAGGCCGCACCGTGCTGGTCGGCGACGTGCCGATATCGATGCAGCGGGCCGACATCTACCGCAAGGAGATCGATTTCTACATCTCGACGTCGTACGGGCCCGGGCGCTACGACGCCAATTACGAAGAACACGGCCTCGATTACCCGCCCGGCTACGTGCGCTGGACCGAGAACCGCAACATGGCCGAGTACCTGCGGCTGCTGGCCGACGGGCGTGTGTGTGTCGACGAACTCGTCGGCAGCGTGTTCGACATCGGTGCCGCGGCTGACGCCTATGCGAGTCTGCGTGGCGACGGCGACAAGCCGCTGATGGTGCTGCTGTCGTACCCGGAAACGAACGAACCCCGTACCGCCGCGACGCGCGTCGACAACCCGGCGACGGCCGGCGTCGTGCGGCGTGATGGGAGGATCGGGTTGGCGCTGATCGGCGCGGGCGGTTTCGCCAAGGGCATGCATCTGCCGAACATCCAGGGCCTCGACAAGGACTACCGGCTGGATGCGATCGTCAGTCGCAGCGGCCACAACGCCCAGGCCGTCGCTCGCCAGTACGGCGCCGCGTACGCATCGACGGACGTCGACGCGGTCTTCGATGATGACAAAGTCGATGCCGTGCTGATTGCGACCCGACACCATCTGCATACCGACCTCGTGTTGCGCGCACTGGCGGCCGGCAAGCATGTGCTGGTCGAGAAGCCGTTAGCCATGAACGCCGACGAGCTGGACGCGATCGCGGCCTTTTTTGCCGAACGCGATACCACGCCGGTGCTGTTGACCGGTTTCAACCGACGTTTCTCGCCGCACATCCAACCGCTGTTGCAACTCGCGCGGCGTCGCATCAACCCGTTCATCGCGAACTACCGGATGAATGCCGGTTACCTGGCGTCCGATCACTGGGTGCATGGCGCGGAGGGCGGCGGCCGCAATATCGGCGAGGCGTGCCATATCTACGACCTGTTTACGGCATTGGCTAATTGCCAGGTCGCGTCCGTCGCTACGCGCGCCATCCGACCGGCGACCGAGCATTTTCGACGCGACGACAACTTCGTCGCGACGCTCGACTTCGATGATGGCTCTGTGGCCGCGCTGACTTACACCGCGCTGGGACACGCCGACCACCCGAAAGAGCGCTTGGAATGGTATTGCGACGGCGCAGTAGCAGAGGTCGACGATTACCGGGCGACGCGGTTCCACGGAGCCGGCGCGGCGGCCTCGCCGGTGCAGAGTGCGATCGCCGACAAGGGCCAGAAGGAAGAGTTGGTCGCATTCGCTGCGGCGATCCGCGGCGATGCCGACTGGCCGATTCCGCTATGGCAGCAGATTCAGGCCATGCGCATTGCATATTCTGTACAGGAGGCTTTGTAGCCGGATGTCGAGCCATGAGCACTATCTCACGATCAGACGGTGTCGCCAGGCGTGCGTGCTCGCAGCATCGCCATGCCAAGGACTGCCCGGCACCGGCAACCGGTCGCAGCGGCGGGACGGGCTCGAGCGGTTCGGAGGGCGGTAACTGAGATGTGCGGCATCGCCGGAATCCTGCAGTTCGAGCCTAACGGCAGGCGTGCAGATGGCGATCTACTCCTGCGCATGCGCGATAGCATGACGCACCGGGGTCCGGACGGCGCAGGCAGCTGGATCTCATCCGACGGCCGCGTCGGGTTGGCGCACCGCCGCCTCGCGATCGTCGATCTCAGCGACGCCGCGGCCCAGCCGATGGTCTCGCCCGACGGTCGTTTCAGCCTGACCTTCAACGGCGAGATCTACAACCACGTCGAGTTACGGCGCGAACTGACGCGGCTTGGCTGCACGGACTGGCAGACCGATCACTCGGACACAGAGGTGATCCTGCAGGCATTTCGAACCTGGGGCATCGACTGTGTATCGCGATTCCGCGGCATGTTCGCATTCGCGCTATGGGATGCCCGTGAGCGCCGGCTTTGGCTGGTCCGCGATCGTATCGGTGTCAAGCCGCTGTACTACACGCGGTCCGGCGATCGGCTGGCGTTTGCGTCCGAGATCAAGGCGCTGTTGCAGGATCCGGGCGTCGAACGGCGGTTGGACGAGCAGGCGCTGGTCCACTACCTGAGCTTCCTGGCGACGCCGGCGCCAATGACCCTGTTCCGTGGCATCGCGAAGCTGGCGCCCGGCACCTGGCTGCGCGTGGAATCGAACGGCGAGACAACGGAGACGCGCTACTGGGATGCCTGGCAGAACGCCCGGCCGCTCGCCGCGCGCGCTGAGCAGGACATCGCCGATCAGGTACTCGACGAGCTCAAGACGGCCGTTCGCCTGCGTGCGATGGCCGACGTTCCGGTGGGCATTTTCCTGTCCGGAGGCATCGATTCGAGCACCAACGCGGCGCTGTTCGCCGAGCACTGCACCCATCCGATCAAGACGTTCAGCGTCGGTTACGAGGAACAGTGCGAGACGTATCGCAACGAGTTCGAGTACGCACGCATGATGGCACAGCAGATCGGCGCCGATCACCACGAGCGACAGCTCAACGCAGATGATGTCTTGGCGCTGCTCGAGACCATGGTGTGGCACCAGGATGAGCCGCTCGCCGACCCGGTATGCGTGCCGGTGTACTACGTCTCGCAGCTGGCCCGCCGTCACGGCGTCAAGGTCTGCCAGGTAGGCGAGGGCGCCGACGAGCTGTTCTGGGGGTATCCGGCGTGGCGGACCTTGCGTCGGGTCCAGCAGCTCGACGATCTGCCGGTGCCGCAGCTGTTCAAACGCGCCCTGCTCGGGAGTCTCGACGCGCATGGGCGTACACAGAGTCGCTACTACGAGTGGCTGCGCCGCTCGTGTGCCGGTCGACCGGTCTTCTGGGGTGGTGCAGAGCGCTTTACGTATCCCCAGAAGCAGGCGCTGCTGGCACCCCATGTCAGCGATGCCGTGAACGGCGTCGATTCGTGGGAGGTGCTGGAACCGATGTGGCAGCGCTTTCGCCAGTCTGCCTGGGAGCCGTCGATCCTGCACTGGATGAGCTATGTCGACCTGAACTACCGGCTGCCCGAGCTGCTACTGATGCGCGTCGACAAGATGAGCATGGCCGTGGGACTCGAGGCACGGGTGCCATTCCTCGATCACGAGTTCGTCGAACTCGCCCTCAGTATCCCGGAGGCCGTCAAGACACGCGGCGGCGACTCCAAGCACATACTCAAACGCGCCGTCCGCGGCGTTATTCCGGATGCGTTGATCGACCGCAAAAAGCAGGGCTTTGGCGTACCGGTGTACGAATACCTGTTCTCGCACGTCGGCGAACGTGTCGCCGCCGAAATCCGCCAGTTTTGCGACAGCACCGGCCTGCTGAACCGCGACTTCGTCGACGGACTGATAGAGCGCAAGGACGCCGGAGGGCTGTGGTTGTTGCTGAACCTGGCGTTGTGGTGGCGCCGCTTCATCGACGAATCGCCGAGCGTTTCGCACGAGGCGCCGGTGGTAGCGTCGATGGTCCAGACCGGAGCCCTCAATCCATGACTGCGGAACCGACACCTGACAGCTATAAGCAGCAGACCAGAAAGCAATGGAACGCGACGCCCTGCGGGACCGGCGACTACCTCGCCGGTCTGGAGCCGGAGTCACGAGCCTATTTCGACGAGATCCGTCGCAGCCGTTACCAAGACAGTGACCCGTGGATGAACCGGCTGATACCGTTCACCGAGGCTCGGGGAAAGCGCCTGCTGGAGATCGGCCACGGCATCGGCAGTGATCTGCTGACATTCGCCGAGGCCGGCGCCGAGGTCTACGGAGTCGATATCACCGAAGAGCACCACCGGCTGGCGAAAAAGAACTTCGCGTTGCACGAGCAAAAGGTCGAGCTGCGCCTGGGCGATGCCGCGGCATTGGATTTTCCCGACGCGAGCTTCGACATCGTCTATTCGTTCGGTGTGCTGCACCATACACCGGATACGGTGCGTTGCCTGTCCGAAGCCTATCGCGTGTTGCGCCCGGGCGGTACGTTGATCCTCGGTATGTACCGCCGCTACAGTGCGTTTCATGTCGTTGCCAAGTTATTGGTGGACGGCATCCTGCGGCGCAGGCTTTGGCGTCTTGGCTACGATGGCCTGATGGCCACCGTCGAGTACGGCGCCGACGGTAAGACGATCAAGCCGCTGGTGAAGACATACAGCGCGCGGCAGTTGCGCTGCATGCTGGCCGATTTCTCGTCGGTGGAGTTTTCAGTCGGGCATTTCAAGCGTGAGCACCTGTCGGTCTTCGGTCGACTGCTGCCACGATTCCTCGAGCGGCCGCTCGAGCCTTTGCTGGGTTGGTACCTTGTTGCGCGGGCGACCAAGGCAGACCGCTGACGCACGTGCGGCCCGTGTGCCGCGCAGCGCGACAGCCCTGGTTTGCGGGGTCAGCCATGTGGCGTAGTCTCGTGGACGCGGATTCCGTGGCCGGCGACCTGCTGCGCCGCATCGGACAGACGTTTGCGACCCGCCTGGTGTTGATCATCGTGTCGCTGCTCAGCAGCGTGATCATCGCACGTACGCTCGGCCCCTCGGGGCGCGGGGCATACGGTGTTGCGTCGGTCGTTGCGATGATCGGTGCCCAAGTCAGCATGCTGGGACTGCATGCCGCGAACACCTACCAACTGGCCAAGGATCCCGCGCGATTGCCGGTTTTGCTCGGCAACAGCCTCGCGATCAGTTTACTGGCAGGTAGCGTGTGTGCCGTCGTGGTGGTGTTGTGGTTCGGCGGAGCTGGCCCGCACCGGTCGCTGGAAGGCGTGCTGCTGTGGCTGGCGGCGCTTGGTATACCGCTGTTCGCGGCGTTCGGGTTGCTGCAGAACCTCTACCTGGGGCTGTACGACACCGCCCGTTTCAATCGCGTTGACCTGCTCAGCAATGGCGCGAATCTGGGGTTGCTGATAGTACTGGTGCTCGTGGGCGTCGAGAGCGCAGTGACCGTCTATGGTGCGTCGCTGGTCGTCGCCGCAGGCATCGGTGCGTCGATGATCGCCTGGCTGTACCGCAAAGGTGGGTCAATCGGCCTGTCGGTGCGAAGATTTCGCACTCATCTCGGATTTAGCCTGCGGTCATACGTATCGATGCTGTTGATGCTTCTGGCGCTACGCATCGATCTGTTGCTCGTCGATCATTATCGCGGCGCCGAGGCAGCCGGGCACTTCGCGATCGCTGCGACACTCGCCGAGTTGCTCGGTATGCTCGCGGTCGTCACCGGCAGTATTCTGTTTCCGCGCCTGTCGTCGGAAAGCGACGCCGCGGTGCGCTGGCACCTGGCCAGTCGCACAGCGTTCTGGATCGCCGTCGCCGTGGGCTTTGCCGGTTTGCTGTCGCTACCGCTGGCCGCGCCCGTATTGGTCACGCTGTTTGGCGATCAGTTCGCTGCGTCGGTGGTGCCGTACCACTGGCTCGTACCCGGCGCCGTGTGCCTGTCGATAAACGCGATCCTGATGAATTACTTCGCGTCTGAGGGTATGCCGCCAGTGGTTATCGTCGGCCCGCTGATAGCGCTGCTGACGAAGCTCGCGTTGGCGCCGGTGCTGATCGCAGACCACGGTGTCGCGGGCGCTGCAATAGCGGCGAGTGTCAGTTATGGCGGAATGTTTCTCACAAGCCTGGTCTACCTGTTTTGGACCCGGCGCGCCGAATACGCGGTGCCGTGATGCAGCCGGTCGCGCAACCTTGCCGAACGAGCGCGGATCTACGGCAACCCGCTCGCATCGCCAGTGGCGGTGGGAGCAGGACATGAAGGGCAGCTGGATGGACGGTAGACCTGAGAACGTCTACGCCAGCCAGAAGCGCCTGGCGTGGATCGCGAGTCGCGTGACCGCGCGCGACCGCCTGCTCGAGGTCGGCTGCGGGACGGGCGCGATGATCACGCTGCCGCTGGCGCAAGCCGGTTTCGACATTCGCGGTATCGACCGTGATACCGCCAGCATCGATCACGGAAAGGCGATCGCAACCGAACTCGGCGTTGATCCCGCGGTGCTGCGGGTCGGGTCGCTGACAGATGTCGATGCACGCGTCGATGTGCTGATCGTGTCCGAGGTGCTGGAGCACCTGCCGGAGCCGGCCTTGGACGGGCTCCTTGGGCAGCTCGCCGGTCTCCTGGATGCCGGTGGCAGGCTACTGGTGACGGTGCCCAACGGTTACGGCTGGTACGAAGCAGAGTCCTGGGTCTGGAATCGATCCGGCCTCGGCGGCCTGCTCGCGGGTTCGTGGTTCGAACGCGGCGTGCGTTTCGTCAAGATCAAGGTCGGCGGCTATCGGATCGAGCAGATCGTTGATCCCTACCTTTCTTCGCTGGACGCGTCGCCGCATGTACAGCGTTTTCGTCACCGCAGCCTCGCCCGTCGCGTCGAGAGCTATGGCTTCCGCAAAGTCGGCTTCACCGGTAGCAGTTTGTTTTCCGGCCAGCTCAGCAATCTTCTGTGGACCGGGATCGACCCGGTCACACGGTTCAACAACTGGCTGGGCGGGCGCATCCCGGCGTTGGCCAGCGGTTGGTATCTGGAGTTTGAGAGGACCTGAATGGACAGGGAACGCCAACGACGGTTGCCCAGGCCGGAGCTCCTGCTGCTCGACGCCAGCGTCCAGCTCGACAGCCCGGTCGACGGCGTCCGACGTCAGCTCGACGAGTTCGTGACCCGTGGCTTTGTCGACCTGCTGCGCCACGATGCGCTGCGCTACGGCGATGTCCGGATCAGGACGCACGACATCGAACTGATGCGCAAGCCGTTCAACAAAGCGCTGCTGATGCGGCTGCTGGCGACCGGGCGCTGCCGATTCGAGGACGAGCAGGGTAGACGCGAGGCGTTGACCACCACCGACCTGCTGCGCTTAGCTTACCGACGGCTGAAGGCGACGTGGCGCAGCGCGCGCGCGCGGCGACGCCTGGGTCCCGTGATCGACGGACTCGAACGGGCCGGTCCGTTTGCCAAGCGTCGGGGACCGGGCGCACCGCTCTATCTGCGCACCGACCTGGTCTTCGGCCTGCGGTCCGGTGGGTCCGTGACCCACATCGCCGGCGTCGTCAACGAGTTGGCAAAGCGACCTGGCGGCGTGCGCATCGTGTCCACCGATCGCATCCCGACGGTTGCCGATGCCGCCGACTGGACGATCGTCAAGCCGGATGCAAGCCTGCGCGACGTGCCCGAGGCGAACGCACTGTTGATGAACCTGCCGACGCTCGATCGCTTGGGTGCACTGTTCGATGATGCTGCACCGCGATTCGTCTACCAGCGCTACAGCGTGCACAACCTTGTCGGCGTGCTCGCCGCGGAGCGCTGGGATGTCCCGCTGGTGATCGAGTACAACGGTTCCGAGGTGTGGGTGAGCCGCAACTGGGGACGCGCCTTGCGTGACGAAGCGACCGCACGGCGCATCGAGGACCTGAACCTGGCCCGCGCCGACCTCGTGGTCGTCGTCAGCGAGGTTCTCGCCGACGAGATTACGGCGCGCGGCGTGTCGCGCGATCGCATCCTGGTGAATCCGAATGGCGTGGATACCGACGTCTACCGGCCTGACCGTCCCGCAGCGAATGTCAAGGGGCGTCTGGCGCTGGACGGCAAGACCGTGATCGGTTTCATTGGCACGTTCGGCCCATGGCATGGTGCCGAGGTCCTGGTCGACGCCTTCGCGCTGCTGGTCGACGAGCATCCGGCACTGCGCGATCGCGTACGGCTGATGATGGTCGGTGACGGGCAGGAGATGCCGGCGGTGCAGCGGGCAATCAAACGCGGCGATGTCGACGAGCTCGTGGCGCTGCCGGGGCGGGTGGCGCAGCAGGCCGGTCCGGACTACCTGGCCGCCTGCGATATCCTCGTCTCGCCGCATGTGCCGAATCCGGATGGCAGCGAGTTCTTCGGTTCGCCGACAAAACTCTTCGAGTACATGGCGATGGGTCGGCCGATCGTCGCGTCGCGGTTGGCACAGATCGGCGAGGTACTCGACGATGGCGAGACCGCACTGCTGGTGCCGCCCGGCGACCCGCAGGCAATCGCCGCGGCGATCTTTTGCTTGCTCGATCAGCCGGCGTTGGCGCAACGACTGGGCGACAAGGCGCGTGCGACAGCCGTGCGGCGCCATACGTGGCGGGACCACACGCGGCGGATACTCGACAGGCTCGAACAGCTCGTCGGTGACGATGTTACCTAGGCTGCGTAGGCTTGCCGGCCGCTTTTTGCGCCTTGCCAGGCTGGCGACCGGTCTGGTATTCGACCAGTTCCGCTGCACCTACTCGCTGACTCCCGACCGCTTCTCGCCGGTACTGTCTCCCGGGCTGCGTGCGCACCTCGAGCCGACGCACGTTGAACGCGAGCGACTGGCGCGCCTCGCACAATACTACTTGGAGCACCGCTTCGACATGCTCGGCAGCGGCTGGCGGCAGTGGAACCGGCCGTACGGACCGTCGATCCGTTCGACGTTCGCGAATCGCCGCATGACCGCCGTGGTGCGCGGCGAGATCGTTGGCGACTATCAGGCAATCGACTGGCACTGCGACAGGCGCTCCGGTTACCGGTTTCCGGCGACGCGCTGGGCGCGCCTGATCCGACCCGGGCCGCGCAAGGGTGTCGATATCAAGGTGCCGTGGGAGCTGTCGCGGATGCAGCACCTCTTACAGCTCGCGCTGCTGGCGATCGACGAAGCCACCGACGCGGCCGATGCCACGGCATTTCACGACGAGGTCGACAACCAGATCCGCGATTTCATCGCTGCCAACCCGCCGCGCTTCGGCGTCAACTGGCGGGTCGCGATGGATGTCGCGATTCGTGCGGCGAACTGGGTGTTGGCGCTGTCGGTGCTGCATGCAGGCGGCCGGGACATTGCGTCGATCGCCGGGCGTGCCGGCGCGAGCCTGCGTGATCACGGGCGCTTCATCATCGAGCATCTCGAATGGGATCCACACTGCCGCGGCAACCATTACCTGGCCAACCTGTGCGGGTTGGCATTCATCGCCGCGGCCCTGCCGGCCGACGACGAGACCAACGCATGGCTGCGGTTCGCCGCCGGCGAGCTGCTCGCCGAGGGCGTGTCGCAGATCCACGCCGACGGCAGCGGCTTCGAGGCGTCGACGGCATATCATCGACTGTCGCTGGATATGCTCGTCAATGCCTCCGCGCTGCTCCTTGGCATTGACGCGCGGCGCTGGCGCGCGGTGCGCGAAGGTTCGGTGCTGCCATTGCCGCTGCCACGCGGCTTCGTATTACATCAGGTGCCGTGGCAGCGAACGGACGCTATGCAAGGCACCTTCCGCTGGCCCGATGCACTGGTAGTGCGGCTGTCGCGGGCCGCGGCGTTCACCCGGGCGGTGTCGCGCCCGGATGGGCGGGCCCTGTTGATCGGCGACAACGACAGCGGCAGATTCTTCAAGCCGTGCCCACGACTCGAAGTCGTGGCCGAGGGCCGCTTTCGCGAGCGCTTCGTCGACGCCGCGGTGGTCGAAGA
The DNA here is from genome assembly GCA_030065815.1 of Gammaproteobacteria bacterium. Taxonomy (GTDB): domain Bacteria; phylum Pseudomonadota; class Gammaproteobacteria; order Chromatiales; family Chromatiaceae; genus Thiosocius. The sequence continues at coordinate 8,508 of JASJCU010000010.1, read as the reverse complement.
CATCCGCGAGGTCGGCGCCGATCACGCCCACCTCGTCGACGCGCTCGACGCACTGTTCGGGGGTGAGGTTCACGGTTGCGTCGAGGCGCGGATCGTCCGGGCGCTGGCGCGCGGGCGGTCGCTGGAACGGCCCACGGCGGTGCCGGCGGTGCAGGTTGAAGACGCACCGCAGCCGTCGGTGCCACCGCTGTCGGCTGATGTGCTGGAGATCCCGCTTGGCCGCGACGTCGACGTCGACACGGTGCGCCTGTATGCCTTTCCTGGTTGGGGACTCTACCTGTGGCGTGGCGACGGCCTGCTCGTGAGTTTCCGCTGTGGTCCGCTAGGGCTCGCCGGCACCGGCAACCATGACCACAATGACCAGCTGGCGCTCACGCTGCATCTCGACGGGCGCGATCGGGTAGGCGATCCCGGTACCTACCGCTACACTGCCGACGCCGCCGAGCGCGATGCCTACCGGTCCGTCGCTGCACACTTCGCACCGCGCCTGCACGGCGCCGACCGCGAGCCCGGCTCCCTCGATGACGGGCCCTGGGTGCTCGGTGATCAGGCGCAGGCGCGCATGGAGATTTGCGGCGACGACGTGTTGCAGGGTGCGCACCGGGGTTACGGCGTGCCAGTGCATCGGCGCCTGGTGCTGCATCGTGACTGCATCGTCGTCAGCGACTGGGCCGACGGCGATCTCGATCTGTTGCCGCTCAGCGCCCAGTTCGCGGCGCTGGATGCCGATGGCTGTGCGCTGGCCTATTGCCCGGACTACGGGGTCCGGCATGCGTAGTGTGCTGTTCGTTGCCTATGATTTCCCGCCCGGTCCCGGTATCGGCGCAGGCCTGCGCTCGGCGAGCTTCGTACACTATCTGCCGGCGTTCGGCTGGCAGCCACGGGTGCTGGCACTCGACGGCGGGCAGCCGCGCGACGACGACGTCGAACGTCTCGCCAGCACGACCCCGTGGCAACGACCTTACGAGGTCACGCCGTACGGCTGGGCACATGCGCTGCGGAGGCGCTTGCGACGCACCGATGATCCGGTCTGCGACCTCGTGTACGTCAGTTGTCCGCCGTTCCCGCAGGCCCTGCCTGCCGCCGCGTTCGCGCGCCGCCGTGGTATCCCGCTGGTCGTCGACTTCCGTGACGCCTGGTCGCTGGACCCGTACCAGGAGGGCAGCCGGTTGAAGCGTCTGCTCTACCGCCACCTGTTCCCGCGCCTGGAGGGTCGGCTGCTGGCGCGGACCGAGCTGTTGCTGCTCAATACGCCGTCGGCACTGTCTGCCTACCGCGCAGCGTATCCGGCCCTCGCGTCCCGCATGGCGTGGCTGCCGAACGGCTACGACGAACGCGCGTTCGCCGTGCAGCCGGAGGAGCCGAGTGACGCCGCGGGCGATCTGCGCCTGCTGTATGCCGGCCGCTTCGGCATCGGTGCGCGCGCGCCGGAAAATCTGCTTGCGGCGTTGCGCGATGTGAGGACGCGTGGCTGCGCCGTGCGCTGCGACATCGTCGGGCGTCAACCGCCGGCGGTCATCGCACGGCTGCGTGGCGCGGTCGCCGACGGTGTCGTGCGCCTGATCGACGAGGTGTCGTACCGCGCAGCCGTCGCGCAGATGTGCGCGGCTGATGTGCTGGTGCTGATCCAGGCACCGTCGCCGGCCGCGGTCCAGGCGGTCGCCGGCAAGACCTATGACTACCTGCGCAGCGGCCGACCGATCCTCGCCATCGTTCCGCCCGGGGACAATCTCGACCTGGTGCGCGAGCACGCCGCGGCCCATGTCCACGTGGCCGACGATGCCGGCGCGATCGCCGATGCGATAGAGCGATTGCATCGACAGTGGTGCAACGGCGAGTTGCCGCGCGCGCAGCGCGTGTCGCAGACCTATGCAGGCCGATTCGAGCGCCGTGCCCTGGCGGCCAGGCTGGCAGCACATTTCGATCGCCTGGTCGGGGATCACCGATGAAGATCCTGAGCCCGGTGCCACGCGGCAGCGGTGTCGAAGTCCTGCACCGTTCGCTGATGCAGGGGATCGACGGCTACGTGATGCGCACCTATTCGCCATGGTGGACGCTGTTGCCCGCGGCTTTGCCGGCGTTCTCAGCTCGCGACGCCGACCTGGTCCACGCGAGCGCCGACTACGGCTGGTGGTTCCATCGGCGAGGCGTGCCGCTGGTCGTGACCCTGCACAACTACACGTCCGATCAGGCCATGCGCCCGTTCAGCAGCCGCCTGCAATACGTGCATTACCGCAGTGACCTGCGTTGGTTCCATCGCGCGACGTTGCGCGTGGCGACCGTCGTCGTCGCGATCAGTCGTTTTATCGGCGAGATCGCAACCCGCGACCTCGGCGTCACGCCGCACCTGCGGCTGATCTACAACGGCGTCGATCATCAGCGGTTCGTGCCGGCCGGGCAGGCCCGCGGCGCGCGGCCGTTTCGCGTGCTGTTCTGCGGTAACCTGAATCGACGCAAGCGCGCGCACCTCCTGCCGGCGCTCGCCGAGCACCTCGGTACGGGTTTCGAGATCCACTACACGTCCGGCCTGTCCGGCGCTGCGCAAGCCGGGTGGCGGCCGGCGACCGGTGGCGCGCGGCTGCACGCGCTGGGGAGTGTGCCGCATGCCGAGATGCCGGCCGTCTATCAATCGATGGACGCGCTGTTCATGCCGTCGGTACGTGAGGGATTCGGCCTGTGCGTGGCCGAGGCCATGGCCTGTGGCCTGCCGGTCGTCGCCTGCGCGCAGAGCGCACTTCCGGAGCTGGTGACGCAGGATCGCGGTGGCCTGCTGTGCGCGGTCGACGACGTTGCCGGCTACGCGGCGGCATTGCGGCGCCTCGCCGACGACGCGGCGCTGTGTCGCGACATGGGCGGCTACAACCGGCAACGCGTCGAACGGCTGTTCACGCGCGACCGTATGGTCGGAGAATACCGCCGGCTGTTCGAAGAAGTCCTCGACGGCGGCTTCAATTGAGCAGCCGCTGCAGCCGTGTCCGGTAGCCCGCGCTCACCGGCTCCCAGTCGAAGGTCTGCAGGCTGTGCGCACGACCTTTGCGTGCCAGGGTTTCGGCGACGTCGGGATTCTCCAGCAGATGCAGTATCGCGTCGGCCAGGGCGTCCGGTTGCCGCGGCGGCACGATCCATCCGGTCTCGCCATGGCGCACGACATCGTGCACGGCCGGGACATCGCCGACGATCACCGGCAGACCGCATCCCAAGGCCTCGACCGCGGTCAGACCGAGCCCCTCGACGTCGCCGTCGGCGGCCGTGCAGAACGGCAGCGCGGCCAGCGTTGCGTGGCGCAGGATGTCCGGCAACTCGTGGTTGGCCTTGTGGCCGGCGAAATCCACCGCGTCGGCGATGTCGAGCGCAGCGGCCTGTGAGCGCAAGGCATCTTCGAGCGGCCCGTGACCGACAACCAGCAGTCGGGCGGCCGGAAACCGCCGCAGCACCGCCGGCATCGCGGTGATCAGGTCCCTTGCGCCTTTCTTCTCGACCAGACGGCCGACGAAGATCACGACCGGATCCTGCGGTCGCTCGCCGCCCGGTGTGAACGTCGACTGCAGGTCGACCCCCATCGGTGCGATTTCTACGGTTGTGTGATCCGCGAGCAGCGGCGACGCACGCTTGTGCAGTGCCCGGCTGACCACCGTGAGAGAGTCCGCGGACTCGACGGCGAGGCGCTTGAGCCAGCGCGCAATGCCCGAGCCGCCGATGTTCAGGTCGGCACCGTGCGATGTCACGAGCAGGCGCCGCTTTCCGGGGAGCAGTTCCTTGAGCACGGCGCCGACCAGTCCGGCGGGCAGCAGCCAGTGCGCGTGGATCAGCGCGACCGGTTGCGCGCGGACCAGGCGCAGTGCCGCCAACAGCTGGGCGAGAACGAACGTCGGCACGAGCAGGGCCAGCCACGGCCGGCGTCTGAGCGCGCTCGGGATGCCGCCGTCGTAGGCGAGGCGTTCCAACCGATCCGGTGCATAGCGGAAGCGGTGTACGTCCAGTCCTGCCATCTCCTCGTGTGGCGCGGCGCCCGGCGCATGCGGTGCCAGCACCGTGATGTCGAATGCATCGGTCAGACGCCGCGCGAGCTCGAACACGAACGGCGGTTCGTGGTCGTCGGGCCAGCGCGGGAACGTGGTCGTCAGGACGAGCAGGCGCGGCTTGCCCGACGGCTCGCTCATCGCGGTCGCAGCAGCACGATCAGCGTCGGCTGCAGGGCGGCGCTGGCGTCGAACAGCCAGCCCGGCAGCAGCTCGAGCAACCGTGCGGTGCCGGGTGCGACGTCGAGCGCGAAGCGCCGCGGCTCGGCGGCCACCCTTGGGTGCCAGGTCTCGATCGAGAACCGTGGCGCCGCGATGCGGCGCAGCTGGCGCAGTGACAACAGCTGCAGCGGCTCGTGGAGTCTGCCGATCGCCGCGCCGATGCGGTCGAACAGGTGGCGTGGCAGGTAGTGCAGCAGCGGGATGCGGGTGTGGAACTCCCACGGCCACCAGCGGTTCGGCGTCGCCAGGTAGCAGACGCCGGCGGGGCGCAGGATGCGCCGGATCTCGTCGAGGTGTGCGGTGGCGTCGCCGACGTGCTCGACGACGTGGTTGGAGACGACGACGTCGAACGCGGCGTCGGCGAACGGCAGATCGCGCCCGATCGCGACGAACGGCAGGTCGCGGCCCAGCACGCGCTGGTCGACCGCGTCGCTGCACGTGACGCGCGCCAGGCCGGCCAGGTGGGCGGCGATCTCGCCGCTGCCGCAGCCGAGGTCGAGGACGTCGTGCGCGGATTCCAGCGGGCAACCGGCAGCGGCTAGAATACCGGCGATCTTCTCCGCCTTGGCTTTTCGGCCACCGATGGCGGAGAATCCCAACCTGTTCTGCGCACCTTCGGTCATGCGGCCTGAGGGTCCCAGCTGAAGAACCGTAGCGAATGTCTGGCAATACTATCGGAAAACTGTTCACGGTGACGTCGTTCGGCGAGAGCCACGGCGTCGCGATCGGCTGCATCATCGACGGCTGTCCACCCGGCATGGCGCTCAGCGAGGCCGACATCCAGCCCGACCTCGAGCGACGCCGCCCGGGCAAGACGCGGCACACGACGCAGCGTCGCGAGCCCGACCAGGTGCAGATCCTGTCCGGCGTGTTCGAGGGCAAGACCACCGGCACGCCGATCGGGCTGTTGATCCACAACCAGGACCAGCGTTCCAAGGACTACGGCGACATCGCGCAGAAGTTCCGCCCCGGCCACGCCGATTACACCTACCGGCAGAAGTACGGCATCCGTGACTATCGCGGCGGCGGGCGCTCGTCGGCGCGTGAGACGGCGATGCGGGTTGCGGCCGGCGCGGTCGCGAAGAAGTACCTGCGCGAGCGCTTCGGGGTCGTGGTCCGCGGCTACCTGTCGGCGCTGGGTCCGATCCGGCCCAATGCCTTCGACTGGACGCCGGTCGAGGACAATCCGTTCTTCTGGCCCGTTGCGCAGCAGGTCGGCGAACTCGAGGACTACATGGATGCGCTGCGCAAATCCGGCGACTCGGTCGGTGCCGAGGTGACGGTCGTGGCCAGCGGCGCCCCGCCGGGGTGGGGCGAGCCGGTGTTCGATCGGCTGGATGCCGACGTCGCGCATGCGCTGATGGGCATCAACGCCGCCAAGGGCGTCGAGATCGGCGCCGGTTTCGCCAGCGTTGCACAGAAAGGCACCGAGCACCGCGACGAGATGACGCCGCAGGGGTTTCTGTCGAACAACGCCGGTGGCGTCCTCGGCGGCATTTCCAGCGGCCAGGACATCGTCGCACGGGTCGCGTTCAAGCCGACGTCGAGCATCCGGCTCGGTGGACACACGGTCGATGTCGACGGCAACGCGACCGACGTCATCACCAAGGGGCGACACGACCCCTGTGTCGGGATCCGCGCGGTGCCGATCGCCGAGGCGATGCTGGCGATCGTGCTGCTCGATCATGCGCTGCGCCAGCGCGGGCAGAACGCCGACGTGGCTACCGAGACACCGGTGATCCCGGCCGCGCCGGATCGGTGACGCGTCGCGCAGCGGATTGCTCCGATAGCAGCCCGGCGGCGGTGTCCCGGTCGGCGCGGGTCTGACGCGGTCATGCCGTACTGGCGACTGTCCGGCTTCTATTTTTTCTATTTCGCGCTGCTCGGTGCCCTGGTGCCGTACTGGGGCCTACTGCTGCGGGAGCGCGGTTTCGACGCGGTCGCGATCGGTGAACTGATGGCGATCCTGATGGCGACCAAGGTCGTTGCGCCGAACGTCTGGGGCTGGCTCGGCGACCACCTCGGTCACCGCATGCGCATCGTGCGCGCGGCGTCGTTGATCTCGGTACTGACGTTTTCGGCAATGTACTGGGCGCACGGCTTCTGGGCGACGGCGCTGGTCATGACGCTGTACAGCTTCTTCTGGAACGCGTCGCTGCCGCAGTTCGAGGCCATCACGTTCACTTATCTCAAGGCGCGCGTCGCGCGCTATGCACGGATCCGCATGTGGGGCTCGATCGGCTTCATCGTCACGGTGATCGTGCTCGGCGCGCTGATCGAGCGCCATGGCCCCGAGGTCGTGCTGCCGGCCGTGCTGACGATTTTCGTCGCGATCTGGCTGAGTTCGATGCTGGTGCGCGATCCGGACCCGGAGCCGCATCCACAGGAACAACAGCACTTTCTCCAGATCCTGCGTCGGCCGGCGATCATCGGCTTCTTCGTAGCGGTGTTCCTGATGCAGGCGAGTCACGGGCCGTACTACGCGTTCTACTCGATCTACATGACCGATCACGGCTACAGCGAGACCCTAATCGGACAGTTCTGGGCGCTCGGCGTCATCGCCGAGGTGGCGCTGTTCGTCGTCATGCACCGGCTGTTGGATCGCTTCGGTGCGCGCATGGTCCTGGTCGCGAGCCTCGCGCTGGCGGCGCTGCGCTGGCTGCTGATCGGCTGGTTCGTCGACTCGCTGACCTTGCTCGCCGTCGCCCAGCTGCTGCACGCCGCGACGTTCGGGACCTTTCACGCCGCCAGCATCCACCTCGTGCATCACTACTTCCGCGGTCGCCACCAGGGCCGCGGCCAGGCGCTGTACAGCAGCGTCAGTTTCGGCGCCGGCGGCGCTGTCGGAAGCCTCGCCGCCGGCTATGCCTGGGATGGTCTGGGCGCGCAGCTGACCTTCGCGATCGCGGCCGGCGTCGCGATCGCCGGTGCCGCGGTCGCATGGCGTATGATCGATCGCGAGCATGATTTCTAGGCAACGCGCCTACGGTGAGCGGACCCGGGAGTGCGGCGAGGTGGAGACGATGAACCAACGGACACTCGAAGACGTGGCGCATGCGATCGATGCGACGCTGGACGGACCCGGGCGCCGCCGCATCGACGGCATCGCGACGCTCGACGCGGCCGGACCGGATCAGCTCGCCTACGCGGCGACCGCCTCGATGCTCGATGGTGTTCTCGCCAGTCAAGCCGGCGCGGTGATCGTCGCCGACGATTTCCCGGACTGCGCCGGACGCAGCCTGCTGCGTGCCGCGCAGCCGAAGGCGGCATTCATCCGCGCGCTCGAGCTGTTCCAGCCCGACCGCTCGATGATCGGCGTCCACCCGACAGCGGTGATCGCCGATGGCGCGCGGCTCGGTAATGGCGTAGCCGTCGGTCCGCACGCGGTCGTCGATGGCGGCGCCGTGATCGGCTCCGGAACCTGCCTACGTGCCGGTTGCTACGTCGGTGGCGGTGTCGAGATTGGCGAGGATTGCGACATCGGGCCGAACGCCGCGCTGATGCACGGCACGCGGATCGGCGCGCGCTGCATCCTGCATGCCGGCGTCGTGCTCGGTGCCGACGGCTACGGCTACCAGTGGACCGGTGATCGTCATCACAAGATCCCGCAGATCGGTGTCGTCGTGCTCGGTGACGACGTCGAGATCGGAGCCAACAGCTGCATCGATCGCGCGACCCTCGGCGAAACGCGCGTCGGCGCCGGCAGCAAGCTCGACAACCTCGTGCACATCGCCCACAACAACCGCATCGGTCGCCATGTGCTGCTGACCGCGCAGGTCGGCATCGCCGGCAGCAGCCGGCTCGGCGACGGCGTCGTGATCGGCGGCCAGGGCGGCGTGTCCGATCATGTAGAGGTCGGTGACGGCGTACAGATCGGCGGCCAGAGCGGCGTGTTCGACGACGTCGCCGATGGCGCAAAGCTGCTCGGAACGCCGGCCAGGGAGATCATGCGCACGGTGCGCGAACAGGCGCTGATCGGCAGGCTCCCCGACATGCGACAGCGTCTGCGCGCGCAGCACAGCGCACTGCAGGAGCTGAGCGAACGCCTGGCCGCGCTGGAGGCACGGCTGGCGGATCGATGAGAATGCGCAACTTTTCGCGCCGTTCGCAGCCCAACTGACCAGATGCAACCCACACCAGACACGAAAACGCCGCCGCGCGCCCGCCGCTGGTGGCTGCCGCTGCTGATCCTCGCCACGGCCGGCGTCGCCGCCGCCGGGCTGATCGCGACCAAGCCGAAATCCGAACCCGTGACGGTCGGTGAGCG
>JASJCU010000098.1 GCA_030065815.1 Gammaproteobacteria bacterium | reverse complement strand
TCGAACGAATCGTAGTGCATCTGCGCATCGGGCATGCCGGCGGCGCGGAACGCCGCGCGCGCGGCGTCGATCATCGGCGGCGGCCCGGCCATGTACAGGTCGAAGCCGGACAGGTCGGGGAAATCGGCGACCACCGCCTCGTGCACCCAGCCACTGCGGCCGCCCCAGTCGTCGTCGGGCTCGGAAAGCACCGGCACGAACGTGAAATTGGCGTGTTCGCGCGCCCATTGCTCGGGCAGGTCGGGCAGGTACAGGTCGGCGCGCGAGCGCACCCCCCAGTACAGGGTCATCGGGCGCTCGATGCCGTTCTCGAACGCCTGCTCGATCTGCCCCTTGAGCGGCGCGAAGCCGGTGCCGCCGCCCATGAAGATCATCGGCCGCGCCGAGTCCTCGTCGAGGACGAAGCTGCCGAGCGGCGCCTGGATGCGCAGGATCGTGCGCTCCTGCATCTGGTGGAACACCCAGTCGGTGAATTCGCCGCCGTCGACATGGCGGATGTGCAGCTCGATGAACTCGTCGTCGTGCGGCGCGTTGGCGATCGAGAACGCCCGCTTGCGGCCATCGGCAAGCAAAAAGTCCAGGTATTGCCCGGCGAGGAACTGCAGGCGCTGGGTCTCCGGCAGCTTGAGCTTCAGGCGCACGACATCGTGGCTCAGATGGTCGACCGCGTGCACGCGCACCGGCAGCAGCTTGATCTCGAGGTCGGCGGTCGACTCGGCCTCGCGCACCGCGATCGTCAGGTCGCTGGCGGCGAAGCCCTGGCACGGCAGGCACTTGCCCGCGCCGGCCTCGTCGAGCGCCGGCGGCGCGCCATAGTAGGTCACGTCCCCGGCCAGCAGATCGGCGGCACAGCTGCCACAGCGGCCGTTCCGGCAACCGTAAGGCAGACCGACGTTCTGGCGGATCGCGGCGTCGAGGATGGTCTCGTTGTCCTCGGCCTCGAACTGGTGGCCACTGGTGCTGATCGTGACGGTGAATGGCATTACTATCTGGGGCTTGCTGCTGGCAAGGATCGCGGAGTGTGCGCGATTTTGCCCCGTGATTAAACCTGGAGGGCACATGCTAATCGTGGGATGCGGTGACGTCGGCCAGCACATCGCGAGCGGCGCGCAGGCACATGGCGAGCCCGTCTACTGCGTCGTCGGCAGCGCCGACAGCGCCGCGCGGCTGCAGGCACGGGGGCTGCAGGCGCGAGCCATCGACCTCGACCGCGCGGCCCCCGCGGTCGATGGCGACTGGGACCAGGCACAGATCTACTACTTCGCGCCGCCGCCGCCCCAGGGTACCGGCGATCCGCGGATCGGCCGCTTTCTCGCCGCGCTGCGCGGTACCGCGCACCGCATCGTCTACATCAGCACGACCGGCGTCTACGGCGATTGCGGTGGCGCCTGGGTCGACGAGACGCGCCAGATAGATCCCCAGGTCGACCGCGCGCGGCGGCGCGCCGACGCCGAACGACGGCTGCACGCATGGCGCGACGCCGGCGGCGGCGAACTGGTGGTGCTGCGGGTCGCCGGCATCTACGGGCCGGGCAAGCTGCCGCTCGAGCGGCTGCGCCAGCAGGCGCCGATGGTCGGTGCCGACGAGGCCCCGTGGACCAACCGCATCCACATCGACGACCTGGTTCAGGTCTGTGCCGCGGCGATGGCACGCGGCCGAGACGGCGAGACCTACAACGTCAGCGATGGCAATCCCGGCAACATGCGCGACTATTTCGACCGCGTCGCCGACCTCTACGAGCTGCCGCGCGCGCCGCTGATCCGCCTCGCCGACGCCGACGGCACACTGTCGGCCGGGCTGCTGTCGTACCTCGGCGAGTCGCGCCGCCTGTCGAACCGCAAGATGCTCGACGAGCTCGGCGTGACCCTGCAGTACCCGACGCTCGCGGTCGGGCTCGCGGCGTGCAGGAGCGACCCCGGTCACACACCCGGCAATTAGCTGGCGCGGCCGGCGCGCCGGTCACTCGGTGTGTCGCCTGCTGCGCGTGGCGCAGCCGGCGTCGAGCGCGGGTCGGCAGCAGGCAAGGCCGTCGGCAGTGGTGCGCATCCCGGTGCGGTTCCCACGCTGCCCGGTCCAGGTGACCGAGCGAGGAGAAGACCCGGGTCGGTCGGCAGATTGCCGGATTCCGACGGTCTTTCGCTACACTGGAGCCGTCGGCGCCCGCCTGCAGCATCGCCTCCAGGTCGCCACAGTCAGCCACCCAACGACGGATCGACATCGACCATGCCCGCGACACCACCGATCCAGGCCCTGTTGTTCGACCTCGGTGGCGTCGTCATCGATATCGATTTCGAGCGCGTGTTCGCGCACTGGGCGCAGTTCTCGGCGTTCAGCGCCGCCGAGATCCGTGCGCGCTGCGTGTTCGACGAGACCTATCACCGCTACGAACGCGGCGAGACCGACGACGCGGCCTTCTTCGACTACCTGCGCCGGCTGCTGGCCCTCGACGCCGACGACGCGCAGATCCTCGCCGGCTGGAACGCCGTGTTCGTCGGCCAGAATGGCGCCGTCCTCGACTTGATCGCGACGGTCTCGACGCAGCGGCCGAGCTTCGCGTTCACCAACACCAGCGCCAGCCACCAGGCGGCGTGGTCGCACGCCTATCCGGACGTCGTCGGCGCGTTCCGACGGATCTTCTCGTCAACCGAGATGGGCATGCGCAAACCGGAACTCGACGCCTTCCGTCACGTCGTTGACGCGATCGGCGTCGATCCGGGCCGGATCCTGTTCTTCGACGACATGCCGTCGAACATCGACGGCGCGCGCGCCGCCGGCCTGCAGGCGGTGCAGGTCCAGGGCAATGACGACGTCCGCGCGGGCCTGCGCGCGGCCGGCCTGCTGCCACCCGCCTCGAGCGGTCCCGCCTAGACCGGCGCCGCTCGAATCAGCCGCGGCCGCCGGCGTCAGCGCTGCGGCACACTCAGCGTGACCTCGCGGCCGCCGTGACCGTGCACCAGGTCGTGCCCGCGCACCCGAATCCACGTGAACTCGGCGGGGATGGCGACGGCAGACAGGCTGCGCGTGAACGGCTGTTCGTTGACGTGCGGGTGATACAGCACGCGCGTCGCCAGCACCCGGCCGTCGGGCCCGAGCACCTCCCAGCGGTTGGCGTAGTGATCCCAGCCGGTGTCGGCGTGGCGCAGCGTGACGTCGATATCGAAACTGCCGGCGGCGGCGCGGCGGATCTCGACCTGCAACACGTCAACCTCGCCGGCCACGGCCGGCGCCGCCACCGCGAGTGCCGCCACCCATAGCGCGACGGCGCCGATCAGCCGCGTTGCAGCCATTCGACCACCGGGTCCCATTGCGCGACATCGACCGCGACCGCCGACGGCGCCAGCTCGAAGATCCCGAGACCGGTCTCGGCGGCGCGGATGTAGTTCTGGCTCTCGCGCAGGTGGGTCAGCAGCGGGATGTCGTAGGCGGCGAGGAAGTCCTCCAGCGCATGGAACACCCGGGTGTTCTCGCGCACCCGGTTGGCGACCAGCGCGATCCGCGTCTGGCCACGCGACACGCGTCCGGAACCCAGTACCTCGTCGATGAAACGGGTCGCCGCACGCATGTCGATCGGCGACGGCAGCACCGGCACCAACAGCGCATCGGCGCGGCGCAGCAGCTGCGTGACCTCGCTGCCGAAGGTGCCGGCCGGTGCGTCGATGATCGCGACGTCGGTGCCGTGCGCGGCGCGCGCATTGCCGGTAACGGCGTCGACGGCCTCGATCGCCGGCACGCCGTCGTAGTCCTCACGCGCCTCCAACCAGTCGATCGCCGAGCGCTGCGGATCGAAATCCATCAGCGCGGCGCGCTGGCCCTCGTCGGCGTACCAGGTCGCCAGGTTGGTCGCGATGGTGGTCTTGCCACATCCGCCCTTGGCATTCATGCAGAGAATCGTCTGCATCGTCTCTCCCCTCTCGGCAGTCGGTATGACCGCGCATTACAGACGAGTCGGCAGCGCGCGGCAACCGCTCAGGCGTTGCGCGGCAGGTCGAGGGCGTAGGGCAGCAGGGTATCGAGGTCGACGAGCTCGAGGACCCGCTCGTGGGTGGCCTGCAGGTAGAGCGGCGGAGCGACACCGGCCGCGTGGGCCTCGTGCCAGCGCATCGCGCACAGGCACCAGCGGTCGCCGTCGTGCAGGCCGGGGAAATCGTAGGCCGGCACCGGGGTCATGAGGTCGTTGCCGCGCTCGCGCGAGAACGCCAGGAAGGCGCCGGTGACGCGCGCGCAGACGACGTGCGAACCGAGGTCGTCGGCGCGGGTGCGGCAGTGGCCGTCGCGGAAGTAGCCGGTCTTAGGCTGCATGCCGCACGGCTGAAGCTCGCCGCCCAGCGCGTTGCGTGGCGCGGCGGCCATCAGGCCCGCCCGGCGGCGAAATCGCTCGCCGCGTTGACCGCCTGCCAGGCCTCTCCGTACAGCTGCCGGGTCAACTGCTCTATGGATGCCGGCTCGCCGTCGAGCATGCGGCCGCGGATCGCCGCGGTCATCGCCAGCGCCTGCAGGATGTCGCCGTCGCTGACGTCGTCGCGCCGCTGGGCGTGATTGGAGACCACATCGAGCAGGGCGGTCACCAGATCCGATACGGACTGCGCCGACCGCGTCTGTGGATGCAGCGGGAATGCGATGTCGAAGGCGCGGCCGCCCGACGTGACGGCGATGAATTGCAGGACCGGGCTGGCCATTGGCGGCACCTCTCGAAGCGTAGTGACGGACCCGATGTTACGCAACGGGCCGCCGCCCATTGCCCCCGGCGCAATACGGCTATGCCGTGGAACCGCGTAACGGCTAACGCGGTGTAAGTTCCCTGAGACCGTGCCGCTAACCCGTGAAACACAGGGAAATCCTTCGGCAGGGAACCGCAATGCGACTCGACACCCGATCGATCCAGGCCAAGATCCTCGTCGCGCTGGCACTGGTGATCATCACGCTGATGGTCGCGACGACCTGGCACATGGCCGTGTCGGAGCGCGCCATGGCGCAGTCGCTGGCCGAGCAGAAGGCATTCGACACGGCCAGCTCATATTTCGACGGCGTGAACACGATGATGCTCACCGGCACGACGTCGCAGCGCGAGTTGCTTCGACAAAAAGTGCTTTCCAATGAATATGTTACTGAGATTCGCCTGATCCGCGGCGACGGCATTCGCGCGACGTTCGGTGACGGCAACGCCGAGCAGGTGGCGCACGACGATCTCGATCGCCGCGCGCTCGGCGGCGAACGGATCGTCGACAACGCCGGTGACGCCAACGGTCGTACCGTCACGGTGCTGGTGCCGATCCTCGCGACCCGAGACTTCCGTGGCACGAACTGCCTGACCTGCCACGTCGTCGCCGAGGGTACGGTACTCGGCGCGACGCGTGTCAGCTACTCGCTGGCCGGCCTCGACGCGCGTATCGACCGGAACATCCTGGTCAGCGGCGCGATCAACGTCATGATGCTGGTCGTCGGCCTGCTGGTCATCGCCTGGCTGCTGCGGCGGATCGTCAGCAAGCCGCTGTGCGAGATGCGCGACACGATGCAGCGCATCGAGGCCGACGCCGATCTGAGTAGCCGGATCGGCATCCGCAGCGGCGACGAGATCGGCGCCGTGGCCGGCGCCTTCGACAGCATGCTGGCGCGCTTCGCCGGCAGTCTCGGCGAGGTCTTCGACACCACGCAGCAGCTAAAGGGTGTCGCGGCACAGATCGCGACCGTGTCGGCGCAGACCGCGACGGCCGCCGAGCAGCAGCGCGGCGAGACCGATGCGGTGGCCACCGCGATCACCGAGCTCGAATCCACGGCGCAGCAGGTCCGCGACGGCGCGTCAGGTGCTGCCGAGGCGTCGGCCGAGGCCGACACGACCGCCAACCAGGGCGCGGCGACGACCCGAGCGGCGATCGACGGCATCCACGGCCTGGTCAACGAGATCGAACATGCCGCAGGCGCCGTCGAGCGCCTCGACGAACGTAGCCAGCGTGTCGGCGGCGTCCTCGACGTGATCAAGGCGATCGCCGAACAAACCAACTTGCTGGCACTCAACGCCGCGATCGAGGCCGCACGTGCCGGCGAGCAGGGCCGTGGTTTCGCCGTGGTCGCCGACGAAGTGCGCACGCTGGCCACGCGCTCGCACGAGTCGACGCAGGAGATCGAGAACATCGTCGAGCAGTTACAAGTCGGTGCGCGCGACACGGTCGCGTTCATGGCCCGCGCCAAACAGAGCGCCGCGCAACGCCGCGAGCAGGTCGAGTCGGCCGACAGCGGCCTCGAGCGGATCGCCGAACGGGTCGCGCAGATCCGCGAACTCAATGCCCGGATGGCGTCCGCCGCCGGCGAACAGAGCAGCGTGACCGAGAGCGTCAGTCGCAACGTAGTCAATATCAGCCAGCTCGCCGACCGCACGGCGACCGACGCCGAACAGGCAACCGCGGTCAGCCGCACGCTGCTGCAGCTGTCAGAGCAGCTCGAGCGCTTGGTCAGGCGCTTCCGCTTCTGACCCTCGACGGCGGCCCGGCCGCAAGGTCCGGCTGCACGACGCAGTTGCGGCCGCGCGCCTTGGCCTGATAGAGCGCGGCGTCCGCGCGTTTCAGCAGCGACGTCCGCGTCTCTCCCGGTCGGTACTCGACGACCCCGAAGCTGGCGGTGACGACCGGGCGCGTGCGTTCGTCATCCAGCGCCTGGCGGAGCTTCTCGGCGATCGCGCCGGCCGCGGCGGCATCGGTCTGCGGCGTGAGCACGACGAACTCCTCGCCGCCGAGGCGGGCGAAGCAGTCGGTCTGGCGAACCCGCGTCTGGACCAGACGCGCCACCCTGACGAGCTGCTGGTCGCCGGCATCGTGGCCGTGCGTGTCGTTGAGCTGTTTGAAGCGGTCCAGGTCCAGCAGGATCAGGGACAGTGGTTGCCCGTAGCGCTCGCACTGGCCGATCTGCTCGTCGAGGATCTCGACCAGGCGCCGTCGGTTGACGGCGCCGGTCAGGTAGTCGGTGGTCGCCAGCTCGCGCAGGCGCAGCTTCAGTGCGTCGTTCCACAGCATCCACGCGCGCAGGCCAAGCAACAGCAGCAGGAAGCCGACTACCTGCAGCAGGCCTTCGAGAAAGGTGTTGTAGTAGTCCGGCAGCGTCACGAGTTCGTCGAGCGTGTCGGTCGTCATCGCCAGCGCGAGCGCCGACAGGCCGGCGAAGACCAGGCGATGAGCAGACGGGTGTGTCGCGCGCAGCGGCACGATCACGAACAGGCCGAGCAGCGGCAGCGCGGCGAGGCTGCTCTCGAAGAACAGACTGGCGACATCGACCTCGTCGACGACCGGTGCGCCGCTGAACGACAGGTACGCGAACAGGCCGATCAGCAACGTGACCGTCGCCGGCTCGCGGTAGCTGATCGTCGCAGTCGACGGTTCAGGCGGTATCTCCATGTACCTAGGAATCGGCACCGCTGGCACACTCCTTGAGCCATGCCAGCGCGGCCGGCGGCCCGAGGTCGGCGTGACGCCATCGACGGTCGGCACCCGGTGCCACGACTCGAACACCGCCCCGCCGGGCGGCGCGGTCAGCGCGGCGCCGTGTATGAAAGCGCCTGCACCAGGCGCGTCAGGTCCTTTTTGGTCGCGCCCTCGACCGCCCTGATGATGCGTGTCGCACCGGCGAATGCCTCGTTCCATTTCACCTGGTGGCGTGTGTTGATCCCCTGGCGCCAGATCTCGTCGCCGCTGCGCGCGTCGACCAGCCAATACTGTACGACGATCGCGTGCAGCGGACTGACGCCACCCTCAGTCGTGATCGTGATGATCTCGCCGTGCAACTGCCAGTCGGCGTCAGCGTCAACGACGACGTCGCGAAACAGCCGGGCGTCGCTGAGGGTCCGTACAGCGCCTCGCGGTACTGTGCATTGGTGATATAGGCCTCGCGGTCGAATGACGACGCGCGGCCGCCGATTACCGGCATGACCCTCAGGGACCTTTCGATAGGCGTCGCCACGGCGGCTGGCCGGTCGGGCACCAGACCGTCGGTCTTGAGGCTGCAGCCGGCGAGCAACAGCGCGACAAGGATCAGCAGCAGGGTCGAGTATGGGATTGCGGATGCGCTCATTGGCCCTCGCTGCGCCTTTGGCGTCAATCGATTCTTTCCGGCAGTTCAGCGAACAGCTCGCTGAACGCGTTCTCGACCGCGGCGTGTTTGTCCGGTGTGATCAGCATCATCAGCGGCCCATGCAGCAGGAACTGCCCGAAGCTGTCGCGGAACTTGCCGGTGCGCGTGCCATCCCAAGCGACCGTCGCGCTGGGCCGGTGCACGATCATCGCCGATACCCGGGCGCTGGCGCCCGACGTGACCCCCTGAGAATCCGCGTCGACACGCTCGACCAGCAGCAACGCCGCATGGCTGGCCGAATCCGGCAGACTCCTGGCCAGCTGCTCCCGCGTGGACGACTTCAGCATCTCGACGGTCCAGTCCGCCGGGCGCTGCCAGCCCCGTGGCCGATCGAGCACATAGCCCTTCAGCGCCAGCTTGCGCAGCAGCGCCTTGTAGATGTAATCATCGAGCTCGCCGCACAACCACTCGAGCGGCTCGTCGCGCTCGACCAGCGTCTGGTCGGCCGGGAACGCGACCGGCATGATCGTAATCGTGTCTACGTTGGCCAGTTTTTCTTTCAGCGGGGGGCCAGCGTGGGCTGGCGAGACAACTCCGACCAACAGCGCGACGCACCACGCTGGCGGTACCCACCGAGATCGCGGGGATCGTCGCCGCAGCCGTCGTTTCATCGGCGTTCTCCTCCAAGCGAATCCCCGATAGCCATGCTCAACGATTGCACGGCGGTGTCATGTCAACCGCTCAGCGGTGTGATGACGCAGGTTGTCTCAGCCAAGGCCAAGCTCATCCCACATCGCATCCACCCGCGCCCTGACCGCCACGTCCATCGCGATTGGTCGCCCCCACTCGCGACCCGTCTCACCCGGCCACTTGTTGGTCGCGTCAAAACCGATCTTGCCGCCGAGGCCGGAAACCGGCGATGCGAAGTCGAGGTAGTCGATCGGCGTGTTCTCGACCAGCGTGGTATCGCGCACCGGGTCCATGCGCGTCGTCATCGCCCAGATCACGTCGTTCCAGTCTCGTACGTTGACGTCGTCGTCGGTGACGACCACGAACTTGGTGTACATGAACTGGCGCAGGAAAGACCAGATACCGAACATCACGCGCTTGGCATGGCCGGCGTATTGCTTCCTGATACTGACGACGGCCATGCGGTACGAGCAGCCTTCCGGCGGCAGGTAGAAGTCGATGATCTCCGGGAACTGCTTCTGCAGGATCGGCACGAACACCTCGTTGAGCGCGACACCGAGGATCGCCGGCTCGTCTGGCGGACGACCGGTGTAGGTGCTGTGATAGATCGGATCGTCGCGGTGGCTGATGCGGTCGATCGTGAACACCGGAAACTCGTCGACCTCGTTGTAGTAGCCGGTGTGGTCGCCGAACGGCCCCTCGGGCGCGGTGTCGTCGGGGTGGATGTGGCCCTCGAGCACGAACTCCGCGGACGCCGGGACCTGTAGATCGGAACCGATGCATGTCGTGACCTCGGTGCGGCCACCGCGCAGCAGCCCGGCGAAAGCGTATTCGGACAGCGTGTCGGGCACCGGCGTGACCGCACCGAGTATCGTCGCCGGGTCGGCACCGAGCGCGACGGCGACCGGGAACGGCTCGCCGGGATGCCGCTGCTGCCAGTCACGGAAATCCAGCGCGCCGCCGCGGTGCGCCAGCCAGCGCATGATCACGCGATTGCGACCGATCACCTGCATCCGGTAGATACCGAGGTTGATGCGTGACTTCCCGGTCGCGCCGCCCGCGGGCGCATGGCGTACGTCCCGTGTCGCTGCCGGCGAATCGCTCTGCGCCGGCTTATCGGGACCGCGGGTCACGACCAGCCCCCACGTGATCAGCGGCCCGGCGTCGCCGGGCCAGCAGGTCTGTATTGGGATCGCCGACAGGTCGACGCCGTCGCCATCGATCACGTGTCTCTGGCAGGCCGCGCCCTTGATCGTTTTCGGCGCCATGTCGAGCACCTTGCGGAACACCGGCAGCTTGTCCCAGGCGTCCTTCATGCCGCGCGGCGGCTCGGGCTCCTTGAGCTGCGACAGCAGCACGCCGACGTCACGCAACGCCGTGACCGAGTCCTCGCCCATACCGAGTGCGACCCGTTCCGGCGTGCCGAACAGGTTGCCGAGCACCGGGATGCTGTGGCCCTTGGGATTCTCGAACAGCAGCGCCGGGCCACCGCGCCGCAGCGTGCGGTCGCAGATCTCGGTCATCTCCAGGTACGGATCGACCTCGGTCGTGACGCGGTGCAGCTGGCCGCGCTGTTCGAGCCGGTCGAGGAAGTCGCGCAGATCGCGGTATTTCATTCAGGCCTCTCTTTTCGGGTCGACATGGCCTGGGTACCGGCCGTCATCGGCTGCAGTGTAGCGCGGCACCGTGCGATACCACGTCGGCGGCTGCCCGCTGCGGGCACGGCGATGCCGACGCAGTGGTATCCTGCGCAGCGTTTCCGTTCGGCCAGAGGCACGCCGTGGCGATATACATCCTGTTCCTGCTGGTGCTCGGCGGCCTCGCTGGCTGGCTCGCGTCGCGGTTGGTCAGGGGCCATGGCCTGGGCCTGTGGGGCAACATCGGTGTCGGCATCGTCGGCGCGCTGCTCGGCGGTGTGCTGCTCGGCCAGCTGGGCGTCAGACTGATGGGCCCGGCGGGCCAGTTTGTCACCGCGGCACTCGGCGCGATGATCCTGCTGGGGATCGCGCGCCTATTTGGCAAGAGGTAACGGCCGGCCGGGCCGATCCGAACCATGAAGAAGAAGCTGCTGTTCCTGGTCCACCGCCTGCCCTATCCGCCGAACAAGGGTGACAAGATCGCGTCGTTCAACCTGCTGCGCTTCCTCGCCGAGCGCTACGAGGTCTATCTCGGGACATTCGTCGACGACCCCGACGACCGCGCGCACGTCGCCACGGTACGCGACTACTGCGCCGAGCTGTGTGCCCCGGAGATCCGCCCGGCACTCGCCCGCGTCGCCAGCCTGCGTGGTCTCTTCACCGGCGAGGCGCTGTCGCTGCCCTACCTGCGCAGCCGAGCACTGCAGGACTGGACCGACCGCGTGCTCGCCGACCGGCGGCCCGAGCGCATCGTGGTCTTCAGCGGCCCGATGGCACAGTACGTCAGCGGCCGCGTACCGGCGGGCACGATCACGCTGTTCGACATGGTCGACGTCGACTCGGAGAAATGGCGCAGCTACGGCGAACGCAAGGCGTGGCCGATGAGCTGGCTGTACCGCCGCGAGGCCGACCGCCTGCTCGACTTCGAGCGCCGCATGGCACGCGAATTCGACAGCACCGTGTTCGTGTCGAAGGAGGAGGCCGAGCTGTTCCGCACGCTGGCGCCGGAATCGGCGGCCAAGACCACCTACCGCATCCAGGGCGTCGACAGCGCGTTCTTCGATCCGGCGATCGGCTTCGACGACCCGTACCCCGGGGACGCACCGGCGCTGGTGTTCACCGGTGCGATGGACTACTGGCCGAACGTCGACGCCGTGACCTGGTTCGCCGACGCGGCCTTCCCGCAGATCCGCGAGCAGGTGCCCGACGCGCTGTTCTGCATCGTCGGCATGCGCCCGGCGCCCGAGGTGCAGAAACTGGCCGAGCGCGCCGGCATCCTGGTGACCGGCGGCGTGCCAGACGTACGTCCCTACCTCGCCCATGCGCGCGCCGCGGCGCTGCCGCTGCGCATCGCGCGCGGCATCCAGAACAAGGTCCTCGAGGCCATGGCAATGCAGCTGCCGGTGCTGGCGACGCCGGGCGCGATGACCGGCATCCAGCCCTACGATGGCTTTGCGCCGACGGTCAGCGAGGATGCCGCGACCCTGGTCGACGCCGCGGTCGCGCTGCTGCGCGCACCGCGCCGCGACGAGACGGCGGCCCGCGCCTGCGTGCTCGAACGCTACGACTGGAACGCCAACCTGCAGCGCATCGCGCGCCTGCTCGAGAGCGGCACCGTCGAAGCGGACCTGTGAGCCATCGGCCTCGTCGCCAGGCCGCGGTCGAACCGTGCGCCGGTCCCGGCTAGAATCGGCGCCATTGTCACGATACCGTGCCGCTACGCTTCACAACGGATCATCCGCATGCCAGACCCCGACAACGGCTTCGTCGCCGAGCAGATCCGCGCGTCCATCGCCGTCAAGCAGGCCCTGCTCGACGATGCCGCGCTGCTCGCACAGATCGAGGCCGTCGCCGGGCTGATCGTCGCCACCTACCGCAACGGCGGCAAGGTGCTGATCGCCGGCAACGGCGGCAGCGCTGCGGATGCCCAGCACATCGCCGCCGAGCTGGTCAGCCGCTTCACGTTCGACCGCCCGGCACTGCCGGCGCTGGCGCTGACCACCGACACGTCGATCCTGACCGGGATCGGCAACGACTATGGCTACGACAGCCTGTTCAGCCGCCAGGTCGAGGCCAGCGGCCGGCCCGGCGACGTGTTCATTGGCATCTCGACATCCGGCAACTCGCCGAACATCCTGCGCGCGCTCGAGGCGGCGCGCGCCGGCAGGCTGGTCACGGTCGGCCTCGGGGGCGCGACCGGCGGCCGCATGGGGCCGCTGTGCGACCACTGCCTGAAGATGCCGTCGACCGACACGCCGCGCATCCAGGAGTGCCACATCACGGTCGGCCACATCCTGTGCGCGAACACCGAGAACGCCTTGTTCGGGGCCCCATCGGACGCCGCGGGCTAACCCGCCCGACGCGGCAGCCGCGCTGTCCGGCATTCGATGTGTGCATCCGCGCGGCGCCGGGCCAGCGCTGCAGCTCAGATGCGGAAGCCGCCGTAGCGTTTGCGGATACGGTAATCGATGAACGCGACGCCGGCGGCGAAGCCGATACCGACGGCGACGACGGCGATGATCCACGCTGCGTAGCGCCGCAGCGGGCCCGGCGCGGCGACGCCGGCCAGCGGTTCGCCGAGCTCTATGCCCTGCGCCTCGGCGAGCAGGCGCAGCGCCTCGCCGGTGCGCGCCCGCAGGTCGTCGAGCTGTGCCTGTGCTGCCTGCTGATTCGGCGCGCCGGCCAGTGCCTGCTCGAGCTCGGCGATACGCTGCTCGGCCTGCTGCAGCGAATCGCGCAACCGTGCCTCGCGGGCACCGGGCGGGGCAGCATCCGCTGGGTCCGCCTGCGCCGCGCCGTCACCGGCCTTCTCGCGCAGCGCCGCGACTTCCATGCCCATCCGCCGCAGCTTCGCCTGGGTCTCAAGCAATATCGCCTTGGCCGGCTTTTCGTCGGTGATGTAGGTCGACTCGATCCAGCCACGGGTGTCGTCGGCCAGACGGACCTCGCTGAACACCCCGTCGCGGCCGATGACCTCGAGCGGGGTGCCGCTGGCGATCAGGCGCAGCGGCGTGCCCTCGGCCTCCGGACCGGCGTATACGCCGACGACCAGTTTGTCGGTGATGTGCGCGGCGCCTGCCAACGAGGCCAGCAGCAACAGCGGCACGATCAGTAAGCGGCGATGGAGGGACATGCGGCACGCACCGTTGCGGCAGTGGGCACTATTCTAACCCGCACAGTGCACGAGCCGAACCATGCCGACGCGGCGAGCAGCGGTCATGGCGGTGGTTGCGCTCAGGTCCTGCGAAGACCCGGAAACGGCGGTTGACGGCGGCCGCCGCGCTTTCCGGGAACCTGTGCTGGCCCGCTCGCTGCCGCTTGGCTTGCGCTCAGGCGATGGCAACGCCTGCTATGGGCGCGCCGGACCGGTAGCGCAACGGCTGTGCGAACCGCAGGTCCCGCGACAGCGCATGCGGGCCGACATGCCTGGCGCAACTGCACGCACCATGCCTGCCGTCCCCGCCGCCGCGACGACGGTTTGCCGCGATCGCCCCGGCGGGCGCCGCCGCCGGGAGGCGATCGACGTCACCGCGGACCAAATCCGCTCCCGGTGGCAGAAGCGGTTGAACGCCGTTCACGGTTCGCGCCAGCGACGACGCCGGCGCCGCCCGCCGCGTCCGACACCTGGGGCCGACACCTGGGGCCGACACGCGCCATCTCGGCCGGCCCGGTGGCGGCACGCGGTCAGTGAGGTTCGCGGGCAAGCCACCAGTTGAACAGGCCCACCGCCGCCTCGCCGAGCTTGCCGACGGTCTCGCGATGCGCGGCCTCGTTCGGCGGGTCGAAGTACTGGTCTTCGTCGTACATCAACAGCGCCAGCAGCGGTGCGAGCAGTCCTCCCGCCTGCGAGTCGGCCATCGGCGCGTCGCGTCGCTCATCGCCGAGAAACTCCAGGCCGGCGACATAGCCCTGACACCAGCCATTGGGCAGTGGCAGCATGCCGCCGTCGTCGCGCGGCATCTGCAGGATCAGCGGGCCGTACTCGGCGCGCTGCAGATCGTCGACGAGCTGGTCGCGAAAACGCGCCAGCAGTTCGCTAAGCCCGGCATCGCCCGCCGGCTTGTCGAGCGCGCAGGCGAACAGACTGTCGGCAGCGTCGCCGCTGGCTGCAGTCGCCGTCAGGAAGCCGTGCGCGACATCCAGCGGCATGCAGGCGTCGCTTTACATGCGGTCGACCAGGGTTTGCTGCAGCGTGTCGAGCTCGTCGGCCGTCAGCGTCTCCGCCGCGGTCATGCGGCGATGCCGGTATGCCGCAACAGCGCATCGATCGCCGGCTCACGGCCGCGGAAAGCGACGAACAGCTGCAT
>JASJCU010000097.1 GCA_030065815.1 Gammaproteobacteria bacterium | reverse complement strand
GTCGCGCTCCGGGGGTCGGCGTCGCCCCCGGAGCGCGCGGCGCCTTACTCAGGCAGGGCCTGGATCGTGAATGCCGCCTTCAGCAGGTCGGTCTGTTCGACGCCCATCGGACCGAACCACTTTTCGTAGATCGCGTCGATCTCGCCGCTGCGGAAGACCTGGGCGAGCGCCCGCTTGCCGACCAGTTCGAACGCACTCTCGTTGCGCGGGACCATCAGGGCATAGGGATCGTAGGACAGGAAGTCGCCGACCACGGCGAACGCGTCCGGCGTGCGCGACTTGGCGATCAGGCCGTACAGCAGGATGTGGTCGGTCGAGTAGGCATCGACCCGGTCGGTCTCCAGCGCGAGCATGCCCTCGGCATGATCGCGAACCGGCAGTATCTTGACATCCATGCCCTTCTTCTCGACCTCGGCCTTGATCACGCGCTCGTTGGTCGTCCCCTGCGCGAGCGCCACCGACTTGCCGTCGAGGTCGTCCACCGACTGGATGCCCGAACCCTTGCGGGTCAGGATCTTGGTGCCGGTGATGAACGTGACCGGCAGGTATTCCACCTGCTCCTGGCGGGTCAGGTTGTTGGTCGTCGAACCGCACTCGAGATCGATCGTGCCGTTGGCCATCAGCGCGATGCGGGTCTTGGGATTCACCGGCACGAATCTCACGTTGAGATCGCGGCCGACCGCCTTCTCGACCTCTTCGACCACTTTCATGCAGAGATCGATGCTGTAGCCGATCGGCTTCTGATTCTCGTCGAGATAGGCAAAGGGTACCGAGCTCTCGCGGTGTCCCAGCACGATGGTGCCGCGATCAGCGATCTGCGCCAGCCTGCCGCTCAGATCCTGGGCAAGGGCGCTGCCGTTCATGGCGACGGTCACGATGCCCGCCGCGAATAATCTGCTTGCCAGTTTCATGGTCTTCTCCTGGTGGTGGGGTTCTACAACAGTCAGTCAAAAGTGAGCGGGATACCCGAACAGCGACGCACTCCCGCCGGTGTGCAGGAACACGACGTTGCGCGCGTCGGCATAGTGCCCCTTGCTCACGAGGTCGATCAGCCCGGACAGGCCCTTGCCGGAATAGACCGGATCGAACAGCAGGCCCTCCAGGCGCGCCAACAGTGTCACGGCATCGCGCATCGCATCGGTGGGGAATCCATAGCCCTGGCCGATGTAATCACAATTGGCACGTACACGTTCGCGGGCCACGTCGAGACCGCCACCGAGGCAATCCATCGTCCGCGTGGCCAGCTCGAATACCATCGCCTCCTGCTGTTCGCGGGGTGCACGTACCCCGATGCCGAGCAGATCGATGTCCGATTCGATCGCCGCCAGCCCGGCGACCAGCCCGGCCTGGGTCCCGGCGCTGCCGGTCGCGTGTACCAGTGCATCGATCTTGAGACCGAGGTCGTCGGCCTGCGTCGCGAGCTCGAGTGCGCAGTTGACGTAGCCGAGCGCTCCGACCGGTGTCGAGCCACCACCCGGTATGACATAGGGCTTGCGACCGTCGGCGCGCAGTTGATCGGCAAGCGCTTCCATCTCGGCCTGCATGTCGGCGCCGCCAGGGCGGCGGTCGACGGTGGCACCGTGCAGGCGATCCAGCAGCACGTTGCCGTTGTCGACATAGTCGGGGTCGCTGTAACCGGTCCGGTCTTCCAACAGGATGTGACAGCCGAAGCCGAGGCGAGCAGCGGCCGCCGCCGTCTGCCGCGCATGGTTCGACTGGGTCGCACCCTGTGTGATCACGCAATCGGCGCCCGCCTGTTGCGCCTCGGCCATGAGGAACTCGAGCTTGCGCGTCTTGTTGCCCCCGGTCGACAGGCCGGTGCAATCATCACGCTTGACCCAGATGCGCGGGCCGCCCAGATGTGCAGTCAGACGGTCCAGCGGCTCCAACGGCGTCGGCAGATGACCGAGCCGGACGCGCGGGAAGCCGTCGAGCTTGCGCCGGATCGCCGCACAGCGCCCCTTGACCGGCGTATGAGTAGTTGATGATTTAGTGGCAGCGCCCATGCCGAAACCGCCTTCGAATACCCGTGTTCGGGCGTTATCCGCCGATTTGCCGGGTCTGTAAAGTGCAGCTGTCGTTGACCGTCGCACGGACAGTGCGACCGAGCGGTAGATAGCTGGCGGATGCCCGACATCGAGGTGCCGCTCGAGAGGGTCGGCTGCCGGGCCGCTGTGGCGCATTGGGATCGTACCCGGCCAGCGGTCCTGCGCAGGATTGACGCCTGCAGTACCGGGGCAACGACCTCACGACCCGCCGGCGCGGCGCATCGCAGCGGCCTGCACCGCTGACGACTGCGCGATCGCCGATCCTCGGGCGCACGCTTCACAGGAGATCGGTGAACTATTACCGCAACCGCCCGCACCGGGTCGGCAAGACTTGATCGTATCGAGGAGCCACGCCGCCGCGCCGATCCCGGCCGTGACCCGCGGCGCCGTCATGTCCTGCTGAAGAGGAGTCTGCATCATGAAGCACCCACGCAAACTGACCATCGTCATGTGCACGCTGCTGCACGGCTGTGCGATCAATGCCGATTTCGACGACTACGGCGTGCCGCTGGCCGACGGCGACCTGGTCGGCACCATCCCCGGGTTCCCGTCCGGTGACCGGATCGAGAACCCGGTGATCCCATCGGTACTGATCACCGAGAACTCGGCGCTCGGACCGCGCGGGCTGCGAGTCAACGGCGAGGTCACGTTCCGCGCCGGCTCGCACGAGCGCCCGAATCGCTATGCGATCTCGTGGCGCGGTGTGCGCGAGGGCACGGGGTCGCAGCCATCGCGTCTGCATGTGCTCGACGAGCAGGGCGACACCGCGGTGATCGTCGAGGTATTCGCCAACGAGATCCGTTTCGTCACCGGCGAGGCGGCGGACGCCCCGCTGCAGGCCAACCTGTCGCCGGGTGGCGTCCACGAGGTAGAGATCCTGATCGACGAGGGCGTCGCGAACAACCTGGCGATCACGTTCGACCCGGCCAATGGTGACGCCGAGACCTGGTCCGCACTGGACATGCTCGACAGCGACTTCGACAAGCTGCGCGCGATCCGGGTCGACGGACAGGGCGCCGACTACGTCATCGACGACCTGATCGCCGGCCTGCAGCCGTAGGCCGATCGACGCCTGCAACACGATCGGCCCCGGGTAGTCGCCACCGCCGGCTCGATCGGCGGCGCGACGGCCGGGGTCTGCAGAAAACGGCAGCGGGCGACGCCAGTCGGGCCCGCCACCCGGATCCCCGGCGCGATAGACGGCGTCGACATCGGATCCGATCGAGCACAATCGGCGCGCGCGGTGGATACCGGATCGCCTGCGGCAGCCGCGACGGGCAGCTGCGGAAATCGCGGGTCGACCCGGCAATCCGCTACTCCGGTCCGATGCCGCTGTCGACGGCGCCGCCACCGGCGGCCAATCGATGCGGGCGGGCACCGCGGACCGGGCGGGTTGCGACCGGCCCGGGAGGGCCGCCACGCGCCGCCGGCGATCGCGGTCCGCACCCGCTACCCGAG
Organism: Gammaproteobacteria bacterium; assembly: GCA_030065815.1. GTDB lineage: Bacteria > Pseudomonadota > Gammaproteobacteria > Chromatiales > Chromatiaceae > Thiosocius. Next base: position 11,195 of record JASJCU010000097.1, on the reverse strand, counting down.
ATCGCAGTCCGACCCCGGTCGCCGGTGAAGCGCCGGGACCCCGGTTGCCGGATTGGGCGATAATGCGCGCCGACCCCCGATGCACCGGCAGGCCATATGAAGGGCACACCCGTTGTCTAGCGACTGGCTCGACCGCCTGGAACGCGCCGGCAACCGGCTGCCGGATCCGGCGACGCTGTTCCTGATCGGCACGCTGGCGATCATGCTGCTGTCGCAGTTCGCGGTCAGCGCGGGCTGGTCGGTCGACAAGGTCACCGAGCAGCACGGCACGCCGGTCACGCAGACCGTCAGCGCGGTCAGCCTGCTCGATGCCGATGGACTGTGGTGGGTGATCTCGCACCTGGTCGATAACTTCGTCAACTTCCCGCCACTCGGCCTGGTGCTGGTCGCGCTGATCGGCATCGGTGTCGCCGAACGCGCCGGCCTGTTGCCGACGCTGCTGCGGCGGCTGATGGAATCGGTCTCGGACCGCTGGCTGGTACCGGTGACGATCTTCGTCGGCATCAACTCGTCGATCGCGCTGGACGCCGGCTATGTCGTGCTGCCGCCGCTGGCCGGCGCATTGTTCGCCGCGGCCGGGCGCTCGCCTTTGGTCGGCATCGGCGCGGCGACCGCCGGCGTGACCGCGGGCTTCTCGGCCAACCTGCTGATCACCGGCCTGGATCCGCTGCTCGCCGGCCTGAGCACCAGCGGTGCGCACCTGATCGATCCCGACTACCAGGTCGCCGTGACCGCGAACTGGTGGTTCATGATCGCGTCGACGCTGCTGTTGACCGCGGCCGGGACCGCGGCGACGCGCTGGCTGGTCGAACCGCGCCAGGCGGTGTCGGCGGCCCCGGCGGCGGCCGCATCATCGGCGGCCGACGGTGACCGGGCGGCCGAGGACCGCGGCCTGCGTTTCGCGGCCTGGGTCGCGGCCGGTCTGCTCGCCGGCATCCTGGCGCTGATCTGGCTGCCGGGCGCACCGTTGCACGGCAGCGGCGAACGCTTCCCGCGTTGGATGGAGGCGATGGTGCCGCTGCTGCTGGTCTTCTTTCTCGGCATCGGCCTGGCCTATGGCATCGGCGCGCGCACGATCCGCAACGATCGCGACGCCGTGCGCATGATGTCGGACACGATGAAGGGCATGGGGCCGTACATCGTGCTGGTGTTCTTCGCCGCACAGTTCATCGCCGTGTTCGGTCACTCGCGGCTCGGCGAGATGCTGGCGATCGCCGGCGGCCGCTGGCTGGCCGCGCTCGACCTGTCCGCGGTGTCGCTGATGCTGGCGTTCGTGCTGGTCGTGATGCTGGGCAACCTGATCATGGGCTCGGCGTCGGCCAAGTACGCGTTCTTCGCGCCGGTGTTCGTGCCGATGTTCATGCAGGCCGGGATCAGCCCCGAGCTGACCCAGGCGGCCTACCGGGTCGGCGACTCGGTGACCAATGGCATCACGCCGTTCAACCCCTACCTGGTGATCATCCTGGCGTTCGTGCGCCGCTACCTGCCGGACGCGGGGCTGGGCACGCTGCTCGCGCTGATGCTGCCCTATGCGCTGGTGTTCGCCGCGGCCTGGGGCCTGCTGCTCGGGGTCTGGGTGGCGTTCGGCTGGGAGCTCGGACCCGGCGGGCCGCTGCGCTACTGACATCGCGGCCGGGCCCGCGCCTCGTTGGCAAACGCCAGACCCGGTCAGCGGTGTCGATGCGGCGCCGACAATGCGTCGTCACGACGGGTTGGATGGCACTGCGTCGCGCCCGCGAACGACGCTGCCGCGGCTGGCGTTGTGGCGCGACGGTCGAACCCCCGGAGCGGTCCAGCCCCGTTCTCGGCCGACGCGCGACCGCAGGCCGGCCCGACTCGCTCGGCTCAGGCCTGTCCGAGCGGCGTCTGCCGCCGCCGTCGCCCGGTCGCCGCGAAGATCGCGTTGGCGACGGCCGGTGCCGTCGGCGGCAGGCCGGGCTCGCCGACGCCGCCGATCGGCGCACCGGTGTCGACGATCTCGACATCGATCTGCGGCACCTCGTCGATGCGCAGGATCGGGTAGTCGTCGAAGTTCGACTGCTCGGCGCGGCCGTCACGCAGCGTCACCTGGCAGCGCAGCGCCGGCCCGAGCGCGTCGATGACCGAGCCGACCATCTGGGTTTCGACCTGACCGGGGTTGACCGCCTCGCCGCAGTCCAGCGCCAACACGACGCGCCTGACGACGGGCCGGTCATCGACCATCTCGACCTCGGCCACCTGGGCGCAGCGCGAGCCGTAGCTCTCGACGATCGCGACACCACGGCCCCAGTTCGGCCCCGGCAGCGGTGTGCCCCAGTTCGACCGGCGCTCCACCGATTCGAGCACGGCGACGTGCGACGGGTGATCGGCGAGCAGCGCCTTGCGGAAGGCCAGCGGATCCTGCCGCGCCGCGTGGGCGACCTCGTCGATGAAGGCCTCGAGGAAGAAACCGTTCTGGCTGGCCGAGACCGCCCGCCACGGACACAGCGAGGGCGGCACCGGCACCTCGTGATGGTCGAGCAGGAAGTCGCTGGCGACATACTTCTGCGTGCGCAGCACGTCGTGCGAGAAGAAATCCATGTTGTCGCGGATCGTCACGTGGGCGTACTCGCGCCCCATCATCGGCCCGGACAGGCGCGCGTGCATGGCCGTGAGCCGGCCGTCGGCGTCGAGCGCCGCGCGCAGGCGCGCGGCCATCGCCGGGCGATACTGTCCCTGCCGGACGTCGTCCTCGCGCGACCAGACGACCTTGACCGGCCGGCCGCCGACGGCACGCGACGCCAGCACCGCCTGCTGTGCGATCTCGCCGTGGGTCTTGCGACCGAAGCCGCCGCCGAGGTAGGTCGTGTTGATGAAGATGCGCTCGGCCGGCAGGCCGGTCACCGCTTCCAGGGCCTCGCGGACGACGTCGTGGCCCTGGGTCGACATCCAGACCTCGCAGCGGCTGTCGCTGACCTGTGCCGCGCAGGTAATGGGTTCCATCGAGACGTGGGTCAGGAACGGGACCTCGTAGTCGGCCTCGACGACCCGTGCCGCCGCGCCGAGGCGCGCCGCGGCGTCGCCGCGGGTGACCGCAGCGGGCGCGGAATCGGCATCGAGACCGGCGCGCAGCCGGCGCGAGATGTCGTCGCTCGACACCTGGTCGTGCGGCGTCGGCTTCCACGTGATCGCCAGGCCATCGGCCAGGCGTTTGGCCTTCCACCAGGACTCGGCGATCACGACGGCACCGCCGGGCACTTCGGCGACGGCGATAGCGCCGGGCGCGGATGCCGCATCGATGCTGTCGACCTCGGCACCGAACACCGGCGCGAGGCGCACGGCGCCGTGCAGCATGTCCGGCAGGCGCACGTCGATGCCGTAGACGGCGCTGCCGTCGATCTTTGCCGCGGTGTCGATGCGCGGCACCGCCTTGCCGACGTAGCGCCGGGTCGCGGCCGGACGCAGCGCCGGCTCCTCCGGCAACGGCAGCAGGGCCGCATCGGCGACCAGCTCGGCGAACGCGGCCCGACGACCGCTCGCCGGGTCCAGCACCGCGCCGTCGTCGACGGTCAGCGTGGCGGCATCCTCGCCCCAGCGTGTCGCCGCGGCCTGCGTCAAGACCGTGCGTGCCTGCGCCGCCGACTTACGCAGCGGCTCGATCCACTTGCGCACGCCGAAGCTGCCGACGCTGCGCATCTGGCCGAAGAACAGGCGGTACTCGGGCGCCGGCTGCTGCGGGACGGTCACGCGCACACGACTGATGTCGACACCGAGCTCGTCGGCGATGATCGCTGCATGGGCGGTGTGCGTGCCCTGGCCCATCTCCGAGACCGGCGAGATGATCGTGACCGCGCCGTCGGCATCGATCCGCAGATAGGCATTCAGCGTCGTCGGCTGGCTGGCCACCTTGGCCGTGCCGCGGACCGTGAACGGGACGACCAGTGCGGCCGCTGCGGTAGCGAGGAAGGCGCGGCGGGACAGCGTCAGCGACATGGTGGCCTCCTTCAGCCGGCGCGGGCGAGTTCGGCGGCGCGCCTGATCGCCGCGCGGATGCGCGGGTAGGTACCGCAGCGACACAGCACACCGCGCATCGCCGCATCGATGTCGGCGTCGCTCGGATCAGGCCTCGCGGCCAGCAGCGCCGCGGCGGTCATGATCTGCCCGGACTGACAGTAGCCGCATTGCGGCACGTCGATCTCGGCCCAGGCGCGCTGCACCGGGTGACCGCGATCCGGTGACAGTCCCTCGATCGTCTGAATGCGCTGGCCTGCAACACTCGACACCGGGATCGAGCACGACGGAACCGGCGCACCGTCGGCCAGTACCGTGCAGGCGCCGCACTGGGCGATCCCGCAGCCGTACTTGGTGCCCATCAGTCCGAGTTCGTCACGCAGTACCCAGAGCAGCGGCGTGTCGGCGTCGGCACCGGATGAGACCGCCCTGCCGTTGACTGTGAAATCGGTCGCCATGATCGATCGCACCTCATTGGACTTGGAGTCGCCAGTGTAGGCGGTAGCGCACTCGTGAACAGCAGAAAAAGCTGACGACAGCTTGCGAAAACCGAAACGTCCGCGGCATGCACGACCCGGTCGGTGTGGAACCAGTCGGCAGGGATCGACTCGCGCGCCGGGCAGCCGGGCCAGCGGCCGGGCGATGCGGCGCTCGGGGCACCGCTGGCGGCGGTCGAGCCCTGTGCACCGAAGCCGCGGCCTGGTTTTCGTTGCGGCCGACAGCGCGCGCACCGATCCGGCAGCGGCGCCTGGCCGCGCCAGACCCGGGTACGAACCGCGGCCGCGGCTGCCGTCGCGTCGGGCCAAAACACGCGGCCGCGCCGCGGTTAACGCGCCGACCCATCGCCGGTACAGTGGCAACATCAAACGACAAAAATGCCCGGCGAGGACCGCGGGCGGCACGATGATTCACCGACGGCACGACACGACTCGCGCCCGTTGATCAACACAGGACTGACTCAATGTCACTCGCAGGAAAGACCGCACTGATAACGGGCTCGACCAGCGGTATCGGCCTGGGCATCGCCCACGGGTTCGCACAGGCCGGCATCAACGTCGTCATGAACGGCTTCGGTGACCCGCAAGACATCGAACAGGAACGCGCCGCCCTGGAGGCGCGGGGCGTCAGGGCGATCTACGACGGCACCGATATGAGCCAACCGGACGCCATCGCCGGCATGATGGAGCGCGTCGCCGCGGAATTCGGTCGGCTGGACATCGTCGTCAACAACGCCGGCATCCAGCACGTCTCCCCGGTCGAGGAATTCCCGCGGGAAAAATGGGACGCCATCATGGCGATCAATCTCTCGTCGGCGTTCCACACCAGCCGGGCCGCGATACCGGCGATGAAGGCGGCCGGCTGGGGCCGCATCATCAACATCGCGTCGGCGCACGGACTGGTCGCATCGCCGTTCAAGAGCGCCTACGTCGCCGCCAAGCACGGCATGCTCGGCCTGACCAAGACCCTGGCGCTCGAAGTGGCGCAGGACAACATCACCTGCAACGCGATCTGCCCCGGCTACGTGTACACGCCCCTGGTCGAAAAACAGATTCCCGACACCGCCAAGGCCCGCGGCCTGAGCGAGGAACAGGTGATCAACGATGTCCTGTTGGCAGCGCAGTGGACGAAGAAGTTCGTCACGGTCGAGCAACTCGCCGGCACCGCGTTGTTCCTGTGCTCCGACCATGCCGAGAACATCACCGGCACCTCCATCGCGGTCGACGGCGGCTGGACCGCCGCCTAGCGGGTCGCCAGCAAGGAGCATCAGTCATGCGACACCCCGACCTGCCCGACCTCTCTGCGATGCCGCTCGCGTCACCCAGCTATCCGCGCGGGCCGTACCGTTTCATCGACCGGGAATACCTGATCATTACCTACCTGTCGGACCCGGACGCGATTCGTGCGCAACTGCCGGAGCCATTGGAACCGGACGGCTCGAACTCGGTCCTGTTCGAGTTCATCAAGATGCCGGACAGTTCGGGATTCGGCAGCTACACCGAGAGTGGCATCGTTATTCCCGCGCGGTACGCCGGTGAGGCCGTGAATTTCACGTCGCAGATGTACCTCGACATCGAGTCGCCGATCTCCGGTGGCCGGGAAATCTGGGGCTTCCCAAAGAAGCTCGCGCGGCCGACGCTGGCGGTGCGCGAGGACACGCTGACCGGGACGCTGGACTACGCCGGCGAACGTGTCGCCCTCGGCACAATGCGCTACAAGTGGGAACAGGTCACCTATGACTTGAAGGGCGAGACGGTCTGTACGTCGTGCGTCGATACCATCGCGCAGAAGATGGCGAAGACCCAGGTCAACCTGAAATGGATACCGGACGTCGACGGCAGCCCCGCGATCGCCCAGCTGGTCGCCTATAACCTCAGCGACATCCGCGTCAAAGGGGCCTGGTCCGGACCGGCCCGGCTGCACCTGGTCGCGCACGTCAACGCTCCGGTCGCCGATCTGCCGGTCCGCGACGTGTTGGGAGGCATGCATTTCGTAGCCGATCTCACGCTGCCGTACGGGCGGGTACTGCACGACTACCTGAGCCCCGCGGCCGCAGACGCCCGAAGTCACGCTTCCTGAACGCCGACGACCCCACACCTGGACCGCGACATGGCAACCGAGAGAAAGACGATCAACCTGGCCCTGCAAGGCGGTGGCGCACACGGTGCCTTCGCATGGGGGGTACTCGACAAGCTGCTCGAGGACGGCCGCCTGGGTATCGAGGGCATCTGCGCCACGAGCGCCGGCACCATGAACGCCTGCGCACTGGCCTACGGCATGCACGTCGGCGGGAGCGACCGGGCCCGGGAGGTCTTGCACGAGTTCTGGTGGAACATCCACCGCGTCGGTCAAACCCACAATCCGATCAAGATGCTGCCCTGGGAGCGGATGTTGGGCCTGAGCATGGAGAACTCGCTGGCCTACCAGTACTTCGATTCGATGACCCGGGTCCTCTCGCCTTACCAGTTCAATCCTTTCGACATCAATCCACTGCGCGATGTGCTGGCCGATGCCATCGACTTCGAGCAACTGAAACGCTGCGAATGTGTGAAGCTGTTCATCAGCGCGACGCAGGTCAAGACCGGCAAGGTGCGGGTCTTCGAGGCCCGAGACATGACGCTGGACGTCGCGATGGCGTCGGCCTGTCTGCCCTTCCTGTTCAAGGCCGTGACGATCGACGGCGAAGACTATTGGGACGGAGGCTACGTCGGCAACCCGGCGTTGTTCCCGCTGTTCTACGATACCGACAGCCGGGATGTGCTGATCGTCCACATCAACCCGCTGGTCCGCAGCGAAACACCGACGACGGCACCGGACATCATGAACCGGCTCAACGAGATCAGCTTCAACAGCTCGCTGCTCAAGGAGATGCGGGCGATCGCGTTCGTCAAGAAGCTGATCGAACATGACATGCTCAGGGACGAACACAAGACGCAGTTCAAGGATGTCCTCGTACACTCGGTACGGGCAGACGAGGCGCTCAGCGAGTACTCGGTCGCCAGCAAGTTCGATTCGGACTGGCGGTTCCTGACGACGCTGCGCGACCGGGGACGCGATCGTATGGAGCAATGGCTCGACCGCCACTTCGATGCCGTCGGTCGACACGACACGGTCGATCTGCACAACGAGTTCCTGAACTCCAACGGCCGCCTGTTCGAGACCCTGGCGTAGCGCCCGCTATCGCGGCTGGCGTTCGTCTCATGCGCAGCCGGGTGGCGGTCCGGCGACCCGGCGCAACAGCGGCGCTGCCGGATCGACATCGCATCGATCGCTTGCCGCCACCGTGCCGTGACCATCCCCGTCGTCCCGACGCCTCGCCGACGCGCCGGGTTCCGCACCGGCGCAGCAGGAATTCGATGGTCTCAACAGCTAAACTCGGGTACCAACGCCACCGTCGCGAAGGGGCCTGCATGGCACTGCTGCAGATCATCTACACCAGCACCGCTACCGTGTCGCTCGACGATCGGGCCTTGCGCGACATGGTTGCGGGTGCCAGCAGGAAGAACCGCCGGCTCGGCGTTACCGGCATGTTGTACTGCGCCGGTGGCGCCTATCTGCAGATTATCGAGGGCGAAGAAGCCGCCGTCATCGCACTGTACGCCGATATCCTGCGCGATGACCGTCACGACGATGTTCGCAGTGTCGCCATCCGGCCGATTCCCAGTCGGGACTTCGCGAACTGGTCGATGGCATTGGTCGACAGGATGCCGGAACCCATCGACCTGGGGCAGGTGTTGAACCGACACGGCGACCGCATCGGCATCTGGAACCACGCAGCCTGGCAGACCATCGTCAACACCTTCCGCGCAGAACTGGAGACGGTCGAACCGTGACACCGCCCAGATCGTGGGTTTTCTCGCGGCGCGCATCGGCGATACCAACAGATACTGAGCGAGCACGCGGACGGCCTGCGGCCCGCACGACCGCTGCAGCGCCGGACCGGGGCGACGAACGTCGCCGTCACCGAGGCTTGAGTGAAGGCCGGGCACGGCGAGCGGGCAACCGCAGGCAGCTGGACAGAACGGCATCGGACACGATGCGGCGGTGCCGGGCCTGCGCAGGCCCCGGTGAACACCTCCGCCGGATCGGAGGCCGGTAGCGTTGGTGGCGTTCGGTTCGTACAACATGCAGGCGAGCGCCGCAGACAGCGCGGCTGGACCGCCGCGGCGAGCGGCACGCGCGACGTCGAGGCAGCGCGTCGCCCCGATTCACCACCATTTGACGGACGAGCCATGAGCAGCGACCGCGACAGTGCGCCAGGCAGGGGTCAGAACCGGTCGGGTACGGCCGCCGTGATCGCGCGGATCGAGCCGCGCGAGACCGACCTCGGCGACTTCTCGGTACGACGCCTGTTGCCGCATCGGCGTCAGCGCCAGGTGGGACCCTGGGTATTCTTCGATCACTTTGGCCCGGTCGACTTCGACCCCGGCCGGGGCATCGACGTGCGACCCCACCCGCACATCAACCTGGCCACCGTGACCTACCTGTTCGACGGCGAGATCCTGCATCGCGACTCCCTGGGCAGCGAGCAGACGATCAGTCCGGGAGCGATCAACCTGATGATCGCGGGCAAGGGGATCGTACACTCGGAGCGCGAACGCCCGGCGGTCCGCGCTACCCGGCATAGCGCCCACGGCCTGCAACTCTGGCTCGGGCTGCCGGAGGCCAGCGAGGAGATCGACCCGGAGTTCCTGCACTACCCGGCCGATGCCATTCCGGCGAAGGCAGTCGACGGCGTGCCGGTGACGGTGATGATCGGAAGCGCGTACGGCCTGCAATCGCCGGTGCGCACCTTCGCCGATACCCTCTTTGTCGAGGCCCATCTCACTGCCGGCCAGCGCCTCGACCTGCCGGAGGCCGACGAGCTCGCGCTGTACGTGGTCGCTGGCCGGGTGGGCGTCGGCGACGACGAGGTCGCCGCGCACAGCATGGCCGTTCTCGACCCGGGCGCGCGCACCCCGATCCGGGCCGGCGTCGACGCGCACATCGTCTTGATCGGCGGCGAGCCGATCGGCGAACGATTCATCGACTGGAACTTCGTCTCGAGCCGCCGCGACCGCATCGAGCGGGCCAAGCAGGATTGGCGCGACGGCCGCTTTCCGACCGTCCCCGGGGACCGCGACGAGTTCATCCCGCTGCCCGACTGACGCCGCCAGTCGCGCGGCACCGGGGTACCGTCGACGACAGCTCGGCCGGGCAGCGCGAATGCCGGCGTCGACGGCACTCGGGTCGACTCCACGGAAGATCTCCCGGCCTGCCAGACCACTCGGTAGGGGGAAGGCCCCAGCTGACACCGGCAAGCTGAGCGGGGGTTCGGCATGGACGGGGAATCGCCGGCGCGGTGTCCGGCATCGGGACAACGTGGCGACCGGCTGCCCGACGTCCAGGCTAACTAACGCCGAATGCGACGCGTGCGAGACAGCGGGGTTCCAGGCGCTGCGTCGCAAGGGCCGGCCAGCGCAACGGCCTGCCCGTTGCTTGAGCGGAACGGCGCCAACTCTGTTTGCATCGGATACTGCGACCGCTTCCGCCGGCTTCTGAGAATGACCGGACGTCGCAGTCTGTACCCGGCGCCGTGCCATTCGGATGCCTGCGGTCTCTCGCTCGCCGTGGCTTGGTGTTCGCTCGAGCCATAGCGACGGCTATGGCGTTCGCTGCGATCCGACGCCCCGACGGCGGCGAGAGCCGCAGGCCCTGCGCATGCTCCGGCAGGCTAGCGTGTCGCGAACGCGCCGTTGACCCAGATCGTCTGGCCGTTCACCCAACCGCCCTCGGGGGAGGCCAGGAAGCGCACCACGGGAACGATGTCGTCGATCCGACCAAGCCGCGCCTCGACCGATCGACTCTCGAGGTAGGCCACCGACTGCGGCGTCTCCGCGGCGTGGAAAAACGGCGTATCCACCGGGCCGGGCGCCACGGTATTGACGGTGATACCACGGCCGCGCAGCTCTTGCGCCAACATCCGCGTGTACTCCTCGACCGGTGCCTTGGTCCCGGCATACAGGCCGTAGTTCGGCGCCTGCGCCGCGAGCAGCGTCGTGCCGTTGTTGATGATGCGGCCACCGTCGCGGATGCGCGCCGCCGCCTCGCGCAACGACCAGAACAGCGCGCGGTTGTTGACGTTGTTGAGCCTCTCGAACTCGGCGTCTGTGACCTGCGCGAACGGCTTCTTGATGACCGCGCCGGCGTTGTTGACGACGATATCGACACCGCCGAAGCGCTGTTCGGCCAGGTCGTACATGCGCTTGACATTGTCGACGTCGCCGAGGTCGCCGGCGCTCAGGGCCGCCTCGCCGCCGCCTTGCCGTACCAGGCGAGCGGTCTCTTCCGCTTGGTCGCGGGTGGCCTCGCGGTGGTAGTGGACCACGACGTTGGCGCCCATCTCGCCGAGCGCCCGGGCGAAGGCCCGCCCCATGTTGTTGCGGGCGCCGGTCACGATCGCGACCTTGCCCGCGAGCACCTGTCGGGGGACTGGGCCGGCGGCGCCGGCCGCCGATGTGGCGGCCAGGGCCGCGGCGCCCAGGCCCGCCCTGCCCAGCGTGGCGATGGCATGGCGGCGTGACGGATCTTTGGGTTGGTTGCTCATGACGTTCTCCTGTTGGTTGCGGTTGCGTTCGATCATGCGGATGGCCGCTATGGGCACCGCCAATCTGTGAACGGGACTCTAGCGACATACGAAAACGGCATGTATCCTCATCTCTGGCATTCATAAGTTGCGAAATTCGCAC
>JASJCU010000096.1 GCA_030065815.1 Gammaproteobacteria bacterium | reverse complement strand
GTGACCGGCGACGCCACGACAGGCCCGGGGGCATGGACGACGTCATCGTCTGGCTGATCATCGCCGCGTTCTATGCGCCGCCGCGTGGCCTCGCTCTCGCGCCCGGTGACGAACAGCAGCAGTGCCGGCAGCAGGAAGTGCAGCGGCGCATAGAACGCGGCGATGATCAGCCAGACGATGACGTCGTCCATGCCCCCGGGCCTGTCGTGGCGTCGCCGGTCACGCCGGCGACCGGACGGCGACGAACCCTGCGCCCGGGCGGGTCACAGGGTTCGTCTTCCGGTCAGGCGACGGGACGATAGCCGTCGCGCAGCCGGCGTGATCTATTCGCTGGACTCGGTCGTGGCCGGTAGCTGGGCGACGTACGGGCTGTAGCCCCAGCCGCCAACGTAGGGGTGGCCCCAGCCGCCGCCATGGTACGGGTAGCCCCAGCCGCCACCGTGGTACGGGTAGTAACCGCCGTAGTACGGGCCATAGCCGCCCCACGGGCCGCCGCGGTAGCCCCAGGGACCGCCATAACCGCCCCACGGACCGCCATAACCCCAGGGCCCGCCGCCGTAGTAGCCGCCGCCGAAGAATTCTTCCATCCAGTAGCGCGGATCCCACGGGTCGTACGGGTTCCAGCCGCCGCCCCACCAGGCATTGGCATTGCCGGCAGCGGCCAGTAGCAGCCCGGCCAGCATTGCGAGTGCTGTGCGTTTCATCGTCTGTCCTCCCTGTTCTCAGCAAATATTCGTATTTGCTTATACACTTGTAACGCGAACGGCGATGGTTTTTTTTGAGGCGGGTCAAGAATGCGCGATTGCGCGCGCGGCGCGGATCGGCGCGGCCCCGTCGGTGCCTGCCGATCGCGCCGTCGGGCCGGCGTCGCCGGTGCGCCTTTCACGCGGATCTGCGGGGTCGGCGTGGGCTGCGTGGACGTGGGCGCCGCCCACCAGGTCGCGAAGCGACTGCGGCATCGGCGTCGGGTCGCGCGGCGCAGGCGGCGTCGAATCGTCGCGCGTGGCGGTGGGCGACGCGCCGAGCGACGGCACCGGCGATACGGCGCGTGCCACGGCACGCGACGTCGGTCATTGCGCCGCCCGTCAGGTCTCCAGGTCGGCCTGGGCCTCCGATCGGGCGAGATAGATCTCGGCGTCTTCCGGCGGCATCGGTTTGGCGAACAGGTAGCCCTGCAGCAGGTCGGCACCGAGCGCGCGCATCTTCGACGCCTGGCGCTCGGTCTCGACGCCCTCGGCGACGACGGTCGCGCCAAGGCCGTGCGCCATCGCGACCGCGGCCTCGACCAGCGCGCCGTCGCGCGGGTCGTCCGGCGCGTCAGCGACGAACGAGCGGTCGATCTTGATCATGTCGACCGGGAAGCGGCGCACATAGGCCAACGACGAGAACCCGGTGCCGAAGTCGTCGAGCGCGATCTGCGCACCGCATTCCTTGAGCCGGTTGATACTGTCGATCACGTCGGTATCCCGGTCGTCGATGAACAGGCCCTCGGTGACCTCGATGGTCAGGCCCTCGAGATCGCCGTCACAGTTCCTCAACAGGTCATGGAAGGCCGCCTTGCGGAATAGCCTGGCGCTGAAGTTCACGCTGATCGAGAAGTCCTGGTCGACGAACTTGCGCCAGCTCGTCAGCCGATGCCGGGCGTCGGCGAGCACGAACCGCGTGATCGGTTCAACCAGACCGACTTCCTCGGCGTAGGGAATGAAGTCGGCCGGCGGCAGTAGGCCGAGTTCGGGGTGCTGCCAGCGCACCAGTGCCTCCATGCCACAGGTCCGGCCGTTGCTGGCGAGCACGATCGGTTGGTAATGCACGCGCAGCTGGTTCATTTCGAGTGCCTGGCGCAGCTCGGCCTCGAGGTTGATGCGCTCGGTCGCGTCGACGGTCATCTGCGGCTGGTAGAATGCGAAGCCGCGTCGCCCGCTGTTCTTTGCCTCGTACATCGCGGCGTCGGCGTTGCGCAGCAGCTCCGACGTGTCGTTGCCGTCGTGCGGGAAGATCGCGATACCGATCGACGCCGATACGAACACGCTCTGGTTCCGGATCTCGAACGGCTGATCGACGGCATCGATCAGTGTGCGTGCCATCAGCTCCGGCGCCTGTGAGCGCTGGTACTTGGGCATCATCAGCACGAACACGTCGCCGCCGAACCGGCTCAGCGTGTCCGTCGAACGCACCCTCTCCTGGATGCGACTCGCGACCATCAGGAGCAGCTCGTCACCGGCCTCTTGACCGAGCGAGTCATTGACCTCCTTGAAGCGGTCGAGGTCGATGAACATCACCGTGACGCCATAGCCGTCGCGCGCCGCGTGACGCAGCTCGAGGCTCAGGCGGTCGTGCAGCAGCGTGCGGTTCGGCAGTCCGGTCAACGCATCGAAGTTGGCCTGGCGATTACCGGCCTTGTCGTACGCGCGGCGCTGTGTGATGTCGTTGACGACGACCATGTAGCGGCCCTCGTCCTCACCGTGCGTCCGGTCCAGCGTGCGGACCTCCGATTCGAGCACGATGAACTCGGCGTCGCTGCGCTGCGTGTGCACCTCACCGCTCCAGCGGCCATCCTTGTCGAGCGCGCTGCGGATGTCGGCGGGGAACGCGGAGTGCGGCTCGCGGTTCGGGAAGACGTCGGGGACGCTGCCGATCAGCAGGTCCTCGTCGCGGTGCAGTATCTGCGTCAACGCCGGGTTGACCGCGACGATGCGGGTCTCGTCATCGAGCACCATGACACCGTCCTGTGTATTGCGGAACACGTTCGCGGCGATCTGCAGCTCGCGCGTCGACATGCGCTCTTCTCGCGGGCGGCCGACGACCGCGATGGCCGTGGTGTCGCCGCCGCGCAGCAGCGGCTCGGACGAGACCACGACGTCGGTCGTGAGACTGGCGTCGCCGGCCGCGTGTACCAGTACGCGCTGCAGATGCCGGCGCTGTCGCTCGCCGGCCCGCGTGACCTCGTCGAGGGTCGCAACGACGCTGTCGTCGAACAGCGCGGCGGCGTCCTGACCGACCAGCGCGTCGCGCGCCACACCGGTCAGTTGACACACGGTGTCGTTGACGAACGTGACCCGACGCTCGGCGTCGAGACCGACGACGCCGTCGGCCGCCGAATCGAGCAGCAGGTCGAACACGTGCGCGACGCCGCCGAGATCGCGCCGGCTCTCGACGTCGTCGGTGATATCCACGGTCAGGCCGACGACGTAGCGTGGGCGTTCGGCCCCGATGACCGGGTAGGCGCGGGTCGACAGCCAGCGCAACGTGCCGTCGCGCGGATGCGTGATCCGCGTGTCCAGCGACCACGGTTGGTCGTGCGCATCGAGGTGCTGCTGCTTGAGGCGCGCGGCGTCGTCGTGCTGCATGACCTCGAAGATGGTCTCCGGATCGCGCATCACCGCCTCCGGGTCGAGGCCGTACACGTGCCGGAACGCCGCGTTGACGTAGATCATGCGGCCGAATTTCGGCTCCTGGACCCAGGTCACGGCGCCGACGTGGTTCGCGAACACCTCGAACAGCGCGTTGGTCTCGCGCAGCAGGTGCTGCTGGTTCTTGAGCTGTGAGATGTCGGCGATATCGATCACGACGCCGTCGACGCGCTGCGAGTCGTCACGATACGGCTGCATCTCGATGCGGAAGTCGCGCCCGCCGCTGGACACCTCCAGCGGTTCGACGCGTTGCTCGCGGAGCGTCGCATTCAGCGCTTCGTAGAGGTCGGCGACCGGCAGGCGAAGCGGCAGCGCGGTCAGGTTATGGCCGACGGCGTCCTGGCTCAGGCCGACCGTGCGCACCGCCGCCTCGTTGAAGCGTGTGACCAGCAGGTCGCGGTCGACAACGACCGTCGCGACCGCGGACGCGTTGTGCACCCGCTCGAGGTCGGTCAGCGTCCTGCGCAGCCCGTCGACCTCGGTCTGCAGCTCGTTGTTGACGCTACTGAGCTCCGCGTTGGTCGCGTGCATCTGTTCGTTCGACGTCGCGTTCCGCGCCGTCGATGACCTCAGCTCCTGGTTCGAGGTCTCGAGTTCCTCGACCACGGTCTGCAGGAAGTCGCGCGTGCTCGACAGCTCGTCGTGCAGCTCGGCAACCGACGTGTCGTCGGTCGATGCGGCCCGCCGCACGGGATCGAAGCTCACACGCAGCAGATCGCGGCCGTCCCGATCACCGTCGAGCGCCGCGACGCACAGCCGGACGCCGACGCCGTCGTCGCCGAACACGGCCTCGCCGACTGCCGTCTCGCCGCGCCTGCTGCGTGCGCGGTGCAGCAACGCGCGCAGGTCGCTGCGCAGGTCGTGGCGGATCAAGTTGAGGACGTCGGGTTCGGCGCTGCCTTCGCCGACGCGAAAGAACGCTTCGGTGGCGCCGAACAGCTCGACCAGGCGGTTGTCCGCGTCGACCAGCGCGCTCGGCGGCGCGTAGGCCCGTGCCAGTTGCTCGTGCAGCATCGTCCTGGGATCGGGCGGCGCCTCGCTCGGCCGCGGTGTCGCGGTCGCTGGTGCGAATTCGTGATTCGCGCGGAACTGGCTCAGGCGCAACGCCGACGCCGTCGCCGTATCGTCGCGCACGAAGATACGCCCGTTGTCGGCTTGCCGGAACAGCTCGCCGGCAGCGCTGACGGCCTCGGCGTTGCCGGGCAACAGGTGCCCGGCCGGGTTCAGCGCGTAGTGAAACACCCGGAACAGGTGATCCTGCAGCTCGGGCCGGAAATCGTTGAGCACGTTGCGGCACGCGATCAGGTCGAGGTGCAGGAACGGCGGATCGCGGACCAGGTCCTGGCGGGCGAACACGACGATCTGCTGGAGGCGCCGGGCGACCTGGTAGCCGTCGCCGCTGGCGGTGAAGTAGCGCTCGAGCAGGTCGGCCTCGACGCCGTCGACGGCGTCCGCGGAATAGCGACCGCGGCGCGCGTGCGCGGTCGCGTCGGCGTCGATATCGGTGCCGAAGATCTTTACCGGGTGGCGTTGGGTATCGCCGCCGATCGCCTCGAAGACGAGCATCGCGATGGCGTAGACCTGCTCGCCGGTCGCGCAACCCGGCACCCAGACGCGGATCGGTTCACCGTCGGCCTTGCCGGCGACGATCGCGTCGACGGTCTCGGCGGCCGCGGCGAACGCCTCGGTGTCGTGGAAGAAGGTCGTCTCCGTGACCAGGAAACCCTTCGTCAGCGCGTCGATCTCCTCCGGATGCTCTGCGACGAATTGCAGGTAGGCGTCGAGGTCGGGCAGCTGCAGTGCCGCCAGTCGGCGATCGAGCTGATCGCGGATCGACGCGTCCTTGTAGGCCGAGAAATCGAGCTGGCGACGTTGCCAGATCGCGCTGAACAGGTCGCCGAGCGGGCCGTCGGGGGCTTCCGGGCCGGCGCTGCGCGGCGCCGCCTGGGTGCGCCGTTCGATCAGCAGGCGCGCGATCTGTCCGCCGATCTCGTCGGGCGTCAGGATCAGCTCGGCGCCGCCGTTCGTGATCGCCGCCTGTGGCATCGCTTCGTACTGTGCCGTGGCCGGGTCCTGGGCGACCGTCAGGCCGCCGGCGGCGCGGATCGCGCGGCTGCCAAGCGATCCGTCCGCGCCGTTGCCGGACAGGATCACGCCAGCCGCGCACTCGCCACAGTGCGCGGCGATACTGTTGAACAGGGTGTCGATTGACGGTTTCGGGGCGTTCGCGTCGGATGGCTCGGTCAGGCGCAGGATCTCGCCGTCATAGGTCAGGTCGGCATTCGGCGGGCAGACGTAGATGCGGTCGGATTCCGGGCGTTCGCCGCCGGCGACCTCGACCACCGGCATGCGCGTCTCGCGGCCGAGCAGCTCGCTGAGCAGGCTGCGATGCTGCGGCGGCATGTGCTGCGCGACCAGGAATGTCAGCCCGCTGTCGACCGGCAGATTGCCGACGACAGTGCACAAGGCCTCCAGCCCGCCCGCGGACGTGCCGATTGCGACGATGCATCCCGCCATTGTTGTTCCTTCGCGGTGGTTATCGATCCATCCGGATCTGGGAAGCAAGTTCCGGACGTTACCGCACTATCGGCGGCTTCTGGCGGGGCTTGAATGTGCGCGCTGCCGCGACCCCGGCGCGGCCCCGCGATCGTGGAGCGCCGCGCGGCCCGGCGCCGGGGCACGCGACCGGTCCGGGCCCGGCCGCGGTGGCCAGTAGTCGACCGGCAGCGCCGGCCGTGTCGCTCGCGGGCCGGGGGGTACTGCGCGGTGATCGCGACGGCGCCGAGGCCGCTAGAAGCGCAGCCGGATCTGGCCGATCAGCGCGTGTGAATTGTCGTCGCCGTGGAACTCGCCCTCGTAGCGCAGCGACGTCGACAGGCCCTTGTCGTCGTCGTACGCGACGCCGATGCCGAGCTGCAGGCCGTTGTTGTCGATGCCGCGGCCGGGCACCGTGAACGCGCTCGCCGGCGCGCCGGCATAGCGCGCCGTGATCGCCTGGTCATCGATGTCGAAATCGTGCAGCCACGCCGCGCTGGCGCTGGTCGTCAGGCGGCCGTTGTCGAGATCCCGGGTCTGCGTGGCACGCACGCCGAGGGCGCTGCGCAGCGCCTCGGTGCGGCGCGCGCCGACGATCTGGTTGGCGCTGCCGGCGCCGCGTTCGCGGTAGCCGTCTTCGTCGATGCGGGCGTAGTCGACGCGCACGAACGGTTCGAGCACGGCAGCGTCCCAGACGATCGGGTAGCCGCCGCCGACGCTCGCGACCAGGCTGTCGCCGTCGTGGTCGCTGACGGCCTCGCGGCGCAGCGCGCCGACGGTCAGGTTGCGCTCGGCACGGTAATCGTTCTGTCCGTACGACAGGCTGCCGCGCAGATAGCCGCGTGGCAGTGCGTACTCGCCGTACAGAGCCACACTCCAGCCCTCGACGTTGCCGTGGCCGGCAGCGGCCGCGTAGTCGACGTCGGTCCAGGTGTATGCGCTGGCGGCGCCGAGCAGCAGCGCATCGCCGACCGGCATGTCGACGCCGAACGCGACGCCGCGGGTCAGGTAGTCGAAACCGGTATAACCGCCGCCCGTCTCCCGGTCGCCGATGCGACCGAGCGCGGCACCCCACAGCTGCGGTGCTGCCGCGACCGCCGTTGGCGAGCTGTCGGCGGCGTGCAGCGGCGCGACTGCGGGCGCCAGCGAACTCGCGGTCAGCAGCAGCGGGCTGCCGGTCGTGCCCTGCCAGGCGCGGGCCAGATCGGCGGAGAGCTGTCGATTGGCATAGCGCGTCTGCAGGCGCAGGTCGACGAGGCCGGCCACCTGGATCACGCCGTCCTGCGCGGCCCGGGTCAGGCTGCCGTGCAGCTCGGGGCTCAGGCTGCGGAACGCGGTGTCGACCTCGTCGTCGGTGGTCACGAGCTGGAACGCGGCGATAACGTCGGCGAGGTCACCGCTGGCCGTGGCGGCCAGGCGGTCGAGGTGCGCGGCGACCGCGCGCTCGGTCGGGTCGCTCGCGGCGGCCGCGAATGGCCGCACGCCGGCCATGACCTGCACCGTGTCCGGCAGGTAGCTGACGCTGAAGCCGAGGAACTGCGACTGCGTCAGGTCGTGGCTCTCGAACCGGCCGCTGACGGCATCGCCGACCAGCACGTCGTAGCTGTCGCCGCTGCTGTACACCTGCGGCGTCGCGACGACCGCGAGCGTGTTCTGCGCACCGATCGCGGCGACCCCGGACACCGCCATCTGGCCATGGCCGCCGTCGTACAGCTCGACCTTGAGCCCGCCGCCGTCGAGCAGCGCATAGTCGCTGTCGGTGATCACGACGCCCTGGTCGGCGTCGATCTGTTCGACGCCGTGGACGTTGCCCGAAACCAGCGCGAGCTGCCGGCGATCGTCGATGCGCAGCGTGTCGCGGCCGGCGCCACCGTCGATGCGGCCGTTGATCACTGCGCTGTCGACGAACGCGATCAGGTCGTCGCCGTCGCGCAGCAGCACGTCGCCGTGCACCGCGGCGCTGTCGCGTACGTGGAGTTCGTCGTCGCCGGCGCCGCTGTCGATGGCCGTGCCGACACCGGGCGTGCCGCCGTTGGTTACTCTGAGTATGCCGCTACCGGCATGCTCGATGACGTCGTCGCCGCTGCCGCTGAGGATCGCGACGGCGATCGCGTCGGTGGTGGTGGCAAGTGCTGCCGGTGCGGTGGCGGTCGCTGCTGCGCTGACGTCGATCGTGCCGCTGTTGAAGATCCGGTTGCCGCCGTCGCCGACGCGGATGCCATACGCCATCGCGACGGCCGCGGCGCCCGGCCCGGTCGGTTTGCCTTTAACCAGCGTCACGGTTGCGGCGGGGCTGGTGCTGACCTGCAGCGTGCCCTCGTTGACCAGCATGTTGATGCCATCGCCGGCCTGCATGCCGACCGCGGTCGCGTGCACGGTGCTGGCGAGGTCGGCCTCGGCACTGCCGAACAGGTCGCCGTCGACGTTGGCCGACGCGGTTCCCTTTGGCGATGCCGACACGACGATCCGCTCTTCATTGATCAGGTCGTTGTTGCCGTCACCGACCGACATGCCGGTCGCCAGCGCGACCAGCGGGGCGCCCACGGCATCCGGTGCGCTCTCGCCGAGCCAGACGCGTGCCGTGCCCCAGCCGTCGCCGTCGAAACCGTCGCCATCGGCCGACGCGAACGCCTCGACCTGAGGCGCCAGCGTGACGGTTAGCGAGCCGCTGTTGTGTAGCAGGTTGCCGCCGTCACCGGCATGCATGCCGTGCAGTTCGGCGCCGAGTGACGCGATCGCGGTGCCGTAGGCGTCGGACGTGATGGTCACGCCGCCGGGCGGACCGAGCGCGTCGGCGCGCGCGAGCAGTGACGGGCCGGCGTCGGGCTGGCTGCCGCGCACCGACAGGCTGGTCGTCACGTCGCCGCTGTTGGTCAGTTCGTTGTTGCCGTGCAGTGCCTTCAGGCCGGCGGCGAACAGTGAGGCACTGGCATTGCTGGTCGACTCGGTGTCGCCGAGGAACAGCCCGGCCTGTGCGCTGTTGCGTGCCTCGATCTCGCTGTCGACGACGACGTCGATCACGCCGTAGTTGGTCAGCTCGTTGTCGCCGACACCGCCGTCGAGGCCCTCGGCAATGACGGTCGACTGCAGCTGCGCGCTGCCGGCCACGGTGCCGAAGTCGAACACCGCGCGGGTGTCGCCGCTGACCTTGGGCCGAGCCGCTGCCGTGACCGCGACACGCCCGGTCAACAGGTTGCTGATGACGTCGCTGCCGAGGTCGCCGGTGATACCGGCGGCGTGGCTGGTCGTCGACAGCATCGGGTTCGCCGACGGGTCGCCGGCCACCGCGAACGCGCTGCCGACGACGTCGCTGGTCAGCGCTGCCGTCGCGGTCGTCGAGCCACGGTTGATCAGCACGTCGTCGCCATCCCCGCCGCCGATGCCGGCGACGTCGGCGGTAGCCCCCGACAGGCCGGTCGAGCGTGCCGCGCCGATCACGACGGTGCTGCCGCTGGCGACCTCCAGCGTCGCGTCGGCCAGCGCCGTCAGCGTCGCGCGATTGTCGATGCCGTCGTTGCCGCTGCCGCCGAGCAGCCCGGCCGCCGCGGCGTGCGCACCGACATCCGCGGTATCGCTGGCCTGGCCACCGAACGTGAACGCCGACTGATCGAGCAGGTCGGCAACGGCATGCGACGCGACATCGACGACCGACGTGTTGACGATCGTGTCGTTGTCGTCATCACCGTGGATGCCGACGCCGAACGGCTGCGCGGCCATCGTCGCGTGCGTACCGGCGACGCCGAACACGCTGATCGTCGCGCCGGCCTCCGTCGTCACCGTGGCGGTCGTGTCGATCAGGATCTGTCCGCTGTTGTCGAGGGTGTCGCGGCCGCTGCCGCCACGCATGCCGCTGACCAGCGTGTCGGCGACCGAATCGGCGTTGCCGACCACCGACGTTACCTGGCCACCGAACGTGAAATCGACACTCGAGAAGGTGGCCGTCGATGACGCGCTGGCGTCGATGATGTTCTCGTTGTACAGGAAGTCGTCACCGTCGTCGCCGGCCAGTCCGACCAGTGCCGCGGTCGCTGCCAGGCCGGCCTCGCCGCGCGTCGCGCCGATCAGGTTGACGTTGACGGAGTCGGAATGGGCCGACGCAACCGAACTCAGCGTGATCAGCGCGCGGTTGGTCACGATGTCGGTGTCGTCACCGCCCAGTGCGCCGACCGCGAACGCGTCGACATCGAGCCCGGCCACCTGCGATCCGACACCGAACAGCGTGACCGCCCAGCCGTCGCCGGTGGTCGAGGCATGCGCATTGACGCTCAGCGAGGCGTCGATGTCGATCACGTCGATGCCGGCGCCACCGTCGAGGCCGTGCGCCGACGCGTTGACCAGGGTCGTCGCATTGACATCCGCGATACCGCCGACCACGACGTCGACGATGGTCGTTGCCGCGGTCGCGTTGGCCGTGACCTCGACGCTCGATGCCGCCTGCAGCCAGTCGCCGTCGTCGCCGCCGGCCATACCGCTCGCGAGGGCAGAAACCGTTGTCGACAACAGGGCATCGGCGGTGCCGATGCCGCTCGCGGTGACGCTGGTGCTGCGCGACTCGGCGTCGGCGACGCTGATCAGTGCGGCCTTGTTGAGCAGGTGGTCACCGCCCTCGCCACCGGCCAGCGCGGTTGCCTCGGCCTCGGTCAGCGTCGTCGCGTCGACCAGGCTGCCGTCGGTCGGATTGATCAGCGACACCGCGACACCGGTCGCGCCGGCCAGCGGTGGTTTGGCAGCGGGCAGCGGACAGTCGTCGTCATTGCCGTCCGGACCGCTGTGTGCACAGGCCGCGGCACGCACCTGGCGGGTCGTGTGGATACTGTCGACGCCCTCGCCACCGTCGACACCGATGGCCGTGGCGCGCGTCTCGCTGCCGCTGGTCACCGCCGCGCCACCCGGACCGGGCAGGCCGGAGACGCTGAACGACAGGCTGCCGCTGGTCGCCGTCGCGTCCGCGCTGACCTCACCGTCGACGTCGATATCGTCGTTGCCGATGCCGCCATGCACACCGCGCGCGATCGCCTGCGCGTCGACGACCGCGTCGCCGAGTGCCGCGCCGGTGCCGGCGAATGCGACCAGCAGGCTGTCGGCGTGCGCGATCGCGTTCGCGGTCAGCCTGTCGGTCCAATGCAGGTAGTCGTCGCCGCCGCCGCCATCGATCGCGGTCGCGTCCGCGACGGCCCCCGGGCCGAGCGAACCGGCGCGCGCACCCTGCGGCAGCGGAAAATCGCTGAACCCGGTCGCCATCAGGATCGCGCTGATCGAGCGCGCGTTGATGCGTGCGATCGCGTCGGCCGTGATCTCGCCTGCGCTGCCGATGTCGTCGCCGTCGCCGCCGCCGTCGATGCCGAGTGCGGTCGCGCTGGCGGATGAGCTGGCGTTGCCGATCGCTGCGCCGGGCACGACCACCAGGTCGACCAGCGTGATGTCACTGTCGGCCAGGGCCGATGCGCTGATCGTGCCGCTGGCTTGGTTGCGTATCACGTCGCCGCCGGCGTCACCGGTGATCCCGGTGCTGTCTGCGGTCAACGCGGTCTGGCCGCTGCCGACCGTGGCGCCGAGCAGCAGTGAGGCCTGCACCGCGAAGCCGATGCCCTTTACCTCGGACTTGCTCGTGATCGTGCCGGTGTTGGTGATGTGGTCGGTCTGTGCGCCGCCGGCGATACCGCGCGAGCGGCCTTCCATCTCGATCGCCGCGTTGCCGACCGCGGCGCCGCCGAGGTTGCCGGTCGCCGTAACCGCGTTGGCATTGCCGAACGCCTCGGCCGTGACCGTGCCGTGGTTGTTGATCTCGTCGCGCCCCGGTGCGGCGCCCTGGTCGTCGCTGTCGATACGGTCGCCGTGGATGCCGATGGCCTCGGAGGACACCTTGACGTTGGCGTCGGCGGCGGGGTCTTTGAGGTAACCGAACAGCGGCGCCGGGATCGCGACCCCCGGCTCGTAGGTCGCGCTGACCGACGTTGCGGTGCCGTGCGACGTTACCGTGATGGTCTTGTTCGCATTGTTGGTGATCGTGTCATCGTGGTCACCGCCGGCGATGCCGACGCCGCGCACGTTGATGTCGGTACTGGCGTCGGTCTTGACCTCGAAGGCCTCGAGGCTGATGCCGAGCTCCGGCAGCTCGATATCGGCGGTCACGGTCACCGCATTCATCGTCACGTCGGGCGTGACCGAGATGCTGCCGCGGTTGGTGATCGTGTCATTGTCGGCGCCACCGTCGATGCCGGTGCCCACGGTGCGGATATCGCTCTTCGCCTCGACGGTCAGCGGGTACAGCACGACGCTTTCGGGTGCCGTCGATTCGGCTGCGCTGCTCGCCGCAGGCGCGACAACGCTGTTGGCGCTGGTATTGGCGCTGGCACCGGCGACGGCCACCGATGCCGTATCGAAGCCGATCTCGATGCCGATGCCGGAATCCGCCTCGATCTGGTGCAGGTCGGCATCCGCGTCGACATTGATCACATGGTTGTTGTCGATCGTGTCGCTGCCGCCGTCGCCGGCCAGGCCGGTCGCGATCGACAGGCGGCCGGTGTTGCCGGTGGCATAGCGGCCGGGCGCCGACGGGCTGCTGGTAATGCCGACGTCGGGCGACGGCAGATCGATGTCCGGGTCGTCGTCGCCACCGCCGCTCTTGCCCTCGACGCTGATGCCGACATCGATGCCGGCCTGCACGGCGACCTCCAGCGGCCGGGCAATGGCATTGATCGTGCCATTGTTGATCAGGTCGTCATCGTCGTCGCCGCCGCGCATGCCGATTGCACTGGCGACGACCGCAGAGCCGACGTCGGCGCCGCTGAAGATCACCGGGATCACCGGCACGAACGTGACCACACCGGTGCTGGCCACCAGCACCGACAGCGGTGTCGCACGGACCGTGATCGTGCTATCGAAATTGTTGGTCAGCCGGTCCTTGCCGGCGTCGCCGGCGATGCCCGTCGCATAACCGTACACGCGTGCGCCGGTGGTCGCGCTGGCGTTGCCGAACAGCGCGACATCGAGCGCGAACGCCTGTGCCAGCGGGTCGGCATGGACATTCATCGTGTAGGCGTTGTCGATGATGTCGTCGCCGGCGCCGCCGGCGATCCCGGTCGCGTCGGCCAGCGCCGACGGGCTGCTGTCGATGTCGGCGTTCTCGCCGAACGGCTCGAGGAACAGCGGCGCGATCGTGACATCGTCGATGACCACGGCCGCCTTGGCCGTAACGTCGAGGGTGAAGCCGTTGAGCAGGGTGTCTACACCGTCGCCGCCGGCGATCCCGGTCGCGACGGCCGTCGCGTCGCGCGCCAGTACCGCGTTACCGAAGCCCTCGACGATCTGCAGGCCGAGCTGTCCGGCACCGATCACCGCGTCGGCCAGCACCTCGACGCTGGCCCAGTTCTTGACGGTGTCGTCGGCAGCGCCGCCGTCGATACCGGTCGCCGTCGCGTTCGCAGTTGCGCCGGTGTCGGCGACGCCGTTGCCGAACGCGGCGCCGCTCAATGCGCCGCTGGCGGTGCTGGCGCGCGCCTTGGTATAGACCTCACCGGTATCGATCCTGATCGTGTCCTTGCCGGCCTCACCGACGATGCCGGTGGCCCTCGCCTCGGCGTGCAGCAGCGCGTTGACCGAACCCGCGGAGGCGTTGTTCAGCAACGCGAAGGTCAGGTCGCCGTAGCCGGCGGACGCCGATGACAGCGTATCGAACTGTATGCCGTTGATGAACGTGTCGTCGCCGTCGCCGGCGACGAAGCCGAGCGCGTCGGAAAACGCCAGGATCGCCGCGGTCGCATCCGCCGCGTCGTCGACCCAGATCGTCACGTTGCCGGCGAGCGTCGTCGCATCGGCGCTCGTCAGGTAGTCGTTGTAGTTGCGGAACGTGTCATTGCCGCCGGCCGCATCGATACCGGTCGCGAACGCCCTGGTTGCCGCCGTTGCGTCGGCGGTATCGGTCGCGATGATCGAGATCAGGATCTCGCCGGCGTTCAGGCTCGCGCTCGCCGTAGCGTCCTGTGTCGAGGGAAGGATCCAACTGTCGTCGCCCGGTGTGCCCTGTTCGCCGACGACGCACGCGGGCAACGTGCAGCTGTCGATGGAAGTCGGCAGCGCAGCAATACAATGCGTGGCGCCCAGCCAACCCAGCACCCCGGCACAGAGTGATGCGACGAGATGCCGCGAAAACATGACGCCAAGACGATGTGTTTCCCGGCGTTTCATGTTGTTTCAAGACCACAGATACGCCCGTTCGCGGCGGCCGGGTTTGATGGCGGTCAAACAGTGGGCAAGTGTTCGGCGGGCGCGGAACGAGAGTCCTGGACGACGGCCGCGGATGCGGCATTCGGGCGCTGCGCCGGGCTCAGGGCGTCACGGCCGCTGCCGCGCCATTGCTCGGGGTAACGCGTGCCGCGACCGGGTCAGCGGGCGGAGCGGCGGATGTCGCCGAACCACGCGGTCACGCGCTCGCCGGTCTGGTCGGTGTCCGCGGCGATCGCGAGCCCGGTCACGACCGGCGGGACGTCGCCGAACGCGGCGCGGAAGTCGGCGGCCAGGTCGCGGCGCTCGTCGGCCCATTCGCCGACCGCGTCG
>JASJCU010000095.1 GCA_030065815.1 Gammaproteobacteria bacterium | reverse complement strand
CAACTGGCGCACACTGTCCCAAACGCGTCCCAACATCATTTGACCTGACTTCCGCGCATCACATCCTCAAGCAATTCGACCAAATTCCGTGTGCGTTCGCGGCGCGAGGCTGATGCCACGGCTTGCGATTCAGGCAGGGTGTCGAGCCGGGGATTCTCACAATAATCCTCGAGCAGCCGAGCGATGCCCCCGGCATCTTCCAATGGCGCACCAGCACCAATACCAGCCATCTTTGCTACCCGCGCCGTATCGCCATTTGGATCTGCAAGTACGATTATCGGCCTGCCCGCCCGCATATATTCGTAAAGCTTCGCAGGCACCTGCTGATTGCAGCTTTCACCCTGCAGAATCAGCAGGCCATCCGCGCACATCATCTCGTTGACGGCTGCTCGATAGCTTACCGGCGGCAGAATCTGCACCTCATCGGTAACCTCGAAGCGATGTGCGAGTTCGCGCAGTAAGTCATCATGGACAGCGGCGCGGAACCTTATCATGAGGTTATGCAACAAGTCGGGACGCCGCCGGCGCAGGATCGCTAGCGCCTCGAAAAACCGTGTAGGATCGCGCTCGCTTGGGTAAACAATGCCGCTGTGCAAAAGCGTCAAACGCCCTGGATTCAAAGCTTCGCCACCTTCAGCGCCGGCAAACACATCCTCGTCATAGCCGTTCTCCAGCAGCAGGATGCGTTCAGCGCGGGATGGATATCGCTGTTTATACGTCGCAACGGCGCCGGGCGTTGTGAAAACGCTCGCATCCGCCTGCCCCACTGCCTGGCGTTCGATCCGGTCAAAAGCGCGCCAGGTCTCCCGATCTTCCGGATATCCAGGCTGCGCCATCGGGTCACGAAAATCGGCAATCCACGGAATCCCACTCCGTCGTGACAGGCTGTTTCCAATCAAGTGTGCTGTCGCAATCGGATATGTCGACCAGATTGCATCTGGACGCTCCCGTCGGATGATGCTCATGCCCTGCAGGACAGCGCCGGGCCACCAAGTGATCCAGCCATCAGGCCGCGCAAGAAACCCCGGATAGTGACCAGCGAAGGACAGATGGCGCGAAGTGTCCCACACCTGTGCCCGGAACACTTTAACTCCTGGCGGTATGTCTCCCAACAGATCATTGCTCGTCTGAACATAGCCGCGCTCGTGAGCCGAAAGCACGGTCGGCTGCCATCCAAACTCCGGCAGATGGCGCACGAATCGCAATGTGCGCTGTATCCCGCTGCTGCGCGCCATGGGCGGAAAATGGAACGCGATCATGAGGATTCGCTTCATCATGCCAACGCTGATCGCTCAAAGAGCATTGATGGTCGCTGACAGCGACATAGCATACAAACTCGACAGTGCGACGGAACGCCTGACGATCGCTAGAAATTGTGTCTGCAGGGTCTGCGAACACTCAATCGAGTGGGCGCCAAGATGTTCGGGCATGCTGTCTAATCTCGGTATCTCGCACCGCCTATAGCCGGTGCTCAGAAAACCTCCCCAAAAAACCCCAACATCCGCTCCCATGAGCGCGCATCCACCTTCGCGTCATACCTCAGATTTGGGATCCCAAACTGGTCCGCATCCGGATTCGTGAACCCGTGCCGCACGTCGCCACCGTAGGTGTTCATCTCCCAGTCGGCATCGGCTTCCTGCAGCTTCTTGCGGAAGTTGTCGACGACCTCCGGTGCGATGAAGCCGTCGTTCATGCCGTGTAGCACGAGGATCTTCGGCCCGATCTTCCCCTTGGACTCCTCGGGTGCGGCCGGCAGCGAGCCGTGGAAGCTGACGACGCCCTTGACCGGCGCGTTGACATAGGCCATGTGCAGCACGGTCGCGCCGCCGAAGCAGTAGCCGATCGCCGCGAGCTTGTCGCCGTCGACTATGCCGCTGGCCTTGAGCTGGTCGAGGCCGAGCAGCGCACGGGCGCGCCAGCCCTCTACGTCGGCCGTGATCTCCTGCATCCATTCGCGCGCCTGGTCCGGTGTGTCGGTAACCTGGCCGTCGCCGTACATGTCCGCGGCAAACGCGACATAACCGAGCTCGGCGAGCATGCGCGCGCGCTTCTTTGCGTAATCGTTGAGCCCCCACCACTCGTGAATCACCAGCACGCCGGGCCGCGGCCCCTGCACGGCATCGTCCCAGTACAGATGACCGGTCAGCAGCACGTCGTCGTCCTTGTACTGCACCGCCTTGGTCTGCACGGCCGCCTGACCCTGCACGGCCAACATCATCAACAGCAGGCCGGAGACAATCGTTTTCATCGCAATCCACTCCCAGTTGTCATTGACCCGGACCCGGCACCATTGACCGAGCCGGTTGCCTGCGCCGACTCCGAAAGACTCAGCGTACCGGCCGGTCGAACAGGCGCCGCCACGCCGGGTGATCGGCGATCAGCGTCAGTGCATCCTGCAACAAGGCCTTGCCCGGCTCAACCCGGTGCCAGGTCGACGCCCCGGAAGGATGCGGCAGCGGCACGACGTCGACGGCCCTGCCGTGCAGCGAAACCCGGTGCAGCTCGCCGACCACGTCGGTCAGGCGGGCAAACGCCAGGAACTGCTGCATCGCCAGCTTGCCGACCGGGATCACCAGCGCGGGCCGCAACAGGTCCATCTCCGCGGCCAGCCACGCGGCGCAGTTGCCGACCTCGTCGTCGCTCGGCAGGCGATCGCCGCCCCTCGGGTTCTTGCCCGGGAAACAGCGGCACACCGCGGCCATGTAGACGCGCTGACGAAAATCCGCCTCGGCGACGCCGATCCGCTGGTACCAGCCGAACAGTGTCTTGCCTGCGGTCCACGCGAACGGCCGACCGAACTCGCCCTCGCGCGCGCCCGGCGCCTGCCCGACCTGGATCACCGGCGACACAGCAGGCTCGCCGACCACGACCGGTCCGAGCACGTCCGGGCACCGCCGGCATGCCCGCAGTCGCGCCTGGTGCTCGACCAGCAATTGCAGTCTCGACGCCATGTCGCCACACTGCCATGGTGGCGTGCACGAGGAAAGCACCGCACCCGTCTCAGCCGCCCGGTATCCGCCAGATGTCCCGCCACGCCCGCGCGTCCCGCGTCCTGATCCTGTCCGACACCCACGGCCGGCTGCATCCGGAGATCGCCGCGCTGGCCGAAGACGTCGATGTCGTCGTCCACGCCGGCGACATCGGTCACCCCGAGGTGCTCGCGCGGCTCGCCGCCGGCGGCGCGGCGCTGGTCGCGGTGCGCGGCAACAACGATACCCACCAGACCTGGCCG
This sequence comes from Gammaproteobacteria bacterium, assembly GCA_030065815.1. Taxonomy (GTDB): domain Bacteria; phylum Pseudomonadota; class Gammaproteobacteria; order Chromatiales; family Chromatiaceae; genus Thiosocius. The sequence continues at coordinate 11,292 of JASJCU010000095.1, read as the reverse complement.
GCGGATGACCATGCGACGCTCGAGGCGCTGCCGCTGGACGCGCAGCTGGCGCTGCCGGGTGGCACACTGGCGGTCGAACACGGTCACCGCGCCAACCCGGTCGCCCGCCGCCACGCGCTGTTGCGCGAGCGCCATGCCGGCGCCCGCCTGGTCGTCTATGGGCACAGCCACCGGCCGTGCATCGACGACAGCGCGAGCCCGACGGTCGCCAATCCGGGCGCTGCCGGTCGCAGTCGCACCTTCGGCGGATCCGGCTGCATCCTCCTCACCGCCAGCACTGCGACCTGGCGGCTCACATCCCGTCAGTTCGCACTCGACACATGGAACTCGTAGGGCACGCAGTTGGCGAACGGTCTACCGACCTGGTCGGCGAGCGGCAGGCCATCGCACCTCGCGGCGAGCACGCGCAGCGTCTCCTCATGCGCGACCAACAGCAGGTCGTCGACACCCCGCTGCAGCAGTTCATCGACGAAACCGTCGACCCGCAGCCGGTAGTCGCGCAACGACTCACCACCGTTCACGCTCATGCCGACCGGGTCGGCGGCGATCGCCTGCAGGTAGTCGGCGACCGGGCGACCATCGAAGCCGGACCGGATATCCGCGAGCCGCGGTTCGACCGTGACGTCCAGACCCAGCGCGTCGGCGACGATGGCGGCGGTCCGGCGGGCGCGCAGCAGCGGTGAGCAGAACACCTGTGCAAGGGCCGCGTTGCGCAGGGCGGTCGCGGCCGCCTCGGCCTGGGCCACGCCCTGCGGCGTCAGGTCGACCGCGCGACGATCGTCGTCGTTGCACAGCCCGTCGACGTTGTACCGCGACTGGCCGTGGCGCAGGCCGATGACCCGCATCAGGGCCGGAGGCTGCGCCGGTAGGTCACGTCGTCACTGCTGTCGAAGACACCGTCCGGCCCCGCAGAGATCAACAGGTAGCCGTCGCCATCGTAGCGGTACTGGATCTGCTTGCCCCAGCCGTCGATCGTCGCGTCGAAACCCAGCAGCAGTGCCTGCCCGATGTCGGCCATGCTCAGGCGCTGCGGATCGACGTCGGCCCCGGCGGCACCGAACCAGGTGTTCAGCCGCTGGCCGAGGACCCGCAGCTTGCTGCGCGTCGCCACCCACTTGTTCTCTTCGCTGAGCGCCGTGGTCGGCGACTCTGCCGACGGCGCCGCGGGCTGCGTCCACGCCGGCGCCGGCGGCGGCTCGGAGAACTGCGGCTTGGCCTGCATGAAATGTGCGTGGGCGGTGTCGACGATGCTCCAGGTCAGCAACGAGACGACAATCGCGACGACGATGCCGACGAACACCGAGGTCTTGCTGGTGCCACCGGCCGTGGCGATATCGATATCCGACGCGTACGTCGGCGACATCCGGTTCATGTACGCGATCGCGCTGCGCGCGTGACGGCAGTACAGGTACTTAAGGATCGCCGGCCAGAACAGCCGGTTGGCGACGAGCCCGGCGATACCCACGTAGGTCAGCTTGTCCGAGATACCGTCCTTGCTGCCGAGCGCGATCAGCAGCACCGGCAACAGGACCTCGGCGACGAAGATCACAGCACCCCACGCCCACATCTTCCGGTACATCGCCCACAGGAACGGGCTGATCATCGCCGTGACGCTCCACGACAACGCCAGGTGCGTGCGCGGGCCGAGCATCATTCGCTGACAGGCGTCGACGAGATGCGAACCGGAGCGGCCCATGTACAGCTTGAGGTGGTACTGTTCGGTGGGCAGATCGTTGCCGTCGTCGACCCAGGCGTCGTGCCAGCCGGCAGTCTCACGCGCATGGATGTTCTGCGATCCGGCCGCGCGCTGGTGGGCGCGTTCCAGCGGCGCAGCGGTGTGCGCCGGCGGTCTCGGCGACGGCGGCCTCGGTCGCGCCGGCGGCTCCGGCGGCCGCGGATGGCCGGCCCGGCCGCGGTTGTACTCGGCGAACACGATCCCGCATTCGTCACAGCGGCGCGCCACCAGCTGCTGGTGGCCGCAAGCCGGGCAGCGCATCAGCCCGGCGGCACCCGGCTCGCCGCGATTCGGCAGATGCAGGTCACCATGCGCCTGCGCCTGGTCGTCGACCCGTTCTACGCGGGCCCGGGCGCCCAGCCCTTCGAGCCGTTGCTGCAGCGCGGCCGCCTGGTGCGCGCCCATCTCCTCGTCGATCGGGTACTCGCGCCCCTCGAACACGCCGATCAGCCTGCCGGCGGAGATCTCGAACAGGCGCGACAGCGACGCGATCACGGCCTCGCGGCTGAATCCGCCGACCAGGTGACCGGTCAGCACTACGCGGTAGCGCTCATTATCCATTGACGGGCATCCCGGGGAGGCACAGGGGATGGCTCATGGCGGCGCGGCTTCCTTCGTACGGCACTGGCTCATACCAGCGGCGGATTATAGCGATTCCGCAGTGGCGGCGTACGCGTCGCCGGCCGGGGCGTCGCTTGGCCGGCAGCGCAGTCGCTAGAATCCGCGCATGGACCGAAGACCCCACGCCGCCGCCCCACGGGTCGGCCCCGAGAAGCCGCCGAAGGCCCTGCTACGCAAGGTCGGCCGCGCCATCGCCGACTTCGGCATGATCGCTGACGGCGACCGCATCCTGCTCGGCGTGTCCGGTGGCAAGGACTCGCTGAGCCTGCTGATGGTCCTGCACCACCTGCGCAGCTATGCCCCGGTGCGCTTCGATCTCGGCGTCATCACCGTCGACCCGGAGATCGACGGCTTCGATCCGTCGTCGCTGACCGGCTTCTACGACGCCCTCGACATCCCCTGGCACTACTGCCGCCAGCCGATCATGGAACAGGCCAAGACCCGGCTGCAGGGCGACTCGTTCTGCGCCTACTGCGCGCGCATGAAGCGCGGCATCATGTATTCGACGTGCCGCGCGCACGGCTACAACGTGCTCGCGCTGGCGCAGCACCTCGACGACCTGGCCGAGAGCTTCCTGATGTCGGCGTTCCACCAGGGCAGGCTCGAGACGATGAAGGCCCACTACCGGATCGACGCCGGCGACCTGCGCGTAATCCGGCCGCTGGTCTACGTGCGCGAGACGCAGACCCGCGCATTCGCCGACACGGCGACGCTACCGGTGGTCCCCGACTCGTGCCCCGCGTGCTTCAGCGCCCCGACGCAGCGGGCGTACATGAAGGCGCTGCTGGCCCGCGAGGAGCATGCCCACCCACGGCTGTTCGGCAGCCTGCTCAGCGCCATGCGCCCGCTGATGGGCGATAGAAACGAAGGAAATTCCCGGAGGTAAAGTTTCTCCACCAGCGATCGCTACACCGCTCAACCGGCAGAGGATTAGACCGGCCACCAAGGGCTTGATGCAAGGGGAAACCTCATGAAACCGATCACCCGACTGACAACCGCCGTGTTCTGCGCGGCAGCACTCAGCACACCAACTTTCGCCACCGAGTCGTCGCCGCAGACCGTCGACGGCGCGGTCACGGTCGATACCGCAAAGGCCCGCGCCTTATTCGACCAGGAGGCCGCATTTGTCGACGTGCGCAAGGACAGCGATTTCGAGGCCGGCCGCATTCCCGGCGCTATCCATATCGAACTGAAGAAGAAGTTCAACGAACAGAGCCTGGCCTCCGAGGTCAACAAGGACGAAGCCGTCGTGTTCTACTGCAACGGTCACTCGTGCATGCGCAGTTCCGACGCGACCAGGCTGGCGGTCGGCTGGGGCTTCAGCAAGGTGCACTACTATCGCGACGGTTTCCCGGCCTGGAAGGCCGCCGGCAACCCCGTCGAGTAGCGCGTCGGCGTTGCCTCCGGCATCCGAGCAGCCAACGCTGCAGGGACAGAACATGCGCCTGACGCTGAAGAATCGCCTGTTGCTGGCCTCAATGGTCTGCACGCTGCTGGTTGTCGGCACGTTCGTCGGCGCCGACAAGGTGACACGCTCGCAACAGCTGGAGCACGAAATCGCAACCAACGTCGCCTACACGCAGGCACTGTGGGCGGCAGCGACGGGTGCGCGGTACGACGCGATGGAAGGAGAGACCCGCGCACTGACGCGCAGCCGTGATGCTATCAAGGCGGTCAAGGCCGCCGACAAGGCGGCCCTCGCAGAAGCGGCGGAGCCAACGTTCAACCGCATGAGCGCCAGCGGCGCGATTGACGGCATGTTGATCACCGATCTCGCCGGCGAGCTCCTGTACAGCACCGGGCGTAGCAGCCTGACATCGCTGCCGACGACCGTGGCCGACGAGAAGAAGGTCCGTCGCGAACTGGTCACCGACAGCCAGGGAGAACCCGCGCTGGCGGTCGGCTTCCCCCTGTATTCACGCGGCAAGGCCAAGGGCGTAGCCGTCTACCTGTTGGGTCTCGGCGTCGTCGCCGACCAGATCGCCGGCAATACCGGCGCCGTCGCGAGCTTGCTGACCCGGGACGGAACGCCGCTGCACAGCAGTGACCCGGACAGCACCCAGGGAATCGGCTGGGCCTCGATCGCAGGCGGCGGCCCGAGTTGGCGCATGCTGCCGGTCGACGACAGGGTGTTTGCCACCACGATCATCCCGTTACCCGGTTTCGAGGGTGAAATCGCCGGCCTGCTTGCCCTGCAACGCGACTCCACCAGTGTCGCCGCGGGAGTCAGGCATATAGATCGGATCCAGACACTCGCCGTCGTCGCCGTAGTGCTGTTGGCGATATTCATCATCTACCACCAGATCACCAGGGCCTTCCGCCCATTGCACAAGGCTGCCGAGGCGATGGCGGCGATCTCGCAAGGCGACCTCTCGATGGATGTCAAGTGCACCACCAATAACGAGATCGCCGAGATGCTCAACGGCATGCAGCAGATGCGCGACTACCTGCGCGGCATGATCAGCTCGATCCACGAGGCCACCGAGCAACTCAACCAGGTCGCGCGCGAGGCCAGTGACGTAGCCGGGCGCTCGGTCGCCGGCGCCATGCAGCAGAAGGACGACACCGACAGTGTTGCCACGGCAATGACCGAGATGGCCAGCACCGTGCGCTCGGTCGCCGACAACGCCCACCAGGCGGCCGACGCGGCGCGCAGTGCCGATTCGCAAGCGCAGCAGGGACGCGGTGTGGTGCAGGCGACGGTAACGGCCATCCGCAGCCTCGCCGACGAGGTGCGTTCGGGCGCCGAGGCTATAGAACGCGTGCGCCGGGAGTCCGACGCGATCGGTCAGATCCTCGATGTCATCCGCGGCATCGCCGAACAGACCAACCTGCTGGCGCTGAATGCCGCGATCGAGGCCGCGCGCGCCGGAGAACAGGGTCGCGGCTTCGCCGTCGTCGCCGACGAAGTGCGCACGCTGGCGAGTCGCACCCAGTCGTCGACGACCGAGATCCAGTCGATGATCGAGCGCCTGCAACAGGGCACCCACGAGGCGGTCGGCGTCATGGACAGCAGCCGCCAGCGCGCCGAAGACAGTGAGACCCAGGTGCATGTCGCCGGCGATGCGCTAGAGGCCATCACCCAAGCGGTCAGCCGCATCTCGGAAATGAACGCACAGATCGCCAATGCCGCCGCCGAACAGGGCCGTGTCGCCGAGGAGATCAACCGCAACGTGCTCAATATCGCCGGCGTCGCCGAACAGACCGTGGTCGGTGCCGGTCAGTCGACCGCCGCCAATCAGCGCATCACCGATCTGACGGGCGAACTGCAGCAGTTGGTCCGCAGCTTCCGGCTCTAAAATCCGCGCTACCACGGCCACCGGCAGCGCGCGGCAGTGATCGTTTCTCGGGGCCGGGAGCACGCCTGACCACCTCCCTACGGACCGCAGGCCTTTGCCGCTGCACTCAGACCACGCGGTTGCGCGGGCTGCCGGCAAGGAATGCGCGGATGTTCGCGACCGTCTCGTCGACCGCATTCTGCCGCGCCTGGCGACCGGCCCAGGCGCTGTGCGGCGTCACGATCAGGTTCGGGATGTCGTCGGCCAGCAGCACGTGATCGGGCGGCGGGGGTTCGGTGTCCAGGACATCGATCGCGGCACCGCCGATCTCGCCGCGGCGCAGCGCATCGGCCAGCGCGGCATTGTCGACGACGGCGCCGCGCGCCGTGTTGATCAGCAACGCCGTCGGCTTCATCGCCTGCAGGGCCCGTGCGTCGATCAGGTGGTGCGTGCTGTCGAGCAGCGGCACGTGCAGCGTCAGCACGTCGGCCTGCCGCAGCACGTCGTCGAAGGGAACGCGGCCTGGGGTCGCCGTGCCACCCGGGCGCTGTGACACCAGCACCTGCATGCCGAAGGCCTCGGCGATGCGTGCGACGCCCTGCCCCAGTTCTCCGTGGCCGACGATGCCGAGCGTCATGCCACGCAGCTCGCGGACCGGGTAATCGAGCAGGCAGAAGCGCGGGCTGCGGCTCCAGTCGCCGCGTCGCACGGCCGCGGCGTAGTCGAACAGGCGCGTGTGGTGGGCGAGCATCAGCGCGAACACGTGCTGCACGACACTGTCGGTCGCATAGCCGGCGATATTGCAGACCGGTATCCCGAGCGCCTGCGCGGTATCGGTCGCGACGTTGTTGTAGCCGGTCGCGGTCAGGCAGATCAGCCGGATCGCCGGTGCCGCGCGCAGCATCGCGTCGTCGATGACGACCTTGTTGGTGACGACGATCTCGGCGTCGCCGATGTGCTCGAGGCACTGCTCCGGCGCCGTGGCCTGGTAGGTCCGCCAGTCGCCGACCGTCGCCGCAAACGCCGACAGGTCGAGATCCTCTTCGGCGAGGCTGGCGAGATCGAGAAAAACCCCACGCATACGATTCCTCCGCGTTATCCCCGACGGAAACTAGCACGCACAACGGAATCGGGGGGAGAGACGCGTCAGTCAGGCCCTGGTCCACTGGGCCGGCAGAAAGATCACGCTGGCGCCGGACATCAAGACGTCAGATCCGACACCACCCACCGAAACCGACCCGCCGGGCATGGGCGACCCGCAAGGCCAGCGCAGCTTCGGGATCGCAGCGAGCCGTCGCCGGCTCGCTGCGGACCCGGCCGCGATGTCTGACAGGTCACGCTGCGCGCCAGGTTAGATGCCACCGGAAACCACGCCGCTGGCGGCGCTCGCCTCGACGGCACCGACCGCGATCACCGGCACCAGGGCGTCGAGCCTCTCGGTCCATGCCGTGGGCTGGATCGATTGCGCGGCGCCGTGGCCGGCACAGACAACGGCCCCGGGCATCGGCACAGACCGCACCGGATTCACTGCCGAGTTCGGCGCGCAGCGGGGCGTTTACACCGTCGAGCCGTGCCGCGCGCCGCCGCCGGTCATCAGACTTGAACACGGCGCCGCCAGCGACAGCGCTGCCGCCGGGTTCGGCGCTACGGTTTCGGATAGAATCCCGTTCACGGCCCGGTGTGTTCGGGCCGCGTTGTTTCTGGCCTTGCTTCGGCCCGGTGGCACCCATGGAGCGCATCCGCGAGATCCCCTACAACTACACGTCGTTCTCCGACCGCGAGATCGTCATCCGCTACCTCGGCGACGACAACTGGCGCCTGATCGAGGACCTGCGCGGCACCCGGCGTACCGGGCGCTCGGCGCGCATGCTGTTCGAGGTCCTCGGCGACATGTGGGTCATCGAGCGCAACCCCTATCTGCAGGACGACCTGATCCACAATGTCGACCGGCGCGATTCGCTGATCCAGGCCCTTAACCACCGCCTCGCGCAGTTCGAGCAGCGACTCAACTGCAACCCGGATGCGGCCCGCCTGCTCGATGCCGCGCGCGATGCCGTCGACCGCTTTTCCAACTGCTTCGGTGAACGCGCGGCGCTGCGCGGCCGGGTACGGCGCGCGCTGGGCCGGATCACGCGCCGCGACAACATCGACTTCAGCGGCCTGGCGCGGGTGTCGCACGCGACCGACGCGACCGACTGGCGCGTCGAGATGCCGTTCGTCGTGATCTCGCCGGACCGCGAGGACGAGGTCGCCGCGATCGTCAGGGCCTGCATCGACTGCGCGCTGACGCTGATCCCGCGCGGCGGCGGCACCGGCTACACCGGCTCGGCGGTACCGCTGGACGCGCACTGCGCGGTCATCAATACCGAGAAGCTCGAAGATCTGTCCGCGGTCGAACAGGTCGCGCTGCCCGGCGTCGACGCCAGAGTGCCGACTGTGCGCTGCGGCGCCGGCGTCGTGACCCGCCGCGTCTCCGACCTCGCGGGAAGCAACGGTCTGGCGTTCGCGGTCGACCCGACCTCGCAGGATGCATCGACGATCGGCGGCAATATCGCGATGAACGCCGGCGGCAAGAAGGCCGTGCTGTGGGGCACGACGCTCGACAACCTGGCCAGCTGGCGCATGGTCACCCCGCAGGCCGACTGGCTCGAGGTCGAACGCCTCGATCACAATCTCGGCAAGATCCACGAGCAGGAAACGGTGCGCTTCCGCATCCAGCGCTATGAGGCCGACGGCAGGACGCCCAGCGCCGAGCCGGAGCTGCTCGAGATGCCCGGCGCCGTGTTCCGCAAGACCGGGCTCGGCAAGGACGTCACCGACAAATTCCTGTCCGGCCTGCCGGGCGTGCAGAAGGAGGGCTGCGACGGCCTGATCACGTCGGCGCGCTTCGTGCTGCATCGTATGCCGGAGCACGTGCGCACCGTGTGTCTCGAGTTCTTCGGCTCCGATCTCGGCACCGCGGTGCCGGCGATCGTCGAGATCGTCGAGCACGTCAAGCAGACCGACGGCGTGCAGATCGCCGGCCTCGAACACCTCGACGAGCGCTACGTCAAGGCGGTGCGCTACGCGACCAAGGCGGCACGCCGCGAGCGGCCGAAGATGGTATTGATCGCCGACCTGGTCTCGGACGACGAAGACGCGGTCGGTGCGACCGCGTCCGAGGTCGTACGCCTGGCCAACGCGCGCGAGGCCGAGGGCTTCGTCGCGGTCAAGCCCGAGGCCCGCCAGCGCTTCTGGCTCGATCGCGCGCGCACCGCGGCGATCTCGGCACACACCAACGCGTTCAAGATCAACGAGGACGTCGTGATTCCGCTCGACCGGCTCGCCGAGTACAGCCGCGGCATCGAGCGCATCAACATCGAGCAGTCGATCGCCAACAAGCTCGAAGCGCTCGAGGCCTTCGACCGGCTGCTCGCCGAGCGCACACCCGAGGCCGGCGACGATGACGACGCGGCCAAGGCGATCGATCGCAGCAAGTTCGCGATGGCACGCGACCTGATCGCACAGGTCCGCCAACGCTGGCAGACGCTGGCCGGCTGCCTCGACCGCCCGGCCGCCGGGTTCACGTCCGGCCAGGGCGGCGACATCCTGCTCGACAGCGAGCAGGCCCTTGTCCGTGACGGCGACACGTTGCTCGACCTACTGCTGCGCCGCGACGTGCGCGTGTCGTACCGCAGCGAACTCAAGCAGCCGCTGCGCGAGATCTTTCGCGGCTCGGCGCTGGAGCCGCTGCGCGAAGCGCTGCGCGAGATGCACGCCGAGGTCCGCAACAACCGGCTGTTCGTCGCGCTGCACATGCACGCCGGCGACGGCAATGTGCACACCAATATCCCGGTGCATTCGCACAACTACCGCATGCTGCACGAGGCCGACCGCATCGTCGATCGCGTCATGCAGCTGGCGCAGTCGCTGGGTGGCGTGATCTCGGGCGAGCACGGCATCGGCCTGACCAAGGTGCAATACCTCGACGACGACAAGCTCGCGCGCTTCGTCGAGTACAAGCACGAGGTCGACCCGCAGCAGCACTTCAACCGCGGCAAGCTGATGCCGGATTCGGGCCTCGACGGCGCCTACACACCGTCGCTGCGCCTGGTACAGCAGGAAGCGATCATTCTCGAGGAGAGCGAACTCGGCGCGCTCAACGACGACGTCAAGCACTGCCTGCGCTGTGGCAAATGCAAGCCGAAGTGCATGACCCACGTGCCGCGCGCCAACCTGCTGTACTCGCCACGCAACAAGATCCTCGGCACCGGCCTGGTCATCGAGGCCTTCCTGTACGAGGAACAGACCCGGCGCGGCATCTCGCTCGAACACTTCGAGGAGATGAACGACATCGCCGACCACTGCACCGTGTGCCACAAGTGCGAGTCGCCGTGCCCGGTCGACATCGACTTCGGCGACGTCACGATCCGCATGCGCAAGATCCTGACCGAGCGCGGCAAGAAGCGCTTCAACCCCGGCACCTGGGCGGCGATGAAGTTTCTCAACGCGACCGACCCGCGCACCATAAAGGTACTGCGCAAGGGCATGCTCGACTGGGGCTTCAAGGGCCTGAGCTTTGCCCACGACCTGGCCGGCAGGACCCGTGTGCTCGGGCGCAGCGACGACGCGCCGCGGGCGACCAGCGGTCGACCGAAGCTCAAGGACATCGCCGTCGAGCTGGTGCGCCGGCCGATCCGCGTCGAGCTGCCGAAGCGCTCCTACCGCGCCGAGCTCGGCCTCGAAGACCGCACGATGGTGCCGATCATCCGCGACGCGGCCAAGATCGATGACGACTCCGACGCGGTGTTCTATTTTCCCGGCTGCGGCTCGGAACGGCTGTTTTCGGACATCGGCCTGGCGACGCTGGCGATGCTCCACGAGGTCGGCGCGCAGACGGTGCTGCCGCCGGGCTACCTGTGCTGCGGCTACCCGCAGACCTCGGCCGGCCTGCACGACAAGGGACAGAAGATCACGACCGACAACCGCGTGCTGTTCCACCGCGTCGCCAACACGCTGAACTACATGGATATCAGGACCGTGATCGTGTCGTGCGGCACGTGCATGGACCAGCTGCTGAAGTACGAGTTCGAGCAGATCTTCCCCGGCTGCCGTCTGCTCGACATCCACGAATACCTGATGGAGAAAGGCGTGAAGCTGGATGGCGTCGACGGCGTGCACTACCTGTACCACGATCCGTGTCACAGCCCGATGAAGACCCATGACCCGCTGCAGGTCGCCGGCACGCTGATCGGTCAGGACGTGACGCTGTCGGAGCGCTGCTGCGGCGAGGCCGGGACGCTCGGCACCGCGCGGCCGGACATCGCCAACCAGCTGCGCTTCCGCAAGGTCGAGGAACTGCGCAACGGCATCGAGTCACTGAGCGGTGAACGCCAGACGCAGGGTCAGGTCAAGCTGCTGACCAGCTGCCCGGCGTGCCAGCAGGGTCTCGCCCGCTACGGCGACGAGACCGGGTTGAAGACCGACTACATCGTCGTCGAGATGGCGCGGCACCTGCTCGGCGACGGCTGGCAGCAGCGCTTCATCGACCGCGCCAGGGCCGGAGGCATCGAGCGCGTGCTGCTGTAGGGGGCCAAGGGCCAAGGGCCAAGGGCCAAGGGCCAAGGGCCAAGGGCCAAGGGCCAAGGGCCAAGGGCCAAGGGCCAAGGGCCAAGGGCC
>JASJCU010000094.1 GCA_030065815.1 Gammaproteobacteria bacterium | reverse complement strand
CAGGGCGCGAACCTGATCTCGAACGTGCCGCACAACCTGACCGAGTCCGGCCGCACGATCGCGATGACGATCCGGCACGCGATCGACCACGGCCACGACGAGATCGAGGTCACGCAGGAGGCCCAGGACGCATGGGTCGAGCTGCTGCTCTCCGGCGTCGGCGGCTTCATCGGCGCGTCGCCGGACTGCACGCCCGGCTACTACAACAACGAGGGGCAGCCGCGCCGCAAGGGCGCCGAGCTCTACGTCGGGCATCCGCAGGGCGCGATGGCGTACTTCGCGCACATCAAGCGCTGGCGCGAGAGCGGCGAGTTCGCCGGGCTGGCGTTCCGCTGATGTCCGATCCGATCGACGTAGTCCGTCGCGTGATCGCCTGTGACAACGGACGCGACGCCGAGGGGTACCGTGCGCTGCTCCACGACGCGTACCGCTCGTTCGTCCACGGCAACCCGTCCACGGTCGGCCCGGAGCAGGAGGTCGCCGCGCTCCAGATGTGGTGGCAGGCGTGCAGCGACGTGCACCTGGAGCCGCTCGCACTCTTCGCATCCGAGGGCGTCGTCACGCTGCGCTACACGCTCGAGGGGACGAACGACGGCCCGCTCGGCGGGGAGCCGGCGACCGGGCGCCGCTTCCGGATCGAGAACTGCACGCTGCTCGAAGTCGACGGCGACCTCGTCCGGACCGCATGGCGCTTCTCGGACACCTTCGGATTGATGACGCAGCTCGGACGGCTCCCGTCGGCTTGAGCGCTGGGAAGCGTCGACCGCGGAGCTAGCTTCGGGAGATGAGCGATTCGAGGCCCGACGCACGACGCATCGCAGTGATCGGCGCCGGGATCGCCGGACTGAGCTGCGCGCGCGCGTTGGCCGGCGCTGGCGAGGCCGTGACGGTCGTCGATCGGGGGCGCGGCCCCGGAGGCCGCAGCGCGACGCGGCGCACCGAGCTCGGATCCTTCGACCACGGCGCCCAGTACTTCACCGCCGATCGCGAACCGCTGCGGCGCGCGGTCACGAGCTGGGTCGAGGCCGGCGTCGTCGCGGCGTGGCAACCGCGCATCGGCCGGGTCGATGCGCACGGCATAACGGCATCGCCCGACCGGCGCACTCGCTGGGTCGCGACACCCGGCATGAGCGCGCTCGGCGGCCATCTCGGCCGCGATCTCGACGTCCGTCGCCGCACGCGCGTCGCCGTTCCGGTCTATCGTCACGGGCAGTGGTGGCTGCACGACGACGGCGGCAATGCGCTCGGCCGCTACGATGCACTGGTCGTCGCCGCGCCGGCACCCCAGGCCGCCGAACTGCTGAGCGCAGCCGCCCCCGCGCTTGCCGCACAGGCCGCGAGCGTGCGCTACGCGCCGACCTGGGCACTGATGCTGGATTTCGCATCACCGCCGGCGCTCGACTACGACGCGCTGTTCTTCGACGGCGACGACATCCGCTGGGCGGCCGCCAACGGCAGCAAGCCGGGACGCCACGGTGCGACCTGGGTGGTACATGCCGCGCCGCCGTGGACCCGACGCCACGTCGACGACGCTGCCGACGACGTCGCCACCGACCTGGCGCAGACCTTCGCCGACCTTACGGGCCTGTCCGGACACAGCACCACGACGCGCTGCGCGCACCGCTGGCTGTACTCGCTGGTCGACAACCCGCTGCAGGTCGGCGCGCTGTGGGACGCCGCGCAGCGCGTCGCCGTGTGCGGTGACTGGTGCCAGGGCGCCCGCATCGAGGGCGCATTCGACAGCGGTATCGCCGCCGCCGGATTCGTACTGCGCGACCTGGCCGCGGGCAGCGCCACGTCGTCTGCACAACCCGCCGACGACGGCGCCGCCGCGCGCGCCGCACAGCGCGAGCGGCTGCGGCAATCGGGGAGCGGCCGATGAAACGGACGCGACCGACCGCCATCGCGCTGGCCGCGACCCTCGCCGCCGCGACGCCCGTGCCCGCCTACGACCTCACGCCGCACCAATGGCGGGACCGCCTGCTGATCCTGGTCGCGCCGCACGCGGACGACGCGGTGCTGGCCCGCCAGCAGGCGGCGGTCGAGCGTCACCGGGACGCCGTGGCCGAACGCCACCTGCGCGTGTTCGTGCTGCGCGGCGAGGACGGCACGCTGGATGGCCGCACGCTCGGCGCAAGAGATGTCGCCACGCTGCGCCGGCAGCTCGACGCGGCCAGCGACGCGAGCCAGCTGATCCTGATCGGCAAGGACGGCGGCATCAAGCGCCGCGGCGCGCTGTCGACGCCGCTGGACGCCGTATTCGCGCAGATCGATGGCATGCCGATGCGCCAGACCGAGATGCGGCAGCAGCGCCGCGGGCACTAGTCCGCGCGTCGTTACGGTATGCGACGGCGCCCGCCGCGTGGTCCGGCCGATCCCCGCATCTCGGCCTGCGCGGCCCAACAGCGGTCTAGCAGCGACCCGGCCGCCGCGAGCAGTCTGACGCACAGACCCTTGACGGGATCGCGTGCCAGGATCCATCGAACCCGTTGACGGCCCTCGCCGTTGGTCGTCGCAGGATCCCGGCATCGGCGAGCGGACCAGCGCAACGACCCGACGAGCACGGCATGGCGTACCGATCGTGGTCATCGAGACACCCAAGCCGTCAAGACGCGTCGCCTGTGCGTCAGTGTGTTCTGCTACCGCTGTCGTGCGACTGGTGCGGTGTTCGGGCTAGTGTCCGGCAATCCGTACCGCGTCGGCGGGCTGGCGCTGGCACGCCGGGCACCAGAACGTCGAGCGCTGGCGGACCCCGAGCCGTGCCGAGCGCACGACCGTGTCACAGCGCAGACACGGCCTGCCGGTGCGACCGTAGACCCACAGCATGCCGGCCTCGTCGTTGGCGCGTCGGGTCTGGCGCGGACCGCCGACGGTATTGCGACCGAGCAGCGCGGCGGCAGTCGCGAACAACGCTTCGAGCACGTCATCGGTCACCGCGTGCAGCGGTGTCAGGGGATGCACACCGCACACGAACAGGGTCTCCGATTTGTAGACATTGCCGATGCCCGTCGCGATGCGCTGATTCAGCAGCACGTCGGCGATCGCATCGGCCGGCCCGGCGATGAGCCGCGCGCGCCGCAGCATGTCGTCCAGGTCCGGCGTTGTCGCCAGCAGGTCGGGGCCGAGATGGTCCGCGAGATCGCGCCGCCGCAGGCCGTCGCTGCGCAACAGTTCGATCTCGCGGGCGTTGAAGCAGACCAGCGTGCGCGCGTCGGTACGCAGGACCACCGACGCCTGGCGACGCGGCTTCTGCCATTCCTCGTGCGCGGCGTAGCTGTGCCAGGTGCCCCACATGCCGAGATGGCTGCGCAGCAGATAGCGGTCGTCGAGCGCGATGAACAGGTGCTTGCCGTGCGCGAACACGTCGCCGACCACCCGCCCGTCGAGCCGGGTACGCCGCTCGCAGATCTCCGAACCCGCGTGCAGCCGGTGGCCCCGCAGCACCGGCTGCAGGTAGGTCGCGAGCTTGAATACGGTATCACCCTCGGGCATCAGACCGTCGATGCCGACGACGTCAGCCCACGGTAGTCGCTGACGAAACCGCTGTGCAGCAGCTCGTCGAGGTACGCCGATTCGCGCACCGCGACGGCGTCGATCTTCTCGATCAGCAGGGCCCCGCGGCGGTGCCCCTTGGGCACGTGATGCAGCGCCGCGAATGCCGCCGCGCGCACGTCGGGATCGGCGAGGCCGGCGGCGAACGTCAGCAGGCTGCGGCCGTTGGGCGCGACGTAGATGACCGGGCGCCCGCGGTACACCAGCAGCCATGCCCCGGCAACCCGACGCGGACGCACGCCGGCCGCCGCCGCGCCGCTGTCGGGCCACGGCAGCAGACTGCCCCAGGGGTTGGCCGGATCGATGGCCGGCAGGTACTCGATGTCGGCATCGGCCTCGTCGGCACGCCAGTCGGCCGCCACGCCGCGCAGCCGGTCGACGACCCCGGGGCGGGCGAACTGCGCACCGGACAGGCCTTCGATGAAATAGCCGCGGCGCACCCGGCCGGACTCCTCGAGCGCCGACAGCACCTTGTAGACCGGACCGAAGCCACCCGGCAGCTCCTCGGCGGCGGCCATCTCGCGGCTGACGACACCGTAGCGGTCGAGCAGGACGTTGGCCCACGCCAGCGCCCGACGGGTGTCCTCGACGGCCGGGTCGGTCAGCGCATCGACCCGCGACCAGCGCCCGCCGGCGAGGTCGTTGCCGGCCTGCCAGCGACGGCTGCGGCGACGCGCCGGCTGACTCAGCGAGCGCAACGGCGCGAAGGTGTCGTTGCTGACGTGTCCGCTCCACACCAGGTTCCACAGCACGGCGCGGAACTCGTCACTGCTGACCTCGCCGAGCGCCGCCCTGACCGCGTCTTCGAGTTCGAACAGGAACGACGCGCCGCGCGCCGCGAGGTGTTCGAGGATCGCGCCGGCGATCGGCGAGTCGTCGGGCGCGGCGTCGCTCGGTCGCAGCAGGTCGCGGACCTGTTCCCGCAGGTACAGCGCGACGCGCCCGTCACGCGCGCCGAGCGGCCCGCGGCCGACCCAGACGACCTGCCCGGTCGCCGCGAGCATATCGAGCATGTCGAGGCGAAAGCCGGCGATGCGCGCCGGCAACACCGTGGCCTGCAGCGCCGACCACGCGATCGGCAGGCCCTGCAGCTGCTGCACGACCTCGAGCAGGCGTGCGGTGCCGTCACGCTCGCAGCCAAGTTCGTGCCATTGCGGCAGGAACAGCCCCAGCGACGCGTCGTCGACCGGCGACGCGGCGTCGCGCAGCCGCGCCAGCGTCCGCCGCTTCAAGCGTCGCAGCACGTCGGCGTCGCACCAGTCGAGCGCGGTGCCGCCCGGGCGGATCTCTCCCTGGACCAGCGTGCCGTCGGCGCGCAGGGCCTTCAGTGCCGGTTCGATGTGGGCGACCCGCAGAGCGAAGCGCGCCGCGAGCTGCGCCGACTGGAACGGCCCGTGGGTGCGCGCATAGCGCCGGCACAGCTGCTCGAGCGGATCATCGACCGCCTGCAGGAAGCTGTCCGGAAGCCCCGCGGGTGGCATCGCGCCGAGGCCGTCGCGGTACAGCCCGGCGTATTCCGCGGCGATCCAGCGGTCGTCGCCGGCGAGCCGGATGCGGATCGCGCGGCGCTCGTCGACCAGCCGCGCGAGCGCCGCGGCGACGTCGGTGGCCGCGCGCGCGGCGATCTCGTCGGCACTGAGGTCGCCGAGGCGGCGCAGCAGGTCGTGGACCTCGTCGGCGTCGCGCGCGACGCGGTCGTCGACCAGGTGCTGCAGCTCCAGCTCCAGGCGCTCCAGGACCTCGGCGTCGATCAGCTCGCGCAGCTCCTCGCGGCCGAGCAGTTCGCTGAGCAGGTTGCGGTCGAGCGTCAGCGCCTGCGCCTTGCGTTCGGCGAGCGGCGAGTCCTGCTCGTAGATGTAGGCGGCGACGTAGGCGAACACCAGCGAACGCGCAAACGGCGATGCCGACGGCGTCTCGACGTCATGCACGAGCACGCGCCGGCTGCGTACCGCGCGCAGGACCTCGCGCAGCGCGGCGATGTCGAAGATGTCGCCGAGCGCCTGGCGGTAGGTCTCCAACACGATCGGGAACCCCGGGTACTGCCGCACGCCGGCGAGCAGGTTCTGCGCCTTTAGGCGCTGCGCCCACAGCGGCGTGCGCTGGTCCGGTCGACGCCGCGGCAACAACAGCGCACGTGCGGCGTTCTCGCGAAACAGGCCGGCGAACATCGCCGTGTGCGCCAGCTGCTCGGTGACCTTGTCGTCGAGTTCATCGGGATCGGGCAGCAGCACGTCGAGCCCCGGCAGGTCGTCCATGTCGGCAAAACGCAATACGATGCCGTCGTCGGTGTACATCACCTGCACGTCGAAGCCGCTGCGCTGCGCGAGCTCGTGCTGCAGTGCCATCGCCCACGGCGCGTGCACACGGGCACCGAACGGCGACAGGATGCAGACACGCCAGTCGCCGAGTTCGTCGCGAAAGCGCTCGATGACGACCTGCTTGTCGCTCGGCAGTACGCCGCTGTGCTGCTTCTGCTCGTCGAGATAGTCGATCAGCGTCGCGGCCGTGGCCGCGTCGAGTGCGGCGTCGCGCTGCAGGAAACGCAGCGCTCGCTGGCGCGGCATCGCCGCGAGCTTCGCGACCATGCCGCCGAGCGCACGCCCGAGCTCGATCGGCCGGCCCGGGCCGTCGCCGCGCCAGAACGGCAGCTTGCCCGGCTCGCCGGCGGCCGGCGAAACGATCACGCGGTCGCGCGTGATCTCTTCGACACGCCACGTCGACGCCCCGAGCAGGATGTTCTCGCCGGGGCGGGTCTCGAACACCATCTCCTCGTCCAACTCGCCGAGTCGGCCGCCGTCCGGCCCGAGCGTCACGACGTAGTTGCCGCGATCGGGGATGGTGCCGGCATTCATCCTCGCCACCATCGCGGCGCCGCGCCGCGGTCGCAGCGTGTCGGTCGCGCGATCCCATGCCAACAGCGGCTTCCATTCGGCGAGATCGTGCGCCGGGAACTGGCCGGCGAGCATCTCCAGCACGGCGTTCAACGCCTCGTCGGTCAACTGCCGGTAGGGAAACGCGCCGCGCACACACGCCGCGATCGACGCGACATCGCGCGGTGCGTCACAGCACATCGCGACGACCTGCTGCGCCAGCACATCGAGGGCATTGCGCGGCACCCGGATCGGCTCGATCTCGCCGACCTGCATCTGTTGTGCGATCACTGCGCACTCGACCAGGTCGCCACGAAACTTCGCGAACAGTCGCCCGGCACTGGTCTCTCCGACCTGGTGTCCGGCGCGCCCGACCCGTTGCAGGCCGCGCGCCACCGAACCCGGCGACTCGATCTGGATCACGCGATCGATCGCACCCATGTCGATGCCAAGTTCGAGCGAACTGGTCGCGACGATGCCGCGGACGTGGCCGAGCTTGAGTCCTTCCTCGATCTCGGCGCGCCGCGCATGCGACACGCTGCCGTGGTGCGACTGCACGACCTCCTGCCCGGCCAACTCGTTGAGGCGCTGGGTCAGGCGCTCGCACAGTCCGCGGCTGTTGACGAAGATGATCGTCGCGCGATTGCTGTCGATCTCGGCAAGCAGGCGCGGATAGATCGCCGGCCAGATCCCGCGTTCGCCGCCCGGCTGCGCCTGCGGCTGCCTGTACAGCTCGCCGAGGATCGAACCGCCGCGCGGCGCGCCGGCGTCCGGCGACGGCGCCGCCTCGGGCATCGTGACCTCGAGATCGAGCAGCGGCGGCGCCGATTCGTCGATGACCTCGACGGACTGCCTGCCACCGAGGAAACCCGCGACCTCGTCCAGCGGGCGCACGGTCGCCGACAGGCCGACGCGCTGCGGCTCGCGATCAGCGAGTGCCGCCAGGCGCTCGAGCGACAGCGCGAGGTGGACGCCGCGCTTGGTCGGCGCGAGCGCGTGGATCTCGTCGACGATCACGGTGTGCACGTGGCGTAGGGTCTCGCGCGCCTTCGAGCCGAGCAGCAGGTACAGCGACTCCGGGGTCGTGACCAGGATGTCGGCCGGTGCCTTGGCCTGCTGCCGGCGGTCACGCTGCGACGTGTCACCGGTGCGCACCGCGGTCGTGACCGCGCGGACCGGCAGCCCGAGTCGCTCGGCGTGGTGCCGGATACCCACCAGCGGCGAACGCAGGTTGCGCTCGACGTCGTAGACCAGTGCCTTGAGCGGCGACACGTAGAGCACCCGGACACCGGGCGGCGCGTCGCCGTCGAGGTTCAGGCAGGCGTCGATGCCGGCGAGAAACGCCGCCAGCGTCTTGCCACTGCCGGTCGGCGCGACCAGCAGCGCGTTGCTGCCGGCATCGATCGCGGCCCAGCCACGACGCTGGACCGCGGTCGGGGCCGCGAACGTCGCGTCGAACCAGGCCTGCGTGGGATCGCTGAATCCGCTCGTCATACGCGTGCCGCCAGGGCGTCTATTCCGGCCTCGTGGATCCTCCTGACCGTGTCCAGTGTATCCGCATCACTGGCATGCTTGTCGCTGCGATAGCCCTTGACGCGCGCGAACCGCAGTGCCAGTCCGGCAGGGTAGCGGGTGCTGCGCTGCAGCTCGTTGAACGCGACCTCGACGACCAGTTCCGGTCGGACGCGCACGGTGTTACCGTCGCGGCCGGTCTCGCGTGCCAGCAGCTCCGCGGTCTGCCAGCGCAGCAGCTGGTCGGTGAGGCCCTTGAACGTCTTGCCGAGCATGACGAAGGTGCCCGACTCGGCGTCGCGTGCGGCGAGGTGCAGGTTGCTGAGCTTGCCGTGGCGTCTGCCGCTGCCCCATTCCGCGGCCACGACGACCAGGTCCAGCGTGTGCACGGGCTTGATCTTGAGCCAGTCGCCTCCGCGACTACCGGCGTGATAGTGCGAGTTCGCCGCCTTGGCCATGATGCCCTCGTGCCCGGCAGCCAGCGCCGCGCGCAGGAATGCAGCGGCTTCCCGCGGGTTCGAGACCAAGGCGCGCGCGACGCGGTACTCCCCGGGGACGGCGTCGTCGAGGCGCGCGCTGCGTTGCGCCAGCGTCCGGTCGATCAGGTCTTCGCCATCGATGTGCAGGCAGTCGAAGACCCGGAGCGACAGCGGCACGCGCTCGCGCATAGCGGCGACGTCGAGACGCCTGCCGAATCGCTGCATCGTCACCTGGAACGGCTGCGGCCGGCCGTCGTCACGCAGCGCGATCGTCTCGGCGTCGATGATGAACCGCCGCGACCGCATCGACAGCGCCGCATCGACGACCTCGGGCACGCTTGCCGTCACGTCGTTGAGCTGGCGGCTGAACACCTGCACCCGGTCATCGACGCGGTGCACCTGGACGCGGGCGCCGTCGAGCTTGTGTTCGGCGACGATCCGGCATGGCGCGTCGGCCGACCCGGCCTGCGCATCGAACAGCGACGCGAGGTCGTCTGCAGGCTGCGCGAGCATCGGTTGCAGCGGCCGGAATGGCTGCAGGCGCAAGCGGGCGAGCGCCGCGGCACCGTCACCCAGCGCGGCCTCGGCGACATCGGCGGCGCAACCGCTGAGCATGACGGCCCGCCGCACCAGAGACGGATCGAGGCCCCCGGCCCGGGCGATGGCGTCGGTGACGATGCCGTCGAGCGCACCCTGGCGCAGTTCGCCGAGCAGCAGCCTGCCGAGGAACGACTGTTCGGCAGCCGTGGCACGGGCGTGCAGGTTACGCAACAGGCCGATGCGGCGATCGGCGGCGCCGCGCCCCTCGACAGCGGCGACTGCCGCAAAGGCGTCAGCGACGTCGCGCAGGCTGAGCGTGGCACGCGCCGCCGGTTGCGCAACGCTGCGGTGCACAATGGCGGGACCGACGCCGATCGACCCGTCGACCAGCCGCCCGGCCAGGAACGCGGCGCCGATGCGGCGTTCGCCGGGGCCGAGCAGGCGCAGAACGTCGGCGGCGATCGCGGTCTTGCGCAGGCGACTTCGAGTCTGCGCGAGCTGTTCGGACGCGACGGCCAGCTGTTGGAGCGACATGGCGGCGACGGGGCGATTAGGGGGAGCCCCAGTATCGCCGTCAGCCTGCCGCGATCAGCCGGGTGATAGGTGCGGGAATGCCGCTGCGCACGCCGTCGCGATCCGCGGTTCAGGCCGCGGCGTTGTCGTAGAACTGCAGGCTGCCTGCCGTTCCGAGCAGGGCTGCGAGGCGTGCGGCGTGTGATAGCGGCAGGCTCACGGCGCCCTCGCCGAGCTCTATCCGGACGACGCGGTGCCGGCGTCGCAGCCGGTAGCATCGCTGCAGCCTGCCGACCGGCCCGATGTCGCGCGGCTCACCGCTGTTCAGCGTCCGAGTCACGGCATCGGCCAAGGCCTGTTGATCGGCCGGCGACATGCCGAGGTCGCGGAAGTGGCGCAGCACGAGGTCGAGCAGTCGCTCGTCGGCGTCGTCAGCAGCGGCATGTTCGGCGGACGAGGCGTCGCGTTCGAGCTGGCGGCGCATCCATGACTCCGGCGTCATCCCCTGCGCGGCGGCGTGCCTGCCGACCGCTTCCCACAGTCCGTGATTCACGGTGATCAACTGATTCTTGTGCAACATGTCGTCTCCCGGTAACTCGATCGGCGCTCGCGCCCGATCCCTTTGATGGTTGTCCTGTGCAGTGAGAACAGCAGGCAGGGCGGATTTATCCGCGCAAACACTTCGCTTTTTTCGAGGACATCGCACAGGTCGGGCGCGCAGCCGCGCGGCGCGGCCCCGCCGACCGATCGCCGGGTTAGGGATATCCCTGCTGACCTTTCTGCCCGGGTGGCGCAAACTAATGAAAGGAAAACAAAAAAATATTCCTGACGACAACACGCAGGAGCGATGCGATGCAGGATGCGCGCAACCACCAGAGGATAGTCTGTCGCCTGCCCGTCGACCTGGTATGCGGCGACGACATGAACCGGCTGACCTGTTACACGCAGGACATCGGCGTCGGCGGCATGTTCGCCAACGGCGCTCAGTGCATGCGTCCCGCCGACAGGATGCGGATCGAACTGGGGCCCAGCCACGGCGAGAAGCTCCATCTGAGCGGCAAGATCGCCCGCGTGACGTCCACGGGCGCCGCGCTGCAGTTTGTCGGCAACAGCCCAGCGACGATCGAGGTACTGCAGGCGCTGTTGTCACCCGCGTGGGATGGCGGTTCGCTGCTCGACGGCGTAGTCAGGATCGCGCCCTGGTATCACGACAGCAATCTGGTCGGGTGGATGCGGCTGACGTCGATCGTGTCCGACTGGCAAAAACCCACGTCGCGTTGACAGTCGTCTGCAACGTCTTGCGATCACCGCAGCGCCGACGTCGGACGGATCGACGGACTGTCGTCGACTGCCGTCCCTGGTGCTAGTCAGCGCAGCGCGCGGAAGGCACAAGCGCCGCGTTGGACGGCATCCACGGGCGCGATGCCGCTGTGCGCTTGATATTGCCCGGTGACAGCCTCTCGGCGTGCCTTTCCGCCGCGATCGCCGGTATCAGGCCGAGGTAGTCGGCGCTGGTCGACAGGAATTGCGCAATGCACGCGTTGCGAAGTGTTCGGTGTTTCATCGTTGCCGCCTCCACTTGCGGTCGCCGATCACATGACATTTGCCGACCTGTCGGCGCGACGCCCGGTCTGCTGCGTCAACATGCGCTGCTTCACGGCCCGCGCTGCACGGTCGATCGCCCGATCCACGGCGTGGTCCAGTGCGCGCTCGACGTCTTCGACCTCGATGTCGTCGATGTATTTCATCTGAACTCGAATCGCCGTGCGCGTGCAGTAAACCTGCCCCGGCGCCAGGAACCGGCTGATGGTCACGTCGAGCCGGTTCACGTCCGAATCGTAGCGGGTCAGGCCAAAGCGCAGTCGCCGCTCGATGTACGCGGCCATGTCGCTGCTGAGTTCGAAATTGTCCGCCTGGATCGCAATGTTCATGTCTCGGAACTGCGTTGATCGTCGTTGCCTCTTTGATTGCACGTAAATTTAGCCGCACAGCTGCACGTCGCCCATTCGAGATCACAAATGTGAAACTTCGGTAAAACCGAATTGTCCATCGAGGTCAAGCGCCCAGGCGGCAGATGATCTCACGCCGTACAGGGTTTTTCGCAGCGGACGCGCCTTGGGCCACGTTGGAGGTTTTCGAAGCATGCAGCATCTGAATCTGAAACACCTGCGCTATTTCTGGGTCGTGGCGTCTCACGGGTCGATTACCAAGGCCAGCGAGATCCTTCATCTGACGCCGCAGACGATCAGCGGCCAGCTGCGCATGCTTGAAGAGAGCGCGGGGGCAAAACTGTTCGACAAGGCGGGACGAAACCTCGTGCTATCCGATACCGGGCGCATGGTGTTCTCGTACGCCGACGAGATGTTTCGCCTTGCCGGCGAACTGCAGGACATGCTCGCCGGCAGGCCGCCCGACAAGGGCATGGTGCTCAATGTCGGTGTCGCGATGGTGGTACCCAAGCTGATCGCCTACCGCGTGCTCGAACCCGTGATGCACCTGGACGAGGACGTCCGCATGGTGTGCCACGAGGCCCCGCTGGTCGACCTGCTTGCCGACCTGTCGATTCACAAGCTCGACCTCGTGCTCGCGGACAGCCCGGTGAGCCCGGTCCTCAACATCAGGGCCTACAATCACGTGCTCGGCGAGTCGCAGATCAGCTTTTTCGCCCGCGCCAAGGAGGCGAACCGTTACCGCAAGAACTTCCCGCATTCGCTCGACGGCGCCCCGATGCTGATGCCAACGACCAGCAGCACGTTGCGCCGCGGCCTCGACCAATGGCTGGAGCGCCACGAGATCCGCCCGCGCGTGGTCGCCGAGTTCGAAGACCGCGCACTGATGAAGGCGTTCGGCGAGGCCGGCACCGGCATCTTCACATCGCCGACGGCGGTCGAAGACGACGTCAAGGCCAAGTACGGCGTCCAGGTCGTCGCGCGCACCGACGAGCTCAGCGAGCGCTTCTACGCGATTTCCGCGGAGCGCCGCATCAAGCACCCGGCGGTCGCTGCGATCACGACAGCGGCGCGCGAAGACCTGTTCAGTTGACGGCGGCGGCGCGCTGACACAGTGCGTCACCGGAACGACGCGAAGCTTCGTATTTTTCGATTTTTTAGCACGGATATCTCGAATAGCTGTCTATCGCAGGCGGCCATATCCTGCGTTTAAAGGCGCACCGGGCGCTCAAACGACGTCGGAGGCAACGAGATGCACGACCTGACACTCGAAAAACGATTCGCGCCGGCACCGCAGTCCAAACCGCGTTGGCGTCGCGGTGTGAACCGGCTGGTCGCGCGGCTGCCGTTGCCGCGCCGGCGGGCCGCGGCGGCAACCAAGCGCGTCGACCTACCGCCGACCTTGGTGTTTCGTCAGCTGTTCGATCCGGTATCGTCGACCTACACCTACCTGCTCGCGGACGCCGACAAGCGCGAGGCGCTGCTGATCGACCCGGTGATCGAACGTAGCGAGCAGTATGTCCGCCTGGTCGAAGAACTGGGCCTCGAGCTGGTTGTCGCCGTCGACACCCATCTCCATGCCGACCACGTCACGGCGCTCGGTAGATTGCGCACCGCGACCGGCTGCGCGACCGCAATGGGTGAGATGACGCGCAGCGAGTGCGTGTCGCAGACGTTCGCCGACAGCGAGCATCTGCGGGTGGGCGACCTGCGACTGCAGGCCATGTACACACCGGGGCACACCGACGACTCATACAGCTTCGTAATGCCCGACCGCGTGTTCACCGGCGACACCCTGCTGATTCGCGGCACCGGCCGCACGGATTTTCAGAACGGAGACCCTGCCGCGCAGTATGACAGCCTGTTCGACGGGCTACTGCACCTGCCCGGTGACACCTTGGTATACCCCGCACACGACTACAACGGGATGACGGTCAGTACCATCGATGAAGAGATCCGCTTCAACCCGCGCCTGCAAGTCAGCAGCAAGGCTGCCTACGTCGACATGATGAACGCACTGGATCTCGACGATCCGCGCCTGATCGACGTCGCCGTACCGGCCAACCGCGCCTGCGGCGAGGGGTCTGGTCAGTGAGTCTCTGGCATCGGCTGTGCCGCTTGGCACCAGCGCTGCGCAGGCTGCCCAACCTCGGCGGTCCACGGCTGCGTTCGCTCGCGCGCGACTGCATAGCGGTCGTCTCACCCCCTGCGCTGCAGCCGGTTCCGATCCGTGTCGCACCGCGGACACCGCGGCGCCGACGATCGGCGTGACGAGGCCGGCGCAAGATGCCGGCCGGCCGTGACCTGACACCGCGCTACGCGACCCGGCATCGATGTCGCCGCAGCTGACGCCTTGTATCGCTTGTTGCGGGGCACCGCTGGACGGGGTTGCGACGGCCGCCGTTCCGCGGCAGTCCAGCGCACTGTCTGCCCTGTAGTGGGATCAAGACCGTGAATCGCTTCAAGAACATCCTATTCGTCGCCGATCAGCCGGGCGCCGAATCGCCGGTGTTCGAGCGCGCGTTGGAGCTGGCGACCGTCAACCGCGCAGCGCTGACCGTCATGGATGTCGTCGAGCCCATGATCTGGAGCGCCGAGAACCAGGCCCGCTTCGGTGCCGATCTGACCAACATCCTGCGCGACCGGCGGCTCGACGAGCTGGCGACGATGACCGGCCCGCGGCAGGTTACGGAATTGCCGATCCGCACCGACGTCGCAATCGGTACGCCGTTCCTCGAGATCATCCGCGCGACGCTGAAACACGGATTCGATCTCGTGATCAAGGGCGCCGAACGGCCGCAGTCGCTGCGGCGTCGCATACTTGGACCCAACGATCAGCACCTGCTGCGCAAATGCCCCTGCCCAGTCTGGATAGACCGCGCCGACCGTCCCCGCCCCTACCGCAAGATCCTCGCCGCCGTCGACCCGCTGGAGCAGACCGGGCTCGAACTGGGTCGTACGATCATCGAGCTCGCAAC
>JASJCU010000093.1 GCA_030065815.1 Gammaproteobacteria bacterium | reverse complement strand
TCAACATCTTCAGCGTCAGCTCGGTGCCCTCGCGCAACTTGTGCACGTCGGCGGCGTCGTCCTGGGCCGCGCTGTGGCCGAGCTCGAGGCTGTCCCAGACCCCGAGCAGCTCGGCAACGAACTTGTCGAGGGCGAACTTGTGTGCATTCTCGAGATCGCGGGCGTGACGCTTCTTCAGGTTCTCGAGCTCGGCATGCGCCCGCATCATCTGTTCGTAGTGCTCCTCGGCCTTGGCCCGGGCCTCGTCGAGCAGTTGGTTGAGATCGTCCGCCGATGCCTCGGCCAGATCGCTGCCGGCCGCCATCGCGGCGACGCCGTTGTCGAAGGTGGCCTCGTCGGTACTCGCGGATGGCGTGTCGGCCGGCTTGTCGTCCACCGGGCGATCCTGCTGCTCAGTCATCAGAACCCCTTACAAGCAATTGATTACAAGATGCTTATCGCGGAACCACTCAGCGTGTTCCGCGTTTCTTGGGGCGCAATATGGGGGCGCTGCCCGGCAATACAAGGGCAGGCACGGGAAAAAAGTCGGCCGCCGGGCCGTCAGCGCGATTTCAGCGCGCTGCCGAGGATCTTGGCCGTAATATCGACGATCGGGATCACCCGGTCGTAGGCCATGCGGGTCGGGCCGATGACGCCGAGTACGCCGATGACCTCGGAGTCGACCTCGTAGGGTGCCGTGATCACCGAGCAGTCCTTGAGCGTCGAGTACCCGGACTCCTCGCCAATGAAGATCTGCACGCCGTCGGCCTCGAGGCTGCGATCGAGCAGGTGCAGGATCTCCTGCTTCTCGGTGAAGGCATTGAACAGCGAGCGCAGGCTGTCCACCTGCGCCAGCTCGTCGAAGTCCATCAGGTTGGTCTGCCCGGTGACGACGAAGTCGCCCTCCTCGCCCCCGGCGTCACCACCGTCGGCGAACGCGGCACTTGCGACCTCCAGGGCCTGGACCATCTGCGCGTCGAGCGTGCGCTTGGTCTCCTGCATGTCGTCGACGACCTGGCGGCGGATGTCGGCCAGGTCATTGCCGGCGTAGTGACTCGTGACATAGTTGCTGAGGCGTTCGAGTTCACCGCGCGTGAACTCGCGCGACGTCTCGATGATGCGGTTGTAGACCTCGCCGGCCGCGGTCACGATTACGGTCAACACCCGCAGCTCCGACAGCGGCACGAACTCGATCTGCTTGACCCTGACCTGGTTGTGCTTCGGCACCATGACCACACCGGCCAGGTGCGTCAGGTTGGACAGCAGCCGCGACGCCGAATCCACCATGCCCGCCGGTGCCTCGGCCAGATCGAGCTGGCGCCGAACCTGGCGCAGCATCGCATCGTCGATCGGCTGCAGTGACAGCAGCGAATCGACGAACAAGCGGTACCCGGAGACCGTGGGTACACGGCCGGCCGAGGTATGCGGCGACGCGACGAAGCCGAGATCTTCGAGATCGGCCATGACGTTGCGGATGGTCGCCGGACTCAGGTCGAGGCCGGCGTCCTTCGCGAGCGTACGCGAGCCGACGGGGTGACCGTCGCGGATATAGCGCTCGATCAGCACCTTGAGGAAGTGCTGGGCGCGCTCGCTGATCGCATTCTCTACCACGTTGACCGGCACGTCGGATAACCGTTTGTCCAAGCGTATCAGGTGAGTAGACAGCCTTACCGGCGTCAGGGTTCGGTTCGATTATGTGGAGGCCCGTTTTTGGGTGTCAAGGAAGCGCGGCGGCCCGCTTGGCGGCCCGCAGGCCTCATGCTAGTTTCGCAGCTTCATGACCAGGTCGGCAGACAGAACGATAACGTGAACGCAGCGGCCTCCCAGTTCCAGCGCATCGCGGTCATCGCCAAGCCGGACGACGCCGGCCACCTGCGTTCGACCGTGCAACGCCTGCAGTCGGTGCTGCAGGCCCGCGGCCTGGAACTGCTGCCGGATCCGCGTACCGCGGGCCTGCTGACGCTTGGGCAGGGCATTCCCATATCCGAACTCGCGGCGACCTGCGACCTGGCCGTCGTCGTCGGCGGCGACGGAACACTGCTCAGCGCCGCACGCAAATTCGCCGACCGCCAGGTGCCGTTGCTCGGCGTGAACCTGGGGCGCCTCGGGTTCCTCGTCGACATCTCTCCCGATGACCTCGACAGCGGCTTCAACGCCGTGCTCGACGGCAACTACGACGAAGACCGCCGGTTCCTGCTCAATGCCATCGTCGACGGGCAGCCCCCGGCGCTCGCGCTCAACGACGTCGTGCTGCACAAGTGGAATATCGCCCGCATGATCGAGTTCGAGACCTGGATCGACGGCCGCTTCGTCTACACCCAGCGCTCCGACGGCCTGATCGTGTCTACACCGACCGGATCGACGGCCTATGCGCTGTCTGGCGGCGGACCGCTGCTGACGCCGGACCTCGACGTTATCGCGCTGGTCCCGATCTGCCCCCACACGTTGAGCAACCGACCGATCGTCGTCAATGCCGCCAGCGAGATCGTGATCTCGGTGTGCGGTCACACCGACCCCAAGCACGTGCGCATCACCTGTGACGGTGCCGCCGTGCTGACCGTCGACCACGGCGACCGGCTGCGCATCCGCCGTCATCCGAGTCCGGTGCGCCTGCTGCACCCGGTCGGTCACGACCACTTCGACGTGCTGCGCGCCAAGCTCGGCTGGGGCGAGCAGCCGAAGAACTGATGACCCAGCGATGCTGAGCCGCATCACGATCCGCGACCTGGTCATCGTGCGCAGTCTCGACCTGTCGTTCGCGGCGGGCATGACCGCGCTGACCGGTGAGACCGGTGCCGGCAAGTCGATCCTGATCGACGCCCTCGGGCTGGCGCTTGGTGACAAGCCGTCGAGCGCGATGATCCGCAGCGGCGCCGACAGGGCCGAGGTCAGCGCCGCTTTCGAACTCGCCGACGGCGCCGCGGCGCTCGACTGGCTCGCGGCCCACGACCTGGCTGCCGACGGCGAATGCCTGCTGCGGCGGGTGCTGGTACGCGACGGCCGCAGCCGCGCCTACATCAACGGCACGCCGGCCACCCAGGCGCTGCTTCGCGAACTCGGTCAGCTGCTGGTCGACATCCACGGCCAGCATGCCCACCAGTCGCTGCTGCACGCGGCAGCGCAGCGCCAGCTGCTCGATGCCTATGGCGGTCTGCGCGATGCGGTACGCGATGTCGGCGAGCACTACCGCGACTGGCAGCGCCGGCGTGCAGCGCTCGCCGAACTGCAGCGCGCCAGCGACGACCGGGCGAGCCGCCTCGACTACCTGGACTTCCAGATCGCCGAGCTCGGCGGCTGCGTGCTCGATGCGGCGGCGCTGAAGGCCACCGAAGACGAGCACGCCCGGCTGGCCAACGCCGAGCGCCTGATGCGCGATTCCGCGGCCGCGCTCAGCGCGCTCAGCGACGACGACAACGGCGTGCGGCAGATCCTCTACCGCGTCCATCACGACGTCGCCGAGCTGGCCGAGCTCGACGGCACGCTGGCCGAGGTCCGTGACCTTCTCGACAACGCCGGGATCCAGATCGACGAGGCGAGCAGCGCGCTGCGCCACTACCACGATGCGGCTGAACTCGACCCCGGACGCCTGCAGGAGATCGACGACCGACTCGGCCGCCTGTACGAACTGGCGCGCAAACACCGCGTCGCGCCCGCAGAGTTGTCCGGCCTGCTCGGCCGGCTGCAGCGCGAGGCCGATGAACTCGAGCACGCCGACAGCCGTCTCGTCGACCTCGAGCGCCAGACCCTGGCCGCGGAGAACGCGTACGGCGAGGCCGCGGACAGGCTCAGCAAGGCGCGCGCCGAGGCGGCCGTCAGGCTGGCGGGCACGGTCACCGACAGCCTGCAGGAACTCGGCATGCGCGGTGCCCGGCTGCGCATCGACGTCGCCCGCGACGACGCCCGCCCGGCCGCCAGCGGCGTCGACCGCGTGACCTTCAACGTCGCTGCCAACCCCGGTCAGCACGAGGGCACGTTGGCCGATGTCGCCTCGGGGGGTGAGCTGTCGCGGATCAGTCTCGCGATCCAGGTCGCGACGGCCGACTGCGGCCGCGTGCCGACGCTGATCTTCGACGAGGTCGACGTCGGCATCGGCGGCGCCGTCGCCGAGATCGTCGGCAAGCTGCTACGGCGTCTTGGCAGCCAACGCCAGGTGCTGTGTGTTACCCACCTGGCGCAGGTCGCATCGCAGGCGCATCGGCATTCGCGCGTGCTAAAGATCACCGACGGCAAGGCCACCGAGACCCGCATCGACACGCTCGACGACGACGCCCGGGTCGACGAAGTGGCGCGCATGATGGGTGGGGTCGCGATAACCGAGCAGACCCGGCGCCACGCCGACGAGATGATCCGCGCAGCGCGCAACACGGGCTGACCGCGGACCCGGTGCGTGCCGCGCGGGCCATTCCCGCGCAGCGGCGCCGGCACGCGGCCGGAACACACCCGGGGATCTGTCAGAATCGACTTGCATCGTGCCGCATAAACCGATGAAATACCGGGCAATAATAACGACGTGCCTAGAAACGCAGTTCGTATCCCGCCCGGCGGCCCGATCGGCGCCGCAGCGGGTGAACGAACGCGACGGCGACGCCGGCAGTTGAAGACAGAGTCCCAGCCCCGCGGTGGCGCAGCGGCGTCCGCCGCGCGATGCTGCGCCGCGCGCAGGCCTCAGCACGCCTAGCGGAGGCGCAGCCACCAGGGCCTGCGACCAGGTCGACATCCCGGCGCCATGGCATGGGCACAACCGGGGCAGCGGCATGTCGTTCGAATCCATTACGCCGGCATTCTTGCTGTTCGGCGCGTTCACGCTGCTGGTCGCCTACCTGGTCCGCGGCATCGCCGGGTTCGGCTCCGGACTGATCGCGATCCCGCTGCTGGCGCTGGTGCTGCCGCTGACCGTCGCGGTCCCGCTGGTCGTGTTCCTCGACTACGTGGCCTCGGCCACCCACGGTCTCAAGGACCGCGCCCAGATCTGCTGGCGCGAGATCCTGCCGCTGTTGCCGTTCACCGCGGTCGGCGTGCTGCTGGGCCTGTACCTGTTCCGCAGCGTCGACGCCGTGCTGCTCGCCCATGCGCTCGGCGTGTTCGTGCTGCTGTACGCGTCTTACAGCCTGTTCTTCAAGGACTCGCTCGGCATCGTCTCGCGCCGTTGGTCGGCCGTGGCCGGTCTGCTCGGCGGCCTGATCGGCACGCTGTTCGGCACCGGTGGACCCTTCTATGTGCTGTACCTGAAACATCGCGGCCTGGACAAGACGCAGTTCCGCGCGACGTTCGCCACCATCTTCCTGCTCGATGGCGCCGGCCGCCTGACCGGCTACCTGAGCGGCGGTTTCTTCGACCGCGACTGGATCACGCTGGCCGCGCTGTCGCTGCCGCTGATGGCGGTCGGTCTGTATCTCGGCGGCCACGTCCACACCACGATCAGTCAACGGGCGTTCCACGTCGCCGTGAGCAGTCTGCTGGTGATCAGCGGCGTCTCGCTGCTACTGCGGCACTGACGCCGGCGACCCGCGCGCGGCTCAAGATCACGCAGTTGCTGTCGCTGACACCGTCAGAATCGCCGCCGGCGACCCGTCGGTGGCCCGCCAGACTCGTGACGGGGCCGCGCAACCATGCCAGGACGCACACTGAAGACGCTGTTGACGGTAATCGTGATCGCGCTGTTGCATGCGCCGCTGATCGCCTACGCGCTGTGGTTGCGCGACGACATCGGTGCGGCGCAGTCCGTCGTCAACCTGCCCTGGTCACGCTCGCTGCCGCTGATCGTGTTGTTGATCCTGCCGTACGCCGCGCTGTCGCTCGGCGGCATACGCTGGAACCCGTCGCGCGCGCAGCTCAACGAACCGCTCGACGACTGAGCGCGAGGCCAGCATCGCGTCGACGGCGCCACTCGCCCGACCGCTCGGCGCCGCGACTGCGCGGTGCGCGGCACCCATTCGCCGCCGTGGTCAGTGATCGCGGAATCCCGCGCCGATGCCGGTGGTTCGCTTCTCGGCCACCGTAAACGCCACCGACTGTGGCGTGGCGCCGCCCCCGCTGAACCGCTCAGCCGTCGGCCTTGCCCAGCTCGGTCTCGAGGCGCTGCTTGCGCTGCGCCGGTGAACCGCTGCGGCTGGCCAGCAGGTCGTAGGCCACCGGCACGATGAACAGCGTGAACAGCGTCGCCGCGAGCACCCCGTACAGGATCACGGTGCCGATCACCGCACGGGTCTCGGAGCCGGCCCCGGTCGACAGCAGCAGCGGCAGCGACCCCGCCGCGGTCGTGATGCCGGTCATAACGATTGGCCGGAAGCGCACTTCGGCCGCCTCGAGCAGCGCGCTGTGGAACTCGCGGCCGGCGTCGCGCAGCTGGTTGGCGAACTCGACGATCAGTATGCCGTTCTTGGCCGACAGCCCGACCAGCATGATCAGACCGATCTGGCTGTACAGATTCAGCGAGTAACCCGACAGGTGCAGGCCGAGCAAGGCGCCCGCCATCGCCAATGGCACGGTCAGCATGATCACCAGCGGATGGACCCAGCTCTCGAACTGCGCGGCCAGTACCAAGAACACGACGATACCACCCAGAACCATGACGAACAGGATCGATTCACCGGTCGACTTGAAGTCGCGCGACTGCCCCTTGTAGTCGACGACGACCTTGTCGGGCAGGTGTTCGGCGACCAGCCTGTCGAGGTTGGCGAGTGCATCGCCGAGCGCGACGCCGTCCGCGAGGTTCGCCTGGATCGTGATCGCGCGCACCCGGTTGTAGCGATTCAGCGTCGTCGAGTCGGCGATCTCGTCGAGCCTGACGACGTTGGCCAGCGGGATCAGCTCGCCGCTGCGTTGCGAGCGCACGTAAAGGTTCGACAGGTCGGTCGGCGTGCGCTGCGCGCTGCGCTCGCCCTCGATGATCACGTCGTATTCCTCGCCTTCCTCGATATAGGTCGTGACGACGCGCGAGCCGAGCATGCTCTCCAGCGTGCGGCCGATCTCACCGACCGTGACGCCGAGATCGGCGGCGCGATCGTAATCGATCAGCACCTTGAGCTGCGGCTTGGTCTCCTTGTAGTCCCAGTCGACGCCGACCAGCCCGGGGTTGGTCTCCTCAATCTTTTCGACCAGCGTATCCCGCCATTGCGCCAGCTCGTCGTAGGTGCCGCCGCCGATCACGTACTGCACGGGCTTCTGGATGCGCCGTCCGAAGCCCTGGCGCATGACCGGAAACGCCCGCACGCCGGACAGGTCGGTGAGCCGCTGGCGCACGTCGGCCATGATGTCCCAGGCCGAGCGGCGCTGCTTCCAGTCGCTCAGCACGTTGATCACGATGCCGCTGTTGAATATCTCCAAGGTGCCGAACGAGCGCGGCGCACGCACCAGCAAGCGGGTGATCTCTCCGGCCTCGACCAACGGCATCAGGCGGCGCTCGATCTCGGTCATGTACTGCTCCATGTAACGGTAGCTGGCGCCTTCTGGACCGGTTACCAGGATGAAGAACGCACCTCGGTCCTCCTTCGGCGCGTACTCGCTGGGCAGGCGATCGAGCAGCCAGTGCGTTCCGCCGAGGATCGCGACGAACAACAGGCCGGTAACCCACTTGTGTCGCACCAGCCCGCGCAGCGTGGCCAGGTAGCCGCGGCGCACGGCACCGAACACGCGATCGACGGCGCCGACCAGGCGTGCGCCCGCATCGTGCGGCGGCAGGATCTGCGATGCCAGCATCGGCGACAGCGACAACGCGACGAAGCTCGAGAACGCGACAGCCGCGGCCATCGTCAACGCGAACTCGGCAAACAGCCGTCCAACGTCGCCCTGCAAGAACGCAATCGGCACGAACACGGCGACCAGCACGATACTGGTCGCGATCACCGCGAACGCCACCTGGCGCGCACCGCGGAACGCCGCGACCAGCCGCGACTCGCCATGCACCTCCATGCGCCGATGGATGTTCTCGACCATGACGATGGTGTCGTCGACGACCAAACCGATCGCCAGCACCAGCGCTAGCAGCGTCAGGATGTTGATCGAGAAGCCCAGGATCCACAGCACCAGGAAAGTCGCGATCAGCGAGACCGGCACGGTCACGGCCGGGATCAGCGTCGTGCGCACGCTGCCGAGGAACACGAAGATCACCAGCACGACGAGGCCGATCGCGATCGCCAACGTCTTATAGACCTCGGCGATCGCGCCCTTGATGAACACCGAGGTGTCGTAGCTCTGCTTGATCTCCATGCCTTCGGGCAGCGACGGCGCTATCCGCTCCACCTCGGCCTTGGCGGCGTCGGTGACCGCGATCGTGTTGGCCTTGGATTGCTTGATGATGCCGATACCGACCATCGGCACGCCGTTGCCGCGGAAGAACGTGCGCGTCTCGGCCGCCGCCTTCTCGACCCGGGCAACATCCTGCAGCCGTACCAGGTAGCCGTCGTCGCCACGGGCCAGCACCAGGCGCGCGAAGTCCTCGGCCTCGAGGAACGCACGCGCGACGCGCACCGTGAACTGGCGATCGATCGATTCCAGGCTGCCGGCCGGCAATTCGAGGTTCTCGGCGCGCAGCGCCGACTCGACGTCGCTGACCGACAGGTTGCGCGCCGCCAGCGCGTTGCGATCGAGCCAAATGCGCATCGCAAACGTCTGGCCACCGCCGACGCGCACCCTGGCGACGCCGTCGAGGACCGAGAAGCGATCGACGAGGTAGCGGCGAGCGTAGTCGGACAGCTCGGGCACGGTCATGCGGTCGCTCACCAGGTTCAGCCACATGATGACGTCCTGGTTGCTGTCGACCTTGCGGATCTCCGGCGGGTCGGCCTCGTCCGGCAGGTCGTCGAGGATCGTCGAGACGCGGTCGCGGATGTCGTTGGCTGCCGCATCGACGTCCCGGCTGATGTCGAACTCGATCGTGATGTCGGAGCGACCGTCCTCGCTCGTCGACTCGATGAAGCGGATGCCCTCGACGCCGGCGACCCGGTCCTCGATCAACCGCGTGATCCGGCTCTCGACGACGTTCGCCGCCGCGCCGCGGTAGTTGGTCTCGACCGACACCACCGGCGAATCGATGTCCGGGTACTCGCGCAGGGGCAGGCGGTCGAACGCGACCAGGCCGAATGCGACCAGCAGCAGCGACAGCACCGACGCGAATACCGGGCGCGAGACCGAGACATCGGACAGGATCATTCGGCTCTGCCGGTCGCCGCGGTCGCCGGCGGCGTCCCATCGAGCAGTTGGTTCAGCGACTCGCCGCCGCGCTGCACGCTGCGCACGTCGACGCGCTGGCCGGGTCGCGCGCGCAGCGTGCCGTGCGTGACCACCAGGTCGCCCTTGTCGAGGCCGCCGAGCACCTCCACCTGCCCAGGCCGCCGACCGCCGATCTGCACCTGGCGGCGTTCGACCCGGTGGCCGTCGCCGTCGGCGACGGCGCGCAGTACGTACTGTTCCCGGCCCTGCGGCATCAGCGCGCTCTCCGGGATCACCAAGGTCTCGCGCGGGTTGTTGAGCAGCGTCACCTGCATCAGCATGCCGGGTTTGAGCAGGCGCTCGGCGTTCGGCAGCAGCACGCGGACGACGACCGAGCGCGTCACCGGGTCGACCCGGCTGTCGACGCTGTGCACGCGGCCGCTGAACTCGCGCTCGCGGAACGCCCGGGTCGTCGCGACTACGTCCAGGCCGGGCCGCAAGGCGCCGAGGTAGACGCTCGGCACCGACAGATCGAGCTTCATCACCGAATCATCGTCGAGGGTCGTTATCAGGTCGCCCGGCTCGACCAGTGCGCCGACGCTCAGATTGCGCAGACCCAGGACACCGGCAAACGGCGCCTTGACCAGGCGGTCCGACAGGCGCGACTCGATCGCGACCAGCTGCGCCCTTGCGGTATCGCGCTGGCGGCTGCGTTCGTCGAGCAGCGCCTTGGCCGCCGTGCCCTGGTTCGCCAGCGACTGCACGCGACGGTACTGCCGCTGGGCCTCGTCGAGCCGCGCCCGCGCCTCGGTGAGCTGCGCGTGTTCCTCTTCACTGGTCATCTCGACCAGAAGCGTGCCAGCATCGACGCGCTCTCCGTCATCGAAATGCAGCGCGCTGACGGTCTCGGTCACCGTTACCGTCAGTACCACCGATTCATTGGCACGCAGCGTGCCTAGCGACTCGATCGGGTCGGCGAACGATGTGCTGACCACCTCGGCCGCGATGATCGGCGTCGCCTTGTCGGCCGGCGGTTGCGCCGCAGACACCGGCAACGCGCCCAGGCACAGCAGTGCCAGTGCGCCGAAACCGCCGCGTCGTTCCGGGTCGGCAGATTTGAACATCGGGCGTCCTCCGCGCTCGGGCCGATTCCGCAGATGCCGCAGGCACCTGCTTTCTTTGCCAATGCTACTGCCAACGGTGAGCGTAAATGGTCTTTTTTCGCTGGGTAATGGCGCTGCCCACCCGTGCACCGGCCAGGGCCCGCACGCCTCCGGAGCCGCACCGATGGAGTCATTGCTTAGCCGTTGTCTTGCAAGCATTTATCCGGTGACGGCAACGGCGCCAAATCCCCTGTATTCTGCACCGCTGGTCGCGCCGCCCTGAGCTGCTAGTCTACGAGACATATCGGCGACAAGATCGCGGCAAGCGACGGCGCCACCAGGAGGCCCGACCGTGGAAGATCATTCCAAAGACACGAGCGCGCAGGAGCTACGCGAACGCATTGCCGCGATGTCGCGCGGCAAGAAGATCGTGCTCGTCGTGTTCATCATCTGGGCGGTCCAGGCGGTGCCGAAATGGACCGCGGCGATCGTCGCCGACGGCGAGACCTCGGCCGCCATCATGACCTTCTTCATCGATCCGCGCTAAGCGTCCCCGGCTCACGCCGATCTCCCGAGCAAGACCCGAAGCAAGCGGTCGAGCAGCCTGGCCGGCCCGGCCGGCGCATGCACGACGTCGGCCACGCCGCCGTTTCGGCGGCGCTGCACGACGTCGTGGACGAAGTGCAGCTTGTCGATCGCCGGCGTCGACAGCACGAACGGATACAGGTCCTGCAGCCCCATGCTGCGGTTGAGGCTGTTCAGCGCGAAGGTCAACGGCAGCCAGTTGGCGACCACCGGCGCAAAGTCGGCGCTGCGGTAGGGATCGAAGTCCGGCGCCGCGCGGTGAATACCGCCGTCGGGCAGCTCGCGCTCCACCTGCACGCCGAAATGGGCCGCCGTCTCCAGCGTGTCGACGATGTGCAGGTAGTGGGCCCAGGTCTCCGCCCAGTCCTCCCACGGGTGCGAACTCGCGTACGCCGAGATGAAGCGCGACTGCCAATCACCCGGCGGGCCCTCGGCGTAGTGGCGTTCGAGCGCAGCCGCATAGTCCTGGCGTTCATCGCCGAACAGCTCGCGAAAGCGGCCGTGCTCGGGTGCGCCGTCGATCAGCAGATTCCAGTAATGGTGGCCGGTCTCATGGCGGAAGTGGCCGAGCAGCGTACGGTAGGTCTCCTGCAGGTCCAGACGGTTGCGC
Organism: Gammaproteobacteria bacterium; assembly: GCA_030065815.1. GTDB lineage: Bacteria > Pseudomonadota > Gammaproteobacteria > Chromatiales > Chromatiaceae > Thiosocius. The sequence goes on along the minus strand of JASJCU010000093.1, from coordinate 2,808 downwards.
TCACGCAATGCCGGGTCGGCCTCGTCGATGTTGATCGTGATGTGACCGTTGTCGTGCCCGGTCGTCACCGCTTCGCCGGGCGGTGCGTCGAGGTGCGAGACGAACGAGAACGCGATACCGCGTGCGGCGTCGTCGCGCCTGGCCCGAACCTCCATGCCCAGTTTGTACAGGCCGTACAGCAGGCGGCGTTTGCTGCGCTCCAGGCGACGCCAGCGATCGTGAAAGCCCGGCCGCGCCAGGTTCGGGATGACGACATTGAGACGGCAGGCCGCGCACAGTCCCTGGGGGCTCGCGATCGACACCATCCAGTTGCAGACGCCGTGCTGCGTGCGGTTGTCGCAGTGCCGGTAGCGTTCGCCGCGGTCGCGCGCCGACGGCATCAACGCCTCGAAGACGCCGCCGCCGCTATCGCGCAACGCCGACACCCTCATGTATCGCGGCAGCACGCCGAGCTCGTGGCCGCAATGGGTACAGCGCGTGTTCTCGAAATAGACCGGGTTGTGGCAGTGATCGCAGTGAAACGTGCGCATCGCTGGCCCGCCTTCGTCAGCTGGTTGCGTGCACGACGCGCCCGGGGTCTGCGGTCAACCCGGTGGCGGTCGCCTGAGATCGTCAGACTAGAGGCGAGCCCGGCACTCGGCAATACACGGCGCGACAGGGGCGGCGGCCGGGCGCCGCGCCGCCGCGTCAGGCGCCGCCGCAGTGCAGGTCGAAGTACTTCGCCGCTACCGGCAGGTGCATCAGGCTGAGGCCGCGCGCGATGCCGCGCATCAGCCAGGACAGGTACGGGCAACCGGTCACTGCCAGCGGCCGCAGCAGCTGTCGAAACAGCGATTTCTCGCCCATCCGCCAGTCGAGCGCACCGCTCATCGTCAGGCCGAGCGCGATGCCCAGGCCGAGGCTGCCGATCAGGCCGCCGAGCAGGCCGCCGTAGACCAGTGGTACCGCGCGGATCAGTGCGCGCGCCGCCGATTCCGCGGTGTCCTCGGTCATCTCGTGAGAATAGTGCACGTAAAGATCGTGACGCCGCGACGGCGCTGTGGACCTCGTGGGCACAGGCTGCACCTGCGCAGTCGTTTCGCGAGCCGCTGCTTGCGGTTTGTTATCCATCGGGTTTCCCGCCTGTGTCGCCGACACTCTGGATATCGGCTGAAACGTGCGGAAATGAACATCGCTCGAGGAATGTGATGCCCCAGTTTCTTGCGTCGCATCATCCATTGCACGCCATTTCAAGCATGGATATTCAATATATTTTAAAGAGAGTTATTGCAGTTTTATCAACTTGATTCTAGATCTAAGATCGACCCGGATTGCACACGATCCGCGCACCACCGCGTGCGGCAGCCGCGGCGTCAGTCCACGGACGCTCCGTTCGGTCGCCGTGTGGGTGATCGCGGGGCAACAGCGGTCGGTCGACGGCAGAGAAACCGACGACAGCCGCCGCCGCGATGCCCGGTTCGGCAAGCGGCACTCGACTGGAGAGCCACGGCGTGGCCCGCCCGGCTACAGGCGTCGCCGTGTCGCATTCAGATAGGCGGTCAGTACCTGGGCGCCGTTGCCGGGTTCATCACGCGCCGCATAGACCAGGGTCATGGGTCCGCGGTCTACCGATGCCAGCAGTTCAGCGACGGCGGGATTGTCGCGAATCTCGTCGAGATAGCGCTGGCGGAACGTCGGCCAGCGGCGCGGATCATGGCCGTACCAGCGGCGCAGCGCATTCGACGGCGCGACCGATTTCGGCCACGCGTCGATGGCCGCACGTTCGCGGCTGACGCCGCGCGGCCAGAGCCGCTCGACGAGCACCCGCCGACCGTCACTGCGCTCGGGCGGCAGGTAGATGCGCTTGCAGCGCACCTGCCGCGTCACGCGCCCGCCCCCTGGCGACGCCGCCAGTCACGCGGTGACAGGCCAAACTGCGTCGCGAATGCGCGCGACAGTGCACTCGCACTCGCATAGCCGACGCGATCGGCGACGGCCTGTACGGCCCATCCCTTGCGCAGCAGCGACTGGGCGACGCCGAGCCGCCACTCACTCAGGTACAGCATCGGTGTCAGACCCACGGTCTGTCGAAAGCGTACCGCGAAGCGCGCACGCGACATGCTCGCGGTGGCAGCCAGGCCGTCGAGCGTCCATGCGTGTGCCGGATCGGCGTGCATCGCATTGATCGCCTTGGCGAGCCGCGGGTCGGCCAGACCGGCGAGCAGCCCGGACTCGAGGAGTCCCTGGTCCATCAGCTCGCGCAGCAGCTGGATGATCAAGACCTCGATCATGCGATCGAGCACGGCCTGGCGGCCGCAGTGGTCCTCGGTCGCCTCGCGGAACAGCACACCGAGTGTCTCGGCGACATTCGGCAGGTCGGCGATGTCGACGCGCACCAGCTGCGGAAGCGCCTTGATGAGCGGGTTGCTGACGCCGGCGCCGAACTCGAACGACGCGCACATGGTGTCGGCACCCTCGCCGAGCGGCTGCAGGCGGTGGGTGGTCGGCGTCATGTAGAACAACAGCGTCGGCGTGTCCACGAGCACGCTGTCCTGCCCAACCGTATCGACGCGCATGCGACCGGCACGCAGCACGTGGATGTAGCCGAGGCCATCGGCCGCATCGAACCGCGAAGACCCGCACAGCGGCCCGGTCTGAAACACCCGCGCCGTGAGTTCGAAGCGTCTCAGCAGCGAAACCAGTCGATCGTCCATGATCGATACTATAGATCAATTTTTCGATACTTAAAGCGACAATCCGTATCGTTCGATCGGCCAGACTCTCAGTGCGCCCCGACGGCGCAGCGATCCAGCAGACCCGTCACAGAGA
>JASJCU010000092.1 GCA_030065815.1 Gammaproteobacteria bacterium | reverse complement strand
GCGAACACCATGGCCGTGATCTTGACCGTCTCCAGCGCGCTGTCGTAGAGCATGCGCCACGAGAACTTGCCGTAGAACACCGCCAGCAGCACCGCGCCGACGCCACCCAGCGCCGACGACTCGGTCGGCGTCGCGATACCGGCGAAGATCGAACCGAGCACGACGACGATCAGTGCCAGCGGCGGCACGATGGCCTTCAGCGCCGCGACATAGTGCGCGACAGGCGTCGCGGCGGTGTCTTCGAACGGCACCGCCGGGGCGACGTTGGGTGCCGTATAGGCGTGCACCAGCACATACACGACGTACAGGCCGACGAGGGCGAGGCCCGGGACGAGTGCCGCCTGGAAAAGATCGCCGACCGGCAGACCGAGCACGTCGCCGAGGATGATCAGGACGATCGACGGCGGGATGATCTGTCCGAGCGTGCCGGCGCCGCAGATCGCGCCGCAGGCCAGCGACCGTCGGTAGCGATACTTGAGCATGACGGGCAGCGAAATGACGCCCATCGCGACGACGCTGGCGCCGACGACGCCGGTTGACGCCGCCAGCAGCGCACCGACCAGTATCGTCGACACGGCGAGCCCGCCGCGCATGCTGCCGAACAGCCGGCCCATGGATTCCAGCAGCTGTTCCGCGAGCTGCGTCTTCTGCAGCACGATGCCCATGAAGATGAACAGCGGGACCGCCATCAGCACGACGTTCTGCATGATGTTGAAGACGCGGAACGGCATGAAGCCGAACAGGTCCCAGCCCTCGGCCAACACGCCGAAGATCACCGCCACGCCGCCGAACGTGAACGCGACCGGAAAGCCCAGCAGCAGCAGGACCAGGGCAACGAGGAACATAGCGACACCGATCATGGATACATTCTGCCGCAGCCGTCAGGGCTTGAAGGGTTCGTGGCCGCGCGCCGGCTTCAGGCCGCGATACTCGTTGATCGCGCGCAGCATGAAGCCGATGCTGCTGACCAGCACGCAGGCGAAAGACAGGCTGATCATCGCCTTGATGACCCAGCGGTAGGGTAGGCCGCCGGGATCGCCGCTGCGCTCTCCGATGTCGTAGGCCTCGTACGCGAAACCGATGCCGTATTCCGCGACCAGAAAGCAGAACGGCCACAGGAACAGCACGGTGCCGAGTATGTCGATCACGGCGCGTCTGCGCACCGACAAGCGTTCGTAGATCACGTCGACGCGGACGTGGCCATCGGCCTTCAGCGTGTAGGCGACACCGAACAGGAAGATCATCGAGTACAGGTGCCACTCGAGTTCCTGCATACCGATCGAGACGTCGTTGAACAGGTAACGCATGACCACGTCGTAGAACACGTTGGCCACGAGCAACAGCAGCAACACGGCCGAAAACGCGCCCACCGCGTCGGAGAACCGGTTGATCCAGTGTTCGGCCCTGAGTGTTGCCGGCGTCATTCAGCGATCCGCGTCGATGGTAGGGGTCGGCGAATGCGGCGGGCGACGGCCGCCGGGTCTGCCAGCATCATTCGCCCAGGCTGTTGAGATAGGCCTGGTCCGAAATCGCCGTCCATGCCCGCGCCTTGGCCATGTACGCGGCCTGCGAGTCGATGATCTCCTTGGCAAGCGGGTCGGCCGCGGCGCGCTCGGCGAGCAACTCGTCGTTGGCCCTGCGCATCGCATCGAGGACCGCTTTCGGGAACGTCTTGATCTTGATGTTCGGGTAATCGCTCTTGATCGTGTCCCAGTTCACGGCACTGGCGTGGTAAGACTGCGCGTAGGTGTCGTAGGCGGCGGTGCGCATCGCGACGCGCAGGACCTCCTGCAGGTCGGCCGGCAGGCTGTCCCACTTCTTCTTGTTGACCAGGAACTGCAGCTCGGTCGCGGGTTCGTGCCAACCGGTGTAGTAATAGGGCGCGATCTTGTGGAAGCCCATGCGCAGATCGAGCGACGGGCCGACCCATTCGAGCGCATCGATGGTTCGCCGCTCGAGCGCCGTGTAGAGCTCGCCGGCCGGGATGTTGGTCGGCTTGGCCCCGAGCTTGGCGAGCACCTCGCCGGCGAAGCCGGGGATACGCATCTTCAGGCCCTGGAGATCGTCGAGCGACTTGATCTCTTTCTGGAACCAGCCGCCCATCTGGTTACTGGTGTTGCCGCCGGGGAACGACAGCAGGCCGTGCCTGGCGTAGACCTTCGCCATCAGCTCCATACCACCGCCGTAGTAGAACCAGGCGTACTGCTCGGGTGCCGTCATGCCGAACGGCATGCTGGTGAAGAACAGCGTATTGGGGTCCTTGCCCTTCCAGTAGTAGGAGGCCGAGTGCCCGATGTCATACTGGCCGGCCTTGACCATGTCGAAGATACCGAGCGGGGCCTTGTGCTTGTTCTTGGCGTCGATCGTGATCTTCAGGCGGCCATTCGACATCGTCTCGACCATCTTCTTGAGGCTCTTCGTGGCCTCGCCGAAGATCGGGTAGTTCGGCGGCCAGGTCTCGGCGAGCCGCAAGCGGTAGGTCTTGTCGGCGAATGCGCTGCCGGCGGCGAGCAGCAGGCCGGCCAGCGTGGCCATCGCAGTCAGCTTGTTGAGCATGTCGTCTTCCCCTCAGCGATCGTTTCTTGTGCAGGCACCGCGGGACGTGCGCCGTGTCTTCGACCGGGCCCGGCGGGATGCCGGCGTTGTCGATTCCGCCCGGGTCAGGGCTTCATCATGCCCTGTACGTCGCGTACGACGGCGGTCACGGTCTTGGTCGAGCCGTCGTCGAACTCCAGGGTCAACGGGATCTGGTCACCCGGCTGCAGGTTACGCTGCAGGTTGAACAGCATGATATGCAGCCCTCCGGGTTCGAGCGAGGTCGTCCGTTGCGGCGGCAGATGGATGTGTGGGATACGGCGCATGCGCATTACGCCGTCGTCGTGGACGTGCATGTGCAACTCGACGGCTGCGGCAACCGGGGTCGCGGCATCGACGACGAACCGTTCGCTGTCGGTGCCGTTCTGGATCTGCATGAATGCCGCCGTGGTCTTGACGACCGGGGGTACGGCGCGGATATAGGGATCGTTGATCGCGACATGGTCGGCAACGCGTTGCGCCGCCGCCGTGGTCACGCACAGGCAACTCAGCAAGGCGCCGGCCCATATGCCGGTCCGGCCGATGCTCGGGAATATCATTCGGGGCTCCGTCTCTGAGGCTTGATGATTACTGCCGTGCGACGGTCAGCCGATTGCGCACCTCATGTGCCCGCGGCCCGGAGCGGGCGCGGTCTACCGTCGCTGTCGAGTGCAACATACACCAGCGTGGCGTCGGCGACCACGGTCTCGGCGTGGGCGTCCATCTGGCGGCACGACTCGGCGACGACGTGGACGGTCAGCGACGTGCGTCCGGTGCGCCGCAACTCGGCGTAACAGCTGATCAGGTCGCCGACCGCGACAGGGGCGAGGAAGCGGAACTCCTTGATCGCGACCGTCGCGACCCGACCGGCCGCCTCGCGGATCGCGACGATGCTGCCGGCGATGTCGATCTGCGACATCAGCCAGCCGCCGAATATGTCGCCGTAGGCATTGGTATCGGCCGGCATCGCGACCACCCGGTAGGTCAGCTCGGGTTTCGCCGCGGGCTCAGTGTCCGGCATAGAGTTTGTCGGTAACGTCCTGATAGCGTTCCAGTATCTTGCTGCGACGCAGCTTCAGCGTCGGCGTGGCAAGGCCGTTGTCGGGTGTCCAGGGTTCGTTGACCACGGCGAGTTCGCGGACCTGGGCGTAGCCGGGAAACGCCGCCATGCGCTGCTGCACGTGCTGCATGAAGACCGAGCGCACGTTGGCATCGCCGCACGTCTCCTCGTTGGCCGGATCGAGATGCAGGTCCTCGGCGACGCGCGCGAAGGCCTCGGGATTCGGCACCACCAGCGCACTCAGGTACGGCTTGCCTTCACCGATCACGAGCACCTGGTCGACCAGTTCGTCGAGCGCGATCGCGTTCTCCATGTCGCTCGGCGGCACCTTCTCGCCGTTGGCCAGCACGATGATCTCCTTGATCCGTCCGGTGATCGTGATGTGGCCCTCGGGCGCGATCTCGACCTTGTCGCCGGTATGCAGCCAGCCGTCGGCGTCGATTACGGCGTCGGTCGCGTCGCGGTTGTTCCAGTAACCGAGCATGACGCTCGGACTGCGCGTCAGCAGTTCGTTGTCGGCGCCGAGCTTGACCTCGATGCCGGGCAGGGCCAGTCCGACCGACGCCGGCACGTTGTTGTCGAGCGGGTTGGCCGCGATCACCGGGGCCGTCTCGGTCAGGCCGTAGCCCTGCGTGACCGGGATCCCCAGCCCTATGAACAGCTTCGCAATATCCGGTGCCAGCGCCGCGCCGCCGCATACGGTAAAGCGCATGCGGCCACCGAGCTTGGCCCGTACCTTGCGGCCGACCAGGGCATCGAGCAGCGGTCGCAGCACGAACGCCGGCCGCCACGGGCCGCGCTTCTGCGTGTACAGGAAATGCCCCCAGCCCACATCGACTGCGGTCTCGAACAGGCGCCGCTTGAGCGGCGACTCGGTCGCCAGCTTGTCGTGGATCTTGCCGTAGACGCGCTCGAAGATGCGCGGCACCGAGATCATCAGCGTCGGCTGGATGGCGACCAGGTCTTCGGCGAGCTGCGGGATCGAGCGGTTGTAGGCGACCGCGGTGCCGGTCGTCATCGGCAGGTAGTAGCCGACCGTGCGCTCGAGGGCGTGCGACAGCGGCAGGAACGACAGCATCAGGTCGTGCTCGAACACGTCGAAGATCTTCAGCGCGGCCTGGATGTTGTACAGGATGTTACGGTGGCTGAGCATCACGCCCTTCGGCCGCCCGGTCGTGCCGGACGTGTAGACGATCGTCGCCATGGTGTCGGGTGCGCCCGGTTTGCACTGGTACGTGGCGGGTTGGTCGCCGAGCCAGTCATCGAGCGAGGACAGGTTGGCCGGTGCGTCCGTGACCGCTTCGAGGCACAGGATGCGGGCCAGCCGGTCGAGGCGTTCGCCCAATGCCGAGAGTTCGTCCCACTGCAAGCGGTCCTCGAGCAGCAGCATCCGGGCACCGGAATCGTCGAGGATCCAGCCGATGTTGTCAGCCCGGTCGTTGGTGTAGATCGGCACCGTCACGAGCCCCAGCCCCTGCGCGGCCTGGTCGTAGAGCACCCAGTTCCAGCTGTTGCTGCACATGATCGCGACGCGGTCGCCGGCCTCCAGGCCGTCACGCCGCATCGCCGCCTGCCAGCGTGCCACGGCCTCGCGGGTCGCCTGCCAGGTGTGCTCTCGCCATTCGCCATCGCGGTGCTCAACGTAGGCGAGACCGTCCGGCGTGCGCACGCAGCGTTCGCTGAACAGCTCGGCCAGCGTCGGCGCATCGTCCATAGAAATCACCCGTTGTTCGTGTACCACGGCATTCCTCCTCCGCTGTGTCGTATCCAATCCCTGTGTGTCAGGCCATCGCCCCCCAGCCCGCATCGGCATGAAAGTGCTGACCGAAACGGTTTTCGAGTTCGTCGAGGCGCTGCTTGACGGCCACGTCGCCGCGGCTGTGCACATAGTGCATCGGGCCGCCGCGGAACGGCGCGAACCCGGTGCCGAAGATCACGCCGGCGTCGAGCAGGTCTTCGTCGTCGACGACACGCTCGCGCAGACAGGCGACCGACTCGTTCACCAAACGTAGCACCAGACGGTCACTGATGTCGTTGGCATCGATCGGCGATTCCGTCTTGACCGCGGGTTTGTCGGCCTTGCCCTTGCGCCAGGCGTAGAATCCCTTGCCGGACTTACGGCCGAGTTCGCCGGCCTCGACCATCTCGCGCAGCCGCTCCGGCACCGGATTGTGCAATGCCTCGGCCATCTTCTGCGCGACCGAAAGGCAGATGTCGAGGCCGACCGTGTCGGCCAGCTCGATCGGCCCCATCGGCATGCCGAAGGATACCGCGGCCTGATCGACGACCGCGGCCGGCACGCCCTCGTCGAGCAGCTCGACGGCCTCGAGCAGGTAGGGCATCAGCACGCGGTTGACCAGGAACCCCGGGCTGCTGCGCACCTTCAACGGCAGCTTGTCGATGTGCCGGGCGAATGCCGCCGCCCTGGTGACCACGTCCGCGTCGGTGGTCGTGTCGCGCACGATCTCCAGCAGCGGCATCTTGGCGACCGGGTTGAAGAAGTGCAGACCGACCAGGCGGCCGGGGTTGGCGAGCTTTTCGCCCAACGTCGCCAGCGGGATGCTCGACGTATTGGTCGCCAGGACCGCCCCCGGTTTCAGCTGCGGCTCGATCTCGGCATACAGCGCCTGCTTGGCGTCGATGTCTTCGAAGATCGCCTCGATGACGACGTCGGCGCTGCGCACGCCGCTGCCGCGGTGGTCCGGCATCAGCCGATCGACCGCCGCCTGGGCCGCATAGCGGTCCTTGAGCTTGCGCCGGAACAGCGTGTGCGCGCGCTCGATCGCGCGCGTCAGGTACTCGGGCGCGCGGTCCTGCAGGGTCACGCGCATGCCCTTGAGCGCGCACCACGCGGCGATGTCGCCACCCATGACGCCGCCACCGACGACGTGGACGTGGCGCGGCGCGAAATCGGCCTTGTTGCCTTCTGCCTTGAGCCGGTCCTGCAGCAGGAACACGCGGATCAGGTTCTGCGCCGTGGTCGCGTTGATCAGGCGGGCGACGTTCGACGCCTCGCTGGCGTACATGTCGGTGGCATCGCCGGCCGTGGCCTGCCAATGGGCGAGCAGCTCCAGCGGCGCCGGGTAGTGCTCGGTGTTGACGTGCTTGTGCACCTGGCGGGTCATGAATCGGGTCACCAGCGGGCGCAGCGGCGCGAACGCCGGCACCCGCGCCAAGCGGCCGGCACGGCGCGGCGACTTGCGCTCGTCGAGCAGGCGCAGCGCCGCGGGGCGCAGCTGACGCTGCGGCACCGCGAGGTCGACGAGACCGAGACGGCGCGCAGCGCGCGCGCTGACGGTGCGGCCACCGAGCATCAGTTCGAGGGCCTTGAGGTCGCCAAGCAGGCGCGTGGCGCGCACGGTGCCGCCGTAGCCGGGGAATATGCCGAGCTTGACCTCGGGGAAGCCGAGGCGGGTGCCGCCATCGTTGCAGCACACCCGGTAGTCGCAGGCCAGCGCCAGTTCGAGGCCGCCACCGAGGCAGAAGCCGCGGATCGCCGCAACAGTCGGGAAGGCCATGGCCTCGAGACGGTGAAAGATCTCGTGCACGCGGCGGATGTGCTTCTCCGCCGACGCGACACCGGCGACCCTGGCGAATGCCTTGACGTCGGCGCCGGCAATGAAGCCGTTGCGCTTGCCGGACAGGATCACGAGGCCCTTCGGGTGCATCTGCGCGACCGTGACCAGGCTCTGGTCGAAGGCCTCGAGGACCTCCTCGGTCAGCACGTTGGTGCCGCTGTCGGCCTTGTCGAAGGTCAGCCAGGCGATGCCGTTGCTGTCTTTGTCGATCGAGAAATGCGGGTTCATGCGTTTGCCTCCTGTGCCCCTTCGAGCAGCAATGCGCCGCCCTGACCACCGCCGATACACAGACTCGCGATGCCGACGCCACGCTGTTCGCGCTGCATGACCTTGAGCGCATGCAGCGTGATGCGTGCGCCGCTGGCGCCGACCGGGTGACCGAGGCTGACGCCGCCGCCGTCGACATTGAGCCGGTCCTCGTCAATTGGTGCGAAGCCGCCGTCGAGACCGAGCTGGTCGCGGCAGTAGCCGTCGGACTGCCAGGCACGGGTGCACGCGATCACCTGCGCGGCGAACGCCTCGTTGATCTCCCAGACGCCGACGTCGTCCGAATCCAGGCCATGGCGCTGCATCAGCGGCGCCATCGCGTGCACCGGGCCGAGACCCATCTGCGCCGGATCGAGCCCGGCCCACTGGCTGTCGACGATGCGGCCGAGGACCGGCAGCCCGTGCGCTTCGACGGCCGCTTGCGACGCCAGCAGCAGCATCGCCGCACCGTCGGTGACCTGGGCGCTGTTGCCCGCGGTGACCCGACCGACCGGACGATCGAACACCGGCCGCAGCTTGGCCAGCGCGTCGGTCGACGAATCGGGACGCAGGCCGTCGTCGTGCTCGTAGACGTTGCCGTCGCTGTCGTAGAGCGGCTCGATCTCGTCCATCCAGCCGTTACCGTTGGCCCGGTCAAGGCGCTGGTGGCTGCGCACCGCGTAGGCGTCCATAGTCGCGCGGTCGACGCCGAAGCGTTCGGCGAGTTCCTCGGCGGTCTGACCCATCGACAGGCCGACGACCGGGTCGGTGAGACCGCGCAACAGCGCGATGACCGGCTTGAAATGCTGCGCACGCAGCTGCATCAACGCCTTGCCACGGGCGCCCAGGGTGCGCGCCTGGCTCCACGCGCCGAGCCACGCGACCATCAGTTCGTTGAACAACACCGGGTGGTGACTCATCGACTCGGTGCCGCCGGCGAGTACCAGATCGCAGCGGCCGCTGGCGATCTCAAGCGCCGCACTCTCGACCGCCTGCATGCCCGATGCGCAGTTGCGCTGCACGGTCCATGCCGGCACGCGCTCGCCGCAACCGAGGCGCAGCGCGACGACGCGGCCGATATTGGCCTCGTCGGGCCCCGACGACACGCAGCCGAGCACGACCTGGTCGACGCGTCCGGCATCGACGGCGAGTCGCGTCAGCAGCGCGCGCCCGGCGGCATGCGCGAGATCGCTGGCGTGGAACGGCCCGGGCCTGCCGCGCGCCTTCAGGAACGGGGTGCGGGTGCCATCGACGACGTAGACCGGGCGGCCGCGCAGGCGGCCGGCGTCGTGGTTCATGGCTTCACGGCTCATAGTCTTCCTCCGTCTAGACGGCATAGATCGCCGGTTTCTTGGCCTGGGTCGGATTCAGCGCGTACTGCTTGCCGTACTGCGCGAAGCTGTCGACCATGATCACGTCGCGGCGCAGCGTCTCCATCAGGCGCAGCGCGTCGGCGTCCTGCGGCGTGATCACGCCCTCGCGCTGTGCCTCGCTGAGCAGCTCGTCGTACGACGCTGCCGTCAGCAGCCCGGCGCGCCGGGCGTCGCGCAACGTACGCTCGATCGGCGTGACCTTGACCGCGTGTGCGAACGCACGCTCGATGACACCCTGGCGGTAGCTCGGGTCGTCGGTCGTGAAGATGCCCGCGGTCAGGCGGTCGCGCGCCGCGCCCGGCTTGAGCAGGACCTGCGCGGCGTCGTGGTCGACGCGGTCGCGCGGCGCCGTGTACGGGCGTCCGCTGGGGAACACGACCGCCTGCAGCAGCCAGGCCAGCGGGCGGTGCGGCAGATTGCGGAACAACAGGCGCAGGCTCTCCTGCATCTGGTACAGCGACTTCTCGCAGGCCCAGCGCACGAGCGGCAGGTCCGATTCCTTGCGGCCCTGGTCCTCGAAGCGCTTGAGCACGGCCGAGGTCAGGTACAGCTCGCTGAGGACGTCGCCGAGGCGCGCCGACAGCCGCTCCTTGCGCTTCAGTGATCCGCCGAGCGTCATCATCGCGACATCGGCGCTGAGCGCGAACGCGGCACTCATCCAGTGCATCTGCTGGAAGTAGCGGCGTGTCGGGCCGTCGACCGGTGCCGCCGAGAAGCGTCCGCGGGTCAGGCCGAGGAACAGGCTGCGCGCGATGTTGCCGAGGACGAAGCCGACATGGCCGAAGACCGCGTGATCGAAGTCCTGCAGACCGCGGCGCCGGTCCGGGTTCTGCGCCGCCTGGAACTCCTTGAGCACCCACGGATGGCAGCGCACGGCGCCCTGGCCGAAGATGATCATGCTGCGCGTCAGGATGTTCGCGCCCTCGACCGTGATCGCGATCGGGATCGCCTGGTAGGCGCGGCCGATCAGGTTCGACGGGCCGAGGCAGATGCCGCTGCCGCCCTGGATGTCCATCGCGTCGTTGATGCACTGGCGGTACTTCTCGGTCAGGTGGTACTTGACGATCGCCGAGATCACCGACGGTTTCTCGCCGATGTCGAGTGCGCCGAGCGTCAGCGTGCGCGCGGCGTCCATCTGATAGGTCAACGCGGCGATCCGCGCCAGCGGCTCCTCGATGCCTTCGAAGCGTCCGATCGGCTGGTTGAACTGGCGGCGGATCGCGGCATAGGCACCGGTGTAGCGGCTCGCGGTCTTTCCGGCGCCGACGCTCAACGCCGGCAGCGAGATGCCACGGCCCTCGGCCAGGCACTCGACCAGCATGCGCCAGCCCTGGCCGACGAACTCGGCGCCGCCGATCAGCTGCGACATCGGCACGAACACGTCCTGGCCCTGGTTGGGTCCGTTCTGGAACGGGATATCCAGCGGCACGTGGCGATCGCCGATGGTCACGCCGGGCGTGTCGCGCGGCACCAGCGCCAGGGTCACGCCGAGATCCTCGACATCGCCGAGCAGGTGGTCCGGGTCGTAGAGCTTGAACGCGAGGCCGAGCAACGTGCATACAGGGCCGAGGGTGATGTAGCGCTTGTCCCAGTTCAGGCGCACGCCGAGCACGCGTTCGCCGTCCCAGTCGCCGTAGCAGACCTGGCCGTGGTCGGGTATCGCGCCGGCGTCGCTGCCGGCATCGGGCCCGGTCAGCGCGAAGCACGGGATCTCCTCGCCGCGTGCGAGCCGCGGCAGGTAGTACTGTTTCTGCTGGCGGGTGCCGTAGTGCATCAGTAGTTTGCCGGGCCCCAGCGAGTTCGGCACCATGACTGTGACCGCCGCGGTGATGCTGCGGCTGGCGAGCTTCATGACGACCTCGGAGTGGGCGAGGGCCGAGTAGCCCTTGCCGCCGTATTCCTCGGGGATGATCAGACCGAAGAAGCCGTGGTCCTTGATGTACTGCCAGGCCTCGGGCGGCAGGTCGCGGTCGTCGTGCGTGATGCGCCAGTCGTCGAGCAGCTGGCACAGCGTCGTCGTCTCGTTGTCGAGAAAGGCCTGCTCGTCGTCGCTGAGATGCGGGCGCGGCATGTTCAGCAGGCGCTGCCAGTCGGGCTTGCCGGTGAACAGCTCGGCATCCCACCAGACGCTGCCGGCGTCGAGCGCCTCCTGTTCGGTCTGCGACATCGGCGGCATAACCTTGCGGAACTGGCGGAACAGCGGCGCGGTGACGTAGCGTTGGCGGATGCGCGGCACGCCGAGTAACAGGACCAGTGCCGTCGACACCAGCCAGACCGGGGTCGCGACGTACCAGGTGATCTCGGTCCCGACCGTGAACACGGCAAGCCCGCCGGCGAAGGCGGCGATCCACAGGCCGGTTCCGGCACCCCAGTAGGCGAGGGCCCAGACCACGGCGATGGTCGTCAGCAATCCAAAGATCCACATGGCGATTACCCCTTGCGTTTCAGGAACGCGAAAGCGTGGTGGCGGCGGTTGCCGGCGGTAGTGGGTTCGTCGTCGACGGTGGCGATGTCGGCGGTCTCGGCGAGGGCCTCGGCGGACGGCGTGTCCGCCGGCGGCGCCGTCGCGACCGGTGGCGGCTTGAACGCGTGACGTTCGTCGTTGTAGATGTCGTCGTCGGTCCACGGCAGGCGGTGATACAGACCGATATCGTTGAGGCCGAGGAACGGGTACTTGATGATCGAGAAGTACGGCGAGTAGTCGAAGTCGCGCGGCGTCGCGAGGCGCGGATTGCGTTTGAAGAAGCGCACGCTGCCGTCGTCGGCGCGGTCGATGAACGGCAGGATCGGAAAATCGACCGCCATGAAGGCCTCGGCCAGCAGCGTCGAGCATACCGTGCGCGTCGGCTTGCCCGCGTTGTGCTCGAACAGGCTGGAGCGCCAGCGCCGCGGCAGGAAGCTCCACGGGAAGAAGAAGCGTGCCAGGTCGAGGATCTGGCGCACGTCGTAGTCCCAGCCGAGGTGCTTGGCCGCGTAACCGATCACCGACTCGGCGTCGGCGGGTGACAGCCCTGTCGGACGACAGATGCGCAGGTGGTCTTCGTGATAGCGCGACAACGGCGAGATGATCGTGCCTTTGCCCATCAGCGCCTCGATGACCAGCTGGTCTTCGGGATCGCCATCGTAGTGGTAGCCGATCACCTCGCGCAGGTCCGGGTCGCTGACGTCGTACAGGCGCCCGATGTACAGCGCCGAATGGCTCCACGGGCTCTGCGTGATCTGCTTGATCACCTCGGACACGCGGCTGCGTCCCTCGACGAGGATCACGTCGCCGCTCCGCAGCTCGAAGCCGAGCCGGTTGAAATCACACAGTGGCGTGGGAGACGGTGGACCGTCCTTCGTTAGCCAGTCTGTGGCCTTTTTGTACAGCCATCGCAACAGATCGCGCATCGTCTGCACCTAACTCTCGGTCTCACAGAGTATAGACCGCAAATTCAGACGCTTTGTTGCAAATTCAATTTTAGTACTTATGTACTATTTTTATTTAGTGTTTGCTGAATCTATTTTTCATATTTAAAACAGATATTAATCAATTTTTTTTCATACTTTGGATTGTTTGATTAATCGTTGCGATCGTCCGCTCGATGACGCCCTCCGGCGTGTAAAAATGGGCCGACAGGCGGACGCCGCCGGCCCGTGGTGAGCAGATCACACGCGCCCGCATCAGCGCGGCATGCAGATCCGACCCGGCGATCGCGGCGTGGCGAAAGGTCAGGATGCCGGCGCGGCGCGCCGGCGTGACAATCGTGACATCGGGGATCGCGGCCAGCCCTTCGGCGAGGCGGTCGACGTTGCTGGCCAGGCGCTGCTCGACGAACGCCATGCCGAGTTCCTCGAACAGGCTCAGCGAGCTGTCCAGCGCGTGGATGCCCAGCATGTTCGGCGTGCCCGCCTCGAAGCGGCGCGCCGACGCAGCCGGCTGCCACGCCGTCGATTCGAACGCGTACGGCGACGCGCGCATCGCCCAGCCGAAGCGGTGCAGCGACAACCGCTCACGGAGCTCGGGACGGCAGTACAGGAAACCGATTCCCTCGGGCGACAACAGCCACTTGTGACCGCCGCAGACGACGAAGTCGGCGGGTGTCGCGGCGAGATCGAACGCGACCGCGCCGAGACTCTGGATCGCGTCGACCGACAACAACACGCCGCGCTGCCGGCACGCCGACGACAGGCGTTCGAGGTCGAAGCGGTAACCGGTCGCGAAATGCACGCTGCTGATCGCCAGCAGCCGGGTTGCCGGGGTCATCGCATCGATCAGGCGCTGCTCGATGTCCGCGGCAACGTCGGCGGTTACCGGCCGGTAGCTGACACCTCGGTCGCCGAGCGTCTGCCAGACCATCGCGTTGGAGCAGAAGTCACCGGCGAGGCCGACGACCTCGTCGCCGGCGCGCCAGTCCAGCCCCTGGCTGATGATCGACAGGCCCTCCGAGGTGTTCTGCACGAGCGCGATATCGTCGGCGCCCGGCGCGTTGATCAGGCGCGCCAGGCGCTCGCGCAGGCGCTGTTCGGTCTGCAGCCAGTCCGGGTAGTCGCTGCCGCCGCGCTGCATGATCTGCTGCGCCATGTTGGCGACGGTCTGCGCGGTTCGCCGTGGCCACGGCGAGATCGCCGCGTGGTTGAGGTAGCACAGGTCCGGTTCGAGCGGGAACTCCGCGGGCAGGTAGAGCATGGCAGGTGACGTGACGGCTGGCGATGTGCCGGCGACGCTAACCTGTCTGGCGGTCCGCCTCAACATGCGACATCCTTGCCGCGACCGGGACCGCGCAATCGCGTGGCCGCGGCGGGCAACAGACGACAGGGTCGAGGCATGGCAGAGTCAACCATTACCTTGATGCACGACATGATGACAGCGGCGATCGGTTCGGCGCTCGCCGACGACTGCGTGCCGCGGCACCTGCCCGAACGGCCCGCCGGGAGAACCCTGGTCATCGGTGCCGGCAAGGCGTCGGCAGCGATGGCCGCGGCGGTCGAGGCGCACTGGGGCGGCGGACTGCAGGGCCTGGTCGTCGTGCCGTACGGCCACGCCTGTGCGTGTCGCGAGATCGAGATCCGCGAGGCCGCGCACCCGGTGCCGGACGCGGCGGGGCTCGACGCTGCAACGCGGGTGATGGCACTGGTGCGCGATCTCGCCGACGACGACCTGGTGCTGTGCCTGATCTCGGGCGGCGGCTCTGCACTGTTGCCGCTGCCGCTGCCCGGCCTGTCGCTCGACGACGAACAGGACGTCA
>JASJCU010000011.1 GCA_030065815.1 Gammaproteobacteria bacterium | reverse complement strand
TTGGCCGAGGAGCGCAGGGCAGTCGGCGCGCAGCGCCGACCACGCCTTCGGGGTGCCCTTTTCTTTGCCTTCTTTCTTTTGGGCAAGCAAAAGAAAGAAGGGCGGGCGCGCTCCGCCGAGCGCGATCAAAAACACACCCCGCGCGTCAGCGCGAACAACCCCCGATCACCCCGCAGACCCCGACGCGGCGCAGCGGCGCAAAACCCGCACTGAGCGCACCGGCTCCAGCGAAAGGGGTTTGCTATGATCCTCCGGCAGAACCGGACCAACAGCGAGAGCACCGACCGACATGAGCGGGTCCCCGATCCAGCGTCACAAAACGGTTGCGGTACGCGTCGGCGACGTCGTCGTCGGCGGCGATGCGCCGATCGTCGTGCAGTCGATGACCAACACTGACACCGCCGACGTCGCCGCGACCGTCGATCAGGTCGCGGCGCTCGCCCGGGCCGGTTCCGAGCTGGTGCGAATCACCGTCAACAGCGAGGACGCGGCACGCGCCGTGCCGGCGATCCGCGAGGCCCTGGATGCGCGCGCTGTCGACGTGCCGCTGGTCGGCGACTTTCACTACAACGGTCATCGGCTGCTGACGCAGTACCCGGAATGCGCCGCGGCGCTGGCCAAGTACCGGATCAATCCCGGCAACGTCGGCAGCGGCGAGAAACGTGACACGCAGTTCGCGGCGATGATCGAGACCGCGATCGCCAACGGCAAGGCCGTGCGCATCGGCGTCAACTGGGGATCACTCGACAAGGCGCTGGTCGCACGCATGATGGACGACAACGCGAAGTCGGCCGCACCGCGCGATGCCGACGCGATGATGCGCGAGATCATGGTGGCGTCGGCGCTGCAGAGCGCGGCCCGGGCCGAGGAGATCGGTCTCGGTCGCGGCCGCATCGTGCTGTCGTGCAAGATGAGCGGCGTGCAAGACCTGATCGGCGTCTACCGCACGCTGGCGTCGCGTTGCGACTATGCGCTGCACCTCGGCCTGACCGAGGCGGGCATGGGCTCGAAGGGCATCGTCGCGTCGACCGCGGCGCTCGCGGTGTTGCTGCAGCAGGGTATCGGCGACACCATCCGTATCTCGCTGACCCCGGAGCCGGGCGGCGACCGCACCCAGGAGGTCCGCGTCGGCCAGGAGATCCTGCAGTCGATGGGCCTGCGCGCGTTCATGCCGATGGTGATCGCGTGTCCCGGCTGCGGGCGCACGACCAGCACCTATTTCCAGCAGCTGGCACAGGATATCCAGGCCTACCTGCGCGAGCAGATGCCGCGATGGAAAGCGCATTACCCGGGCGTCGAGGAGATGGACGTCGCGGTCATGGGCTGCGTCGTCAACGGGCCGGGTGAGAGCAAGCAGGCCAACATCGGCATCAGCCTGCCGGGCACCGGCGAGCAGCCGTCGGCACCGGTCTATGTCGACGGCGTCAAGGTTGCGACGCTCAAGGGCGACGCGATTGCGGCGGATTTCCAGGCGATCGTCGATGACTACGTGCGCAGTCGTTACGGCCGCGACCGTGAGTCGGCATGAGGTCGCGGGTCGTGCGAGCGCGCACGCCGGCGTTGCCGGGGCAGCGATACCGACGACGCGATGGCCACGCGCCGGTGCGAGGTGAGAAATGAGTGGCAGCCTGCTTCGCGGGCCATTACCGGTACTGCTGATCGCCGGCGCGGCCTTCCTGGTCTACAAGTACGCGCCGGTCGCTGAGATCGTCGACCGTTTTCGCGAACCGGTGACCGCGCCGGGAGACGCCGACGTCGCGCACCAGACCGTGGATGCGGTGCGCGACACGGCGCCGGCACCGGGCGCAGCGCCGGCACCGGCCGACGTGCCGGTTCAGCAGCCGCAGGCACCGCCGGTCGCGGCGGTCGCGCAGCCCGGACCGGCCGGCTCCGCTGTCGATGGCGTGCAGCAGCGGCCCGTGCCCGACGCCGTCGCCGGCAATGACGCGGCAACGGCGAGCGACGCCGGGCCCGGCGCGAGCGCTTCGGCGCAGGACCCGCGCGTCGCGGCTGTCGCGGCGCCGAAACCGCGCGCTGTCGATACGCCGACGCCGCCGGTGCAGGCACCGCAGCGGCCGGCGCCGCCGCAACCGACGTCACCCGACGTTGCGGTGCTTGAGGCGCCGCGTCCACCGGCGCCGGCGCCACGCGAACGCCCGGTGCGCACGGCGCCCGCCGCAGCCGAGCCGCGGGCGCGCGAATCCGCACCGCCTGCGCCCCCGGTCGCGCCAACGCCCGCGCCCGCGCCGCCCACGCTGCGGCTGTTGGTCGAGGCCGACAATCACGCCCTCGCCGGTCTCGACAAGTACACGCCAGACGAGTACGCGGAACTGCTGCGCGCCGAGCTGGCAGCCAGCGTCGGTGGGTTGCTCGGTGATGCCGACGCGCCGCGCGATGCCGCCAACCTCGGTTTTCGCGACGCGCTCAACGAGGGACGGCCGGGGGTCGAGCGCCTGTGCCGGCAGGCCGGGTCCGAACGCCTGCTGCTCGCCGACGTCACGGTGCCGTCGGCCGGCTTCTCGACCATCGAAAGCGCCTACTGGCCCGAGGTCGTGTTCACGGCAATAAACTGCCGCGACGGGCGTCTACACAAGACACTGAAAAAGCGTCTGGAACCGCGCAACCGCGACCGCTTCGAGTATCAGTCGGGTTTCAGCGAGGCGGCGCAACGTTTCGTGGCCAGCCAGGCGTACTTCTTGAAACCCTGATGCGTGATACCCGGAGGTCGATGTGAAGCCTGTACGCGCTGCCGTCGCTGTTCTCACCGCCACACTGTTCGCGGCGCCGCTGGCCGCCGACGAGGACCCCATGGTGGTACAGATCAACCGCATGTCGTTGGAGACCGCGACCGGCATCGCCAAGGCGGCGATCGACGCCTGCCGCAAGCAGGGGATCCAGATCGGCGTCACGGTCGTCGACCGCGATGGCGTTCCGCAGGCGGTGATGCGCGACACGATCGCGCCGACGATCACATTGCCGATCTCCGAGGGCAAGGCCTACGCCGCGGTCATGTTCAATGTGCCGACCTCCGACCTCAAGGACCGCGCCGGAACGCCGATCGGGCGCGTGCCGGGTGTCGTGATGTCCGCCGGTGGGCTGCCGATCCAGGTCGGCGGCGCGCTGCTCGGCGGGGTCGGCGTGTCCGGCGCGCCGAGTGGCGAGACCGACCAGCAATGTGCCCAGGCCGGTGTCGACGCCGTGTCGACCGATCTCGAGATGTCGATGTAGGCGGTCCGTGCTGCGCAACCTGCGACGCCCGCACCACGGCGTCGTCGGTCGCGTCTTGCGGCGGTGCTCAGCGCCGCTTTTTGGCCAGGCGGGCGTCGAACCTTTCCCGGTCGATGACGAAGCGCTCGTGTGTGCCGCGCGCAATGACGTCGATACCGTCGCTGGCCTCGATGCGAAACACCAGGCGCTTGCCGTCGACCGCGGTCAATTCGACATCCGCGGTCACGGTCAGCCCCGGCGGGGTCGCCGCCTCGTGGCTGACGTCGATGTGGGTGCCGACGCTCTGCTCGCGCGGCCAGTCCAGGTACGGCTTCAGCGCCAGTATGCAGGCCCATTCGAGGAAGCCGACCAGGAAGCCGGTCGCGAACACCTGCGGCATCGCGGCGAACTCGTCGGCCTCCGGATAGAGCGCGGGCACGGTCTTGGAATCCGGCACCGCGAAGCTGTGTCGATAGCGCAGGCCGGGTCTGAGGTCGTCGTGCATAGGCTGTCGTCGCGCGGGTGGGGAACTCAGTGCCGGACTATGCCCGGATGTGGCTGCCGCGATCAATGCCGTGGCACCGTCGGCGCGGCGCAGATCGGCAACGGCGATCGCGTCGATGCCGGGCGAAACCGGGCCGGCAGGCCGGCGCTCGCAGCCACACCCCGCCGGGTAGCGACGACGGGCGCGCGTTCCGGCGCAGCGCGCCGCCGCCGGCGGTGACCACCGGGGCGGGGCCGGGCGCCGCGGCCGTGAAGTCTGCAGTGACGACCGGCGCAGCGCGGTTGGTTTCGGGGGCGGGCCATCGGCGCCGGACATGCAGCGCCGGGCAGTCAAGCGCAAGAGCCAAGGCCGCCCGGCGACGTGATGGCAACGCGCGTTGCCGGCGGGCGCTTCAGTCGTCGAGCAGTGCGGACAGGCCGCCGGTGTCGATGCGCACGCGCTGGCCGCCGAGGTCGGTGATCAGGCCCTGGCGCTTGAACTCGGCGATCATCCGACTCGCGGTCTCGGTCGTGATGCCGAGCATCGCGCCGAGATCCTCGCGCGCGAACAGCTCACAGACCGGCTCCGCGAGGTCGCGCGTCGTGCGCAGCAGCAGGCGGGCGACGCGCTCGCGCGCCGGACCGGTCGAGAGTTCGGTCAGCCACGCATCGGCCTCGCTGAGCGCGCGGTGCCAGCGCTTCAACAGCTCGACGTGCAGCGTCGGGTTGTCGCCGCTCAGGGCCTTGACCGTGTCCACCGGCAGGCAGCAGATCTCGGTCGTCTGCATGACGATGGCGTTGTGCTCGTAGGCCTGGCCGAGCAGGGCCTCGAGGCCCGTGACGTCGGCGGTCTTGACCAGGCGCACGATGCGCTGGGCGCCGTCCGGCAGGTACTGCACCAGCTTGATCATGCCGCTGCGGATCGTGTAGATCTGTTGCCCGGCGTCGCCGCCCTGGTACAGCGTCTGCCCCGGCTGCAGCACGAACTGGTTGATCGGGTGGTGAATTTTCTCGAAATCCGCTTCGCGGAGGCCGGCGAACAGCGCCGACTCGCGCAGTGAACAACGCCGGCAGTCGGCCTGCCCCGACCACGCCTCTTTGAACGGGACCCGCATAACCATTTTATTATTTTACCAGTCGTCGTCAGGCACGAGTATGACGGTTGCACATTGAAACGACAGGGTAGGCCATACACGTGAGCGGCAGCGGCGATCGCCGGTCCGGCTGGGAGCGACGCTACCGCGAGGGCCGCACCGCGTGGGACCGCGGCAGCGTCAGTCCGGCGTTGACGCACTGGCTCGACGCCGACGGCGGCGTGCGCGGCCGTGTACTGGTACCGGGTTGCGGGCATGGCCACGAAGTCGTCGCGCTGGTCCGTGCGGGCTGCGATGTCACCGCGGTCGATATCGCGGCTGCACCGGTCATGCGCCTGCGGGCACGGCTCGCCGACGCGGCCCTGCATGCCGACGTGGTCCAGGCCGACCTGCTGCACTGGCAACCGGCCGGTCCGTTCGACGCGATCTATGAGCAGACCTGCCTGTGCGCGCTCGCGCCCGCCGACTGGCCGGCCTACGAGCATCGCCTCGCCGACTGGTTGCCGCCCGGCGGCCGGCTGTACGCGCTGTTCATGCAGACCGGTCGCGACGGCGGGCCGCCGTTCGACTGTCCGCTGCCGGCGATGCGCGAGCTGTTCGTCGGGTCGCGCTGGCTGTGGCCCCATGTGCCGGCACTCGACGTGCCGCACCCCAGCGGTTTCGTCGAGGAGGGCCTGGTCCTGATCCGGCGCTGATGCCGCCAAGCGCGCTTTGTGTCACGATGCCGGCGCCATGGCCCTGCTGACGCTGCGCAATGTCCTGCTGAGTTACGGCGATCCGCCGCTGCTCGACGGTATCGACCTGTCGATTGCGAGCGGCGAGCGCATCTGCGTGCTCGGCCGCAACGGCGAGGGCAAGTCGACGCTGCTGAGGCTGATGGCCGGCGAGCTGCCGGCCGACGACGGCGAGCGGGTTGTCGCCCAGGGGGTGCGGATCGCGCGCCTGGTGCAGGACGTCCCCGACAGCGTGCACGGCAGCGTGTTCGATGTGGTCGCCGACGGCGTCGGCGATCGCGCCGCGCTGATCAAGCGCTTCCACGCGGCCAGCCAGGCGCTCGCCGCCGATAGCGGCGACGCGGCACTGGCGCGCCTCGAGCGCATCCAGCACGAGCTCGAGGCGGTCGACGGCTGGCGCCTGGAGCAGCAGGTCGAGCAGACGTTATCGCGCCTGCAACTGACCGCCGACGCCGCGTTCGACACCCTGTCCGGCGGCATGAAACGGCGCGTCCTGCTGGCGCGCGCGTTGGCCGCCGATCCGCAGCTGCTGCTGCTCGACGAACCCACCAACCATCTGGATATCGCGTCGATAGCCTGGCTCGAGGAGTTGCTGCTCGGCTGGCCAGGCACGCTGGTGTTCATCACCCATGACCGCGGCTTTCTGCAGCGCCTGGCGACGCGCATCGTCGAACTCGATCGCGGGCGCATCCGCGACTTTCCCGGCGACTACGCGAACTACCTGCGGCGGCGCGACGAACTCGACAACGCCGAGGCGCTGGAGCGGGCGCGCTTCGACAAGCGGCTGGCGCAGGAAGAGGTCTGGGTGCGCCAGGGCATCAAGGCGCGGCGCACGCGCAACGAGGGCCGGGTGCGGCGGCTCGAGTCGATGCGCCGTGATTACGCGCAGCGGCGCCAGCGCCAGGGTAGCGCGAAGCTGGCGATGAACGCCGCCGAGCGCTCGGGCAAGCTGGTCTGCGAGGCGCTCGATGTCAGCTACGCGTGGCACGGGCGGCCGCTGATCCGTGATTTCTCGACGACGATCCTGCGTGGCGACCGGATCGGCATCATCGGGCCGAACGGCTGCGGCAAGTCGACATTGCTCAACCTGCTGCTTGGTCGCCTGCAACCGGACAGCGGCCGGGTCGAACTCGGTAGCAGGCTCGAGATCGCGTACTTCGACCAGCTGCGGGACCAGCTCGATCTCGACAACAACGTGATCGACAACGTCGCTGCGGGCAGCGACAAGGTAACGATAAACGGCAAGTCCAGGCACGTGATCTCGTACCTGCAGGATTTTCTGTTCGCGCCGCAGCGCTGTCGGCAGCCGGTCAGATCGCTGTCGGGTGGTGAGCGCAACCGCCTGCTGCTGGCCAAGTTGTTCACGCGCCCGGCCAATGTGCTGGTCATGGACGAGCCGACCAACGATCTCGATCTCGAGACCCTGGAACTGCTCGAGGAACTGCTGCTCGACTTCGACGGCACGCTGCTGCTGGTCAGCCACGACCGCGCGTTCGTCGACAACGTCGTGACCAGCACGCTGGTGTTCGAGGGCGACGGCCGGGTCGAGGGCTATGTCGGCGGTTACCAGGACTGGCTGCGGCAGCGCCCCGCCGGCGCGCCCGCGGCGGTGTCGCGACCGGCGGCCACGACGGCAGCGCCGAAACCGCGCCGCGCCGCGGACGCCGCTGCGGCCCCGGCGCGGCCGAAGAAGCTCAGCTACAAGGACCAGCGCGAGCTCGAGGCGCTGCCGGCGCGCATCGAGACACTGGAGGGCGAGATCGCCGAAATCCAGGCCGCGCTGGCCGACCCGGCCCTGTATCGCGATTCCCCTGAGCGGGTCGCTGCACTGAATGCCCGGCTGCTAAAGGCCGAGGTCGATCTTGCCGATGCCTATCAGCGATGGGAGGCGCTCGAAACCTAGGCCCCGAGAACGCGTTTGCGCGCTACAATTGCCAGGGTTTCGACGCCCTTACTTGCAGTTCTACAGGGGTACGTTATGCGATCCATGCGCCCTTTCGCCGCAGTATTCACGGGGGGCCGGTCAATGCAGCGCAACACGCAGACCAACCTCGCCGAAGAGATCATTCTGCGTGGCGCCGTCTGGTCGCTGATCGGGGTCATCTTCGGCTCGCTGTTCGTGTTGCTCGCCGAGGCGCTGGTCGCACGCGTTCCCGAACCCTTCGATCTGGTGCTGGCGACGGTCGGCGCCGCGGCGCTGACGTCGCTGTTCTACGGCAGCATGCGCCTGACCGTCATGGTCGCCAACTTCACGTTCATCGCGATGCTGGTCTACACCTGGCAGGGCCCGTCTACCCTCGACCTGATGCCGTTGGTATTCATCGGTGCCGGCGTCGGCGTCGCGGTCGGGGCCGCCTACGGGTTCAAGGACAAGTCGTCGCGCGTGTTCTGCGCCGAGGCGAAGATCATCGCCGGCGCGGTGGCCGGCGTCGTGGCGGGCATGCTGGTCCTGATCGGCAGCCTGCTGTTCGACGGTGTGACCCGCGAGACGCTGGCGATGGTCGCCGCGCCGGTCGGTGTGTTGGCCTACATCTCGTTGGCCGGCTGGTTCATCTCGCGCTGCCATCACCTGCTGCCGACATTCGTCGACGGCACCGTCGTCGGTCTCGGTGTTGGCAGCGTTACCGGGCTGGTGTTCCTGATCATGGCCGGCACGCTCGACAGCGCACTGCTTGGCAGCGAGGCCCTGCAGCGGTTCGTCGGGCGGGTCGAGGCATCCTGGGGGTCGACCGTGGTCGCGTGCGCGTTGGCCTGCCTGCCGGTCGGCGTGGTACGGGCGATCCTCAGGGTGCCCTGGTACGACAGGTGACGACGGCGGCCGCAGCCGCGGTCGCGAACGGACCGGCGGCCCGGCGCGTGGCTTGGCCGATAATGGGGCCCGAGCGACCCATCGGGCAGCGGAATGTGCCACGCTGAGCGGGCGCGCCGGGTATTCCTGCGGCCAACCCGGTGCGACTGAATGAACACCGCGTACACGGTCGTCGAATGCAGCATGCGGGACGGCACGCCGTTTCGCCTGCAGCTGTGCGTCGAACCCGGGACGGCGCATTCGCCGGAGTTCCTCAAGGGCCAGATCGCCGACGCGCTGCAGCGCCTGTCGGCGCAGTCCCGCTGGATGCGCTTCGCGGCGCCGGTGAACGAACTGACCGACAGCCAGCTCGACTACCTGACCGACCTCGACAACCACGACCGCGTCGCCTGGTGTGCGTCGACGCTGCGCGACGACGCCGAGATTGGTATCGGCCTCGGTCGCTACGTCGTGCTCGCCGACCCGCCCGGGCTCGCGGAGTTCGCGTTGACTGTCGTCGATGCCTATCAGGGGCAGGGCGTCGGACTGGCCCTTTTGCGGACGCTGGTCGAATCGGCCGGCGACAACGGCATCGCGCGGCTGCGCGGCTACGTGCTCAAGGGCAACCGGCGGATGCTGGCACTGTGCCGGCACGTCGGCGGACGCCTGACCAGCGCCGACGCATCGACGTTCGTTGTCGACATCGACGTGCCGTCGACCCGGTGATGGCCTGGCTCGAGGACGTGCGTCGGGTCGCCGCTGCACGCGGCAGCGCGGCGACTCAGTACAGGCGCTGGTCGGTCAGCCAATAGAAGCGATACGCGGGCACGACGAGCTGGTCCTTGAACTGCGTCGGGGCCTCGCCGGAGTACAGGTCGCGCAGCTGGCCGTATTCGAACTGGCCGCGGTTGCTGAGGTCGCTGAGCGTCAGCGACTGCGGTGATGCATCGAAGTTGCCGACCACCAACACGCTGTCGCTGCCCGCGTGCGGGTTTGCGCGCATGAACGCGAACAGGTGCGGGTTGGCGCTGTCGAGCAGTTCACGATTGTTGTAGTCAGCGAACGCCGGCGTACTCTTGCGCACCGCGATCATTCGCTGCAGCCCGCTGAAGATACGCTCTTCGACGGTGCCGTGGCGGTGTCGCAGCTCGGCCTTGTCCCAGTCGATCTTCGGCCTGTGCATCCAGCGGTTGTCGCCCGCCTTGGCGAGGTCCTTCCTGAACGAATCGTCGTTTAATGTCCCGATCTCGTCGCCGTGGTAGAGCAGTGGCAGGCCGCCGAACGCCATGATCATGCTGTGCAGCAGCAGTATCAGATTGATGCTGTTGCTTATCGCGTCTTCGTCTTTGTGGTCGATCGCCTCCTCGAGACCGACCAGCGATGCCAGTGCCCCGGAGATGCGCGCATCGCCGGTCTTGTCGTTGACGCCGAACGGCTGACCACGCGCCGGCGAGGCGTCGTAGACGCCGGTGAAGTAATCGACCAGGAATCGCCGGTGGGCGAACGGTTCGTAGCCCGCCCTGACGATGTCGGCATCGTCGAAGCCGAGGCCGATATCGTCGTGGCAGCGCACGTAGTTGAGCCAGGTCGCACGGTCGAGCTTGTCCGGCAGGCTGCGGATCCCCTGGTTGAGCAGCTTCGCGCTCTTGGTCGCGACCGACTCCCACAGCAGCGCCATGAAGGTCGCGTTATAGGCGATCTCGCATTCCTTCGCTATCACAGCGTCCTCGCCGAAGTACTTGATGATCTCGACCGGTGCGACGATCGCTTCGGCGATGAACAGTGCCCCCGGTGCGGTTACCTGGCTGCAGTCCTTCATCAGCTGCAGGATCAGGTGCGCCTCGCGTTCGTTCTGGCAGGTCGTGCCGATCTTCTTCCACAGGAAGGCGACGGCGTCCAGGCGCACGATGTCTGCGCCCTGGTTGGCCCAGAACAGGATGATGTCGAGCATCTCGATGAATACCGCCGGGTTGCTGTAGTTGAGATCCCATTGGTAGCTGTTGAAGACCGTCATCACCCATTTCTGCATGGTCTCATCGTAGGTGAAGTTGCCCGGCGCGGTCTCGGGAAAGATCTCCGGCATGGTCTCCTCGAACATGTCCGGCACGTCACGGTTGTCGAATATGTAGTAGTAGTCCTGGTAGTGGCCGTCGCCGGCGCGCGACCACTGCGCCCACAGGTGTTCGTCGGAGGTGTGGTTGACGACGACGTCGAGCGTCAACAGCATGTTGCGTCGGCGCATGTCGGTGGCCAGTTCCTGCAGGTCGGTGAGCGAGCCCGCTCTCTCGTCGATGTCGCGGAAATCACTGACCGCGTACCCGCCATCGCTGGCGCCCTGCGGGCACTTCAGGATCGGCATCACGTGGACCATGTTGACACCCAGCTCCTGCAGGTAGCTGAGGTGCGAGCGCAGGCCCTGCAGGTTGCCGGCGAAGCCGTCGGTATACAGTGCCATGCCGACCCATTCCTGGCTCAGGAACCACTCGTGGTCGGCCTCGCGCCCGATGTCGAGCTGCTTCAGCGGTGCCGGGCGTTCGATGTAGCGCGACGCCATGACCTCGACTAGGCGCACCATCTGCTGCTGAAAATCCGCGCGTTTGCCGTACAGGTGATGGAACAGCGAATAGATCGCGTAGAAGTTCGCCCCGAGTCGGGTGTAGAAATGGCGCAGGTCGCGGCGCCGGATATCGGGCTTCAGCTCGTCGAGGATGTTGTTGAGCAGCGAGTGCGAGACCTGTTCATACATAATTCGAGTCTCGTAACTAGGGCCTGTTCACACTACGTGAGACGTAGCGACGGAGGCCGTTTTTCTGGCCAACAAGGCGCTGTGAGCGCGATGTACCCGCCGTACATGAGCGAGCAGCAACGCCGTTGGGCGGGAAAACGGTTCCGTCCCTTCGGGTTGCGCCCCAAAATGCGCCATGCGGCGTTGCTCGTCGTTCGTTTAGGCTCACTAAACGTCTCTCCTCGCGCCTTGCCTGGCGCATTTTGGGGCAGCAACGCTACGCCTCACGCAGTGTGAACAGGCCCTAGGCGTCGATAGCCCATGCATCGGCAAGCTGCCGGTAAAAAGAAGGATCGGCGACGGTCGCGCCGCGCTGGCCGACGATGCGCGACGCGAACTGCTGGGCGCGCTCGAGGGTCTCTTGCAATGGCCACGCGCGCAGCAGGCCAAGGATCATCACGGACGCGAAGGCATCGCCGGCACCGACGGTGTCGACGACCCTGTCGCTGTTCTGCGGCGCGATCCGGCTGCGCTGTCCGTCTGCCGTCGCCGCCTGTGCGCCGCGCTCGCCGTGGGTCAACACGACGCCCTGCAGTTCGTAGGTGGCCAGCAGGTCGTCGATGGCCGCGTCGTCAGCGGCGTCGCTGCCGAGCAGTTCGCGCATCTCGTCGGTGTTGAGCTTGACCCAGTCCGCGGTGCGCAGCAGCTCGCGCACGGCGTCGCGCTGCCACCAGGGTGGGCGCAGGTTGACGTCGAGGAAGACCTGGCCGGTGTGCGCCGATGCCAGGCGTCCCAGTGCGGCGCGGCTGGTCGGCGAACGCAGCGCGAGGCTGCCGTGATACAGCAGCCGCCAGCTGCCGACATCGGCCGGCGCGATCGCGTCGTAGGCGCAGGGGTGCACGATGTCGTAGCTGGGTTCGCCGCCGGCCAGGCTGACCGTGACCCGGCCGGTCGGCAGTGCGTCGTCGGTCTGCAGGCCAGACGTGTCCATTCCCCAGCCGGTCATGGCCCGGCGGATCTGCGCGCCGTCGTCGTCGTTGCCGACCCGGCTGACGAAGCGCGGTGACTGGCCGAACGCCTGCAGGTGCCAGGCGACGTTGAACGGTGCGCCGCCGAGCACCCGCGTGCCGTCGGGGAAATGATCGAACAGCACCTCGCCGAATACGCAAACCGGGCTCTCTGTCATGCGGGTCTGTCCATGGCCTTGCCGAGCAGCCAGTCGTCGACGACGGGAAAGTAGTGGGCGATGCCTTCGAGCATCCCGCCGCTGTAGTTGCCGTTCATGCCCAGGTAGCCACCGCGTGCCAGATACAGGCCATCGCGATGGCCGGCGGCCTCGGCCAGCTGCAGGGCATGATCGCGCACCTCGGGCTGGGCGTTGCCGACCAGGACAGCGCGGATCGGGCTGACCAGCACCTCGATGTCGTTACCGCTGTCGCCACAGAAGACCGTGTCTTCGAGCGTGAACGCCTGCATCTGCATCAATGCCTGGATCGCGTGCAGCTTGGAGGCGCGCGCCGGCAGGACGTCGAGCAGGCCTATGCCCGCCGGCTCGTCCACGCTCCAGATCTGGCGGGCGGCGATGCCGTTGTCGATGAGGCGTTGCTCGATGCGCGCCGACAGCGCGACGCGGTCGCTGTGCAGCGGCACATAGTAGCTGAGCTTGAACGCGTTCTGCTTGGTGCTTTCCTGCAGACGCAGATCGGAGATGTCGACCAGCAGCGACTTGATGTCGGCACGGCTGTGACCGGCCCAGTCCGCCGCGATCGCGTTCTCCCATTGCGCCAGGTGCTGCCATGCACCGTCGGCGTCGACGCGGTAGAGCGTGGTGCCGACATCGCCGACCACGTAATCCGGCACCGGCAGCCGGTAGTTGGCGATCGCCTGTTTCACCAGCGCTCGGTGCCGGCCGGACACGTAGGCCAGGGTCACGCTGTCGTGCGCCGCGAGGTGGGCGAATCGTTCCCGTGCTGTCGGTGACTCCGACTGCGGGCCGTTCGGGATCAGGGTGCGGTCGAGGTCGGTGCAAATCAGCAGGCGCGGGCTCATCAGGTCCTCGGCACGTTACAGCTGTGGAAGAAATCGTAGTGATCGATCGCCTCAAGGATGCCCTGCGCATGGGCCTGTGACGCGAAGTAGATGCGCTCCTGATCGACCAACTGCGACAGTTCCTCGTGGTGACGGTTGGCGACGACCACGGCCAGCGTGTTGCCGCGCATCATGTCCTCGTCGGCGCCGGAGCCGCCGACCGCGAGCACGTGTTCCATCGGGATGTCCAGGCGCTGCGCGACGTAGCGCAGCGCCTGGCCCTTAGATGCCCGCGACGGCAGCACGTCGAGAAACTGACCGTACGCACTGATGACGTTGGCGGTGATCTCGTGCTGGCGGATGAGCTTGACGATCTCGTCGAGGCTCGGGGCCTTTCGCGGATCGTAGTAGTAGGAGATCTTGGCGTGCGACTGTTCCTTTTTCGGTTGCAGCTTGAGGCCCGGCAGTTCGGCCAGCACGCGGCGGATCTGTTTCGGGTTCCAGTCGTGGTCGATGTGGTTGGCCCACTGGTGGTCCTCGGTCAGGTTCTGGCCATAATGGATCCGTGTACCCAGGCTGCTGATCAGCACGTCGGGCGACGGTATGCCGTGCTTCTTCATCAACGCCAGCGCCGAGTCGATACGGCGACCCGTGGCGATCCCGAACGTCACGCAGCGGCGGTTCTCGCGAATCGTGTTGGCGAAATGCTTGAGCGCCGTCGGATTGCCGATCAGGTTGAGGTCGAGATCGGTGAAAATTGCGCGATCGCGGTAGCGGATCGCGCGCGGTGCCGGCATTTCGGCGGCAATGACCGGACGGCTGACGCTGATGCGGGCGATATGCTCGGTGTAGGTCTTGGCGTGCGCTTCCCAGGCGTAGTGCCGGCGCACGCCCTCCAGGCCGTTGCGCGCGGCGCGCTGCCACGCGGCCTTGTCGCGCAGCAGGTGCAGCAGCGCGTCGGCGATCGCTTCCTTGTCGAGTGGGTCGACGAGCATGCCGTTGTTGCAGTTGGCGATGATATCGACTGGGCCGCCGTTCTCGGTGGCGACCACCGGCAGCCCGCTGGCCGCCGCTTCGAGCAGCGTCAGGCCGAACGGCTCGGTCAGCGCCGGGTTGATGAACACGCCGCCGCTGGCGGCTACCAGGCGGTAGATGTCGGGGACTTCGTCGGCACGGTGACTCTTCGGGATCGCGACCCGGCCGTACAGGTCGTACTGGTCGACGATCAGCAGTATGTTCGTCAGCACGGACTGGGCGCCGATGTCCATGTCACGGATATCGTCGCGGTTGCCGGCGACGATCAGCAGGTTGGCTGCCTGGCGCAGTGCCTGGGATTCGCCGAAGGCCTCGATCAGTGTCAGGATGTTTTTGCGTTCGTCGGGCCGCGACAGTGCCAGGACCAGCGGCTTGTCCGGATCGGATACGAATCGATTGACCTGGTTCGCAAACGGGATCTGTTCGCCGGACGTCGCCGGGCGAAACTGCTCCAGGTCGGTGCCCGGCGGAATGACGACCATGCGGTGCGGGTCGTAGTAGTTGTACAGGCCGTACTGCTCGTCGATCTCGTTGTGCGTGCTGGTGATCACGAGGTCGGCGTTTGCCAGCACCTCCTCTTCGGCGTCGATCCGGCGTTCGATGTTGTAGGTACTTTCGATCTCGTCGCGGGACAGGCCCCGCGCCAGCAGCCGCTTGCGCTTGTCGCGGCCCAGCGAATGCCCGGTATGCACGAGCGGTATGCCGAGCAGGTGGGCGAGGCGTACGCCGACGTAACCGGCATCGGCGTAGTGGCTGTGCACCAGGTCCGGCATGCGATCCTGCTTCTTCAACCAGACAGCCAGGTTGTCCATCAGGCTGTCGAGGTGGTCCCAGAGCAGTTCTTTCGGGATGTATTCCTGCGGGCCGGCCTCGATACGGACGATCCGGGCCTTGTCGGTCAGCTCCTCGACCGGCTCGGCGTAGTCGCTGCTGATCGCCGGGTCGAAGACGCGGCGCGTGATCAGGTCGACCTGCGCGATGTCGTCGCGGCGCGCCAGCGCCCGGGCCAGGTCGACGACGTATTTGGTCTGGCCGCCGGTGTCGGCGTCGCGGCCGAGTTCGAGTTCGTGGCTGCGGATCAGGCCGTGAATGCTGATCAGCAGCAGGTACTTGCCACTGCTCGTGGACATCGTGCTCCCTGGCGGCGGAAACCGGGTCTGGCCGCCGCGATGACGCGATTCGATCGCTTTGTCGGCCATATTGTCGGCAATGCGCTGATGGATGCAAATCGGTTCCGCGGTGGCCGCGGTTCGCCGCGGTCGACCCGGCGGTGCACGGCGCGGCGGCCGTGGTCGGCGATCGGCTGCGGGTGCCGCACGCGGCGCGGCGACATCGGCGACCGCGTCTCCGACGCTCTCGCCGGGCGCGCATTCCAGCACCTATACTCGGGATGGCCCTTGCCAGGGATGGGGACGGACACGCGCCAGACATGAGAACGGATCAGAACTCCAGCTTGCGCGAGATCATGATCGCGGTCGCGCTGTTCTTGGCGGTCGAATGGCTCGACCCGATGGGCACGGCCACGTCGGCCGACCAGGTCTCGCGCGACCTGACCCATCGCTTGACGAGCTACTGCTACGACAGCAGCAATCGCGAACGCATCACGACGCTGCTGATCCGCGGCACGGAGCTCGCCGCGATCGGCAGCGGCTGGCCGATGCGACTGGACGTGTACGCGAACTACCTCGAATGGATCGCGGACTTCGAACCGGCAGCGGTGTTCCTCGATATCGGCCTGGTCGAGAACGGGTCGATGTACTCGCTCGATCACGATCCCTGCAACCCGGGCCGGGGCGCGCCACCGTGGCTGAGCAACTTCAGCGTCGTGCTGCACGACCTGAGGTGCAGCTATCGAGCGGTGGCAGACGCCGGGCCGGTGCCCCAGGACTGCGTGGATCGCGACGATCCCGCGGCCGCCGCGGTGAACGGTGATTCGCGGATTCCACTGCTGCTGGGATCGGGCAATCCGAGGTTCATGCAGTGGTTCTATGACCTGCCGCCGCGGTGGGGGCGCGATGGCAATATGCCGGTCGACCGCAAAGCGCGCGTGCCGAGCGACGAAGCGCGTACGTCGGCCGATTTCCTGCTGCCCTGTCTGAACGCGATCGGTACCGCCGTGCCGGTGCGCTGGCGCGCGCAGGAGGCCTATCCGCTGCAGATCGTGACCCGCGAAAGGCATGCCGCCGGACTCGCGCCACGCTGTGGCGCCGACCACGATTGCGAGTTCAGCGCCGCGTATCTGCTTCAGCGTGCGTATTGCGAGCACGCGCGGTCCACGCAGCTCGATCTGCCGCCGGGGTGTGCGACGGATCCGCTGGCCAATCATCGACAGGCCGATGGCGGCCTCGGGCCGACGGCGCCGTTGAGCATGGTGATCGACTGGGGACGCTTTGTCCGCGAGGACCGGGGCGACGACAACACGGCTCCGACCACGTCACTGTGGAGCTGCTCGGACCAGATGCGTGAATTCACGCTGTTCAATTACCTGCGCAAGGAGTTCCTGCGCGTCGAGGACGACGATGCACACCTGCAGATCTGCCCGTATCACAAGACGGTGCCGTTCGTGTTCGGCGAGCCCTGGCCGAACGCGATCGACTGCGACACCGCGTCGCGCGATGGTGCAAGCGAGCAAGCGGGCGCCTGCAAACAGTTTCCCGATCCCGAGACGCTGATCAAGGGCAAGGTCGTGATCGTCGGCACCGACATCCCCGGCTACCTCGACCGCATCGACACGCCGGTCCACGGCCCCTATCCGGGCCCGCTGGTCCATGCAATGGCGCTCGACAATCTGCTGTTGTTCGGCGACGGCTACATGCGTCCGGCGTACGCGTTCGGACCGTTCAACAGCAACGACCTGGTCGAGGCCCTGGGTCTGCTGCTCTTCGGGTTGACCGGCTGGCAGTTTCGGCGCCGATTCCTGGTGCCGCCGCCGCAACCGCCGACCCGCGAAACGGCCGCCGGCGGCGGCCGCGGCTGGTGGTCGCGCCTGGGTTCGGCCGTCGCGCAGACAGGTAGTTTCCTGGTACAGCGCTTCGGCCGCTGGTACGACGTGTGCGATGTCTGCGTTGCGGACCGGGCCGACGACGTCACGTGCCACAACGCCAAGGTCCAGGAAATGGCCTTCAAGCTGTCGCTCGGTGTCATGTGCCTGGTCTACGCCGCGTACTACGTCGTCAATGGCCTGCTCAATGTCAACCCGCTGCTCGACTTCGTGCTGCCGACGATCATTGCCGTGGTCATCCAGTTCGATGCCCTGCTCGCGGTTTTGGTCGGCACGCTGTCGGGTCTCGCCCGCATACCAGCCTGGCCGCTCCGTTACCGTGCTGCGGACGCCGTCACCCGCAGGCAACAATTACGTCGCCTGTCGCAGGAAACCCTGCCGCGGCTCGCGCTCGTCGCTGCGCTGACGATCGCCTTGTACGTGTTCCTCGAGTCGCAGTGCCGGCAATTTTCGTCCACCGAGATTGCGGTGCTGGTCGGGATCGGCGGCGTGGTCGCGTTCTGGCTGGCGGACGCGGCCGTGGCGTCCTTGAGGGGTTTTGCGCACTACGCCGAGCGATCGGCGGCGCTGCGTGACGGCGTCGCGGCGGATTGACGCGGAAAACGCGGCAGCGCGCGACTCGCCTTCGTGGCCATCGGATATCGGCGGATGAGTGGTTTTTTCGGCGCCGAGTTGCTAGTTTCTGTTACATCCAGCACGCGTTCGCGGCAAGGCTACGTCAAGAGAGCTGCAGGATCGAATAGCTCCGCGACGCGTGAATCAGCCGGAGGGACACGGATGATCGCTGATTATTCTCGAGGGCCTGCCGCCGCTTGCCTCGCCGTTTTTTGTTCGTTGGTGGCCGCAACGGTCGTTGCCGGCGAGTCCTCGCTCGACCAGCTGTACGACAACTGTGGCGTGCCTTTCGACCAACGCAGCCCGGAGTCATTCAAACGGGTGACGATCGTCGGCGTCGCGTCACGCAGGCTGCGTGAGATCGAGCTCGCGACGCTCGAGGCGAAGAAGGGCGGCCGGGTCGACAGGAAAGATGTCGATACCGCGGCATTCAGCACGTTGCGCGAGACACACGGCCTGGTGTGTCTGAAGAAAAAGAGCGGCGAGTACTTCTGGACCTATTCCAGCGCCGTCAAATACAACTGCGAAGTGGCCGCGACCCAGTTGGCCGATGCGACGTCGAAGGCGGGCAGCATGGGTGTCGGCGTAGGGGGGTGCGTCAATGATGAATGGTAAACAAATGCTGGTCCGCGGCCTGATCGTCGTGTCTTCGGCCGTGCTGTTGGCCGCGGCGTTGTCCGGCTGCAAGGCGTCGATGCCGTCGGTTAACGTGGCGTTTCTGAAGCCTTCCCAGCCGGTGATCGAGACCCTCGCCGAGGAAGGCGGCAGCGGCAGCATCGCGTTGCGCAACGACAACGACAGGGTGCCGCGCTCGACTGTCAATCTGACTGCACCGCACTCGGTGGTCGTGCATGCCGCAACCGAGCGCTACCTGAAGGACCTCGTCGCCGAGTTGATCAGCCATGTGCCGTCGCAGCTCGCCAGCGACAAGCAGGTGGACGTCTTCCTGACCTCGCACGACGGGTCCGCGCACCTGTACGCGACCGGCTCCGACGACATCCTGGTCGGTTACGGTGCGTTGACCGCGTTGCGCAGTCGCGACGAATTGGCCTTCGCACTGTCGCACGAGCTCGCGCACATCCTGCTCGGGCACAACCAGGATCAGGAGACGATCTTCTCGATGGATACGGCGGTCAAGCTGGTCGACAAGATGCTGATGCTGGCCCGCACCTACGAGCTGGCGTTCCAGAACCGCGCTGCAGGTGGGGCGCAGCAGCTGACCGCCGATCAGCAGCGCCAGCTGGCACAGAGTGTTTCGGAGATCCGGATCGCCGCACATGCCATTCGCTCGGCGGTCACCGGCGTGCTGCACGGCGCCTGGAGCCGCAGCCAGGAGCGCGAGGCCGACAGGCTCGGCTACGATCTGTTGGTCGCGGCCGGGTTCAACGGAGAGGGCGCCGGTCGTCTGCTCGACCGCTTCGGCGAGGAGCCGTCGCTGCGGGCGGAAGTCGCCGAGCACATCGACAAGATGGAGAAGGCGGCCAACAACCTCGTCGCGATCACCGATCAGGGCAGCTATCAGCAGTACGTCAAGCAGTTCGGCATCAGCAGCGCGTCGCGCGGGTTCAAGGCGATGTTGGCGTTGGTCGATGACACGCACGAGGCTGCGGCGGAACGCAAGCGCGAGTTGTACGAAGACTATGTCGACGAACTCGGACTCGATCGTAACATCGCCCGTCGCATCGACGAGCGCAGCTACAAGCGCGACCTGCAGCGGGTTGGCTTCCTGGCATTGAAGCCGACGCTCGACAGGGCCAAGCAGGGCTACATCGCCGCAACCTCTGGAGGCAAACCACGCTCGACAACGGCGATCGTGTCTGGCAGCGGTTCGCGCATCGGCTTCAATCGGTACGCGCTCTACGAGATCCGCAAGGAAGCCAACAAGATGGCGTCGGCGACGAGGAATCTGGAGATTGCTTGGCGCAATCGGCCGGCGGATTTTTCGACGTCGTCCGCTTACGCGGTCCTGCTCGCGTCGTCCGGAAACGTCGACCGGGCGCTGAAGATCGCCGATTTCCTCGAGCAGACCTATGCCTCGGATGCGCCTTTCAACGATCTGCGTGGCCGAATCCACGAGAGTGCCGGCGATGTCGCTCAGGCGCAGCAGCTGTGGAGCGCATGCGACAGCAACGCCAAGTCGTACGTGCGAAAGCGCTGCGAGTACGAGGTCGATCGTTTCGAGGCCGAGCAGGAGCGGCTCGCACTGCAGGCGGACCTCGAAAACAGGACGCAACTCGCTCAGGACCCGTCCACCGCCTATCCGCCGACCGCAGCCGGCGCGAGCGAAGCGCCCGCCGGGCCGCTGCGCGGCGGGCTCGATCAGCTGAAGGGACTGTTCGGCGTCCCGCCCGGTCGTTGATCCGCTGCGACGAGCGCGCCCGGACGACCGCCGGCAACGATCGCACGCCGGCCGTTGCTGCCGCTGCGCGGCCGAACGGCGTTTCGGGCCGCTAATTCAGTATCGCCTGATACGCTGTTCGTCGCTCCCTGCAGCCGGCCTGCCAGCGCCCGGGATGCGGCATTCGGCGGCCCGGGCCGACCGACGCGCGCGAAGCGTCGGGCGAATAACTGGTCAGGCGAATTGCAACCGCTGGCGAACCGGCTAAGAATTGCAGGATAAGCAGAACAGGGGGCGCGCGATGCGTCCAGCCCGCCAACGCCAGAGGAGATACCCCATGCAGCGAGCCCTGCACATCGACCCGGTCAAATGTACCGGCTGCCTGCAGTGCGAGATGGCCTGTTCGTACGAGAACGAGGGCCTGTTCAACCCGTCCAAGTCCCGGATCAAGGTGTTCACCTTCCATCACGAAGGCCGCTTCGCCCCCTATACCTGCACCCAGTGCGCCGAGGCCTGGTGTCAGAAGGCATGCCCCGTGGACGCGATCCAGATAGACGCCGCGACCGGCGCCAAGGTCATCGTCGACGGGCGCTGCGTCGGCTGCAAGGTGTGCACGATCGCGTGCCCGTTCGGCACCGTGAACTACAACTCGGTGACCGGCAAGGTCATCAAGTGTGACCTGTGCGGCGGCGATCCGGCCTGCGCCAAGTCCTGCCCGACCGCGGCGATCACCTACGTCGACGCCGACTGGACCGGTATCGACAGGATGCGCGCCTACGCCGAGCAGAGCCTGGCCGGCACGGCCTGAAGGGGGAACGAACATGGCTTGGACCCGAAAGATCCTGCGTGTCGACCTGAACGCCGGCACCTGCACCGCCGAGGCCCTGAACATGGCCTGGGCCAACGACTACCTCGGCCAGCGTGGCCTGGCGACCAAGTACCTTGCCGAAGAGATCGATCCGAAATGCGATCCCCTCGGCCCGGACAACAAGCTCATCATGACGACCGGCCCGCTGACCGGGACGATGGCATCGACCGGCGGGCGCTACTCGGTCGTGACCAAGAGCCCGCTGACCGGCCTGGTCGCGTGCTCGAACTCCGGCGGCTTCATCGGCGCCGAGATGAAGAACGCCGGCTGGGACATGATCATCTTCGAGGGCAAGGCCCCGGAGCCCGTTTACCTGTACGTCGAGAACGACCGCGCCGAGCTGCGCTCGGCGGCCGACCTGTGGGGCAAGTCGGTCTGGGAGGCCGACGAGATCCTGCACAAGAAGCACCAGGACCCGCAGCTGCGCATCGCCTGCGTCGGCCGCTCGGCCGAGGCCGGCTGCCTGTATTCGGCGGTCGTCAACGACCTGCATCGCGCCGCCGGTCGCTCCGGTGTCGGCACCGTGATGGCGTCGAAGAACCTCAAGGCGGTCGCGGTGCGCGGCACCAAGGGGGTCGGCAACATCGCCGACCCGCAGGCCTTCATGGCCGCCGTCAACGCCGGCAAGCAGGTGCTCGCCGACAACGCCGTGACCGGCCAGGGGCTGCCGACATACGGCACCCAGGTGCTGATGAACGTGATCAACGGCATGGGCGCGATGCCGACCCGCAACATGCGCGAGGTGCAGTTCGAGGGCGCCGAGAAGATCTCCGGCGAGGCGATGCACGAGCCGCGCGCCGGCGACGGCAAGCCGAACCTGACGACCAACGCCGGCTGCTTCGGCTGCACGATCGCGTGCGGCCGCATCTCGACCGTCGACAAGGGCCATTTCAGCGTCAACAACAAGCCCGAGTACTGGGGCAACTCCGGTGGCCTCGAGTACGAGGCCGCCTGGGCACTCGGCTCGGACACCGGCGTCGACGACCTCGATGCCATCACCTACGTCAATTTCCTGTGCAACGAGGACGGCATCGACCCGATCTCGTTCGGCGCGACGGTCGCCGCGGCGATGGAGCTGTTCGAGGCCGGCGCGATCACGACCGAAGACACCGGCGGTATCGACCTCGGCTTCAACCGCGCCGACGTGCTGGTCAAGCTGGCTGAACTGACCGCGATCGGCGAGGGTTTCGGCAAGGACCTGGGCATGGGGTCGAAGCGCCTGTGCGACAAATACGGTCGCCCCGAGCTGTCGATGACGGTCAAGTCGCAGGAGTTCCCGGCGTACGATCCGCGCGGCATCCAGGGCATGGGCCTGGCCTATGCGACGTCGAACCGCGGCGCCTGCCACCTGCGCGGCTACACGGTCGCGTCAGAGGTGCTCGGCATCCCGGTCAAGACCGACCCGCTGGTCACCGAGGGCAAGGCCGAGCTGGTCAAGGCATTCCAGGACGCGACCGCCGCGGTCGATTCGGCTGGCCTGTGCGCATTCACGACCTTTGCCTGGAGCATGGAGGACATCGCGCCGCAGGTCGACGCGGCCTGCGACGGCGACTGGAGCGTCGATCGCATGCTCGAGGTCGGCGAGCGCATCTGGAACCTCGAACGCGACTTCAACATGCGCGCCGGCATGACCGCCGACGAGGACACGCTGCCCAGGCGTCTGCTCAAGGACGCCGCCAACGTCGGTCCGGCCAAGGGCCGGGTCAACGACCTCGACCAGATGCTGCCGGAGTACTACGCGCTGCGCGGCTGGAGCCCGGACGGCCAGATCACCGCCGAGACACGGGCGCGCTTCGGGATCTGAACGCGTGCAGGCACCGCGCCCCGCTCGGGGCGCGGTCGCCGCACGGTCACGGGGGGCACAAGCATGCAGTTCTTGATCATCGGCGCGGGTCCCGCCGGCGTGAACGCCGCCGAGTCGCTGCGCAAGCTCGACCCCGACGCGGCGATCCGTATCGTCGGCGACGAGCCCGAGCCGCCATACTCGCGGATGGCGATCCCGTATCTGTTGATGGACCGGATCGCCGAGCACGGTACCCACCTGCGCGAGGCCGCAGGGCATTTCGACCGCCTCGCTATCGACGTCACGCACGCGCGGGTCGCGCGCGTCGCCGGCGACGCCCACGAGGTCGTGCTCGACGACGGCAGCACGCACGCCTACGACCGCCTGCTGATCGCGACCGGTTCGTCGCCGGCGCTGCCACCGCTGCCCGGCATCGACGGGCCGAACGTAGCGACCTGCTGGACCCTGGCCGATGCGCGCGTGATCCAGGAGCGCGCGCAGCCGGGCAGCCGGGTCGCGCTGATCGGTGCCGGCTTCATCGGCAGCATCATCCTCGAGGCGCTCGGCCTGCGCGGTGTCAAGCTGTCGGTGATCGAGCAGGGTGAACGCATGGTGCCGCGGATGATGGGACCGCAGGCCGGCGGCCTGCTGCAGCGCTGGTGCGAGCACAAGGGGGTCGACGTGTACACCGGCGTCGCCGTCGAGCGCATCGACGATGATGGCGTGCAACTCGCCGACGGCACGCAGATCGGCGCCGACCTCGTGATCAGCGCGACCGGCGTGCGGCCGAATGTCGGTTTCCTCGACGGCAGCGGTGTTGAGATCGGGCAGGGCGTCCTGATCGATCGCCAGTTCCGCACCACCGTCGCCGACATCTACGCGGCCGGCGACGTCGCCCAGGGCCTCGACTTCTGCACCGGGGAGTACGCGGTGCACGCGATCCAGCCGACCGCGGCCGATCACGGCCACCTGGCCGCGGCCAACATGAGCGGGAAGGAAACGCTGTACGAGGGCTCGATGAACATGAACGTGCTCGACACCCTCGGCCTGTTGTCGTGCTCGTTCGGCAGCTGGATGGGCGTCGACGGCGGTGACCAGGCCGAGCTGTACGCGCCCGACGACTGGCGCTACCTGTCGCTACAGTTCGACGGCGACCGTATCGTCGGCGCCAACGCGGTCGGTCTGTTCCAGCACGTCGGCATCCTGCGCGGCCTGATCCAGCGGCGCACGTCGCTGGGGAAATGGAAGGACCGCCTGATGAACGACCCGACGCGGCTCATGGAGGCATACGTCGCGACCACCCAGGTCGTCTGAGCCGATGCAGGTCCAGCTCGAACTCTACGCGTCGCTGATGGCCTACCTGCCGGCCCAGGCCGAGCGCCACAAGGCGCTGCTCGACGTCGCCGACGGGGCGACCGCGCATGCGCTGCTCGACCAGGTCGGCGTGCCGCGCGACAAGGCCCACCTGGTGTTGCGCAACGGCGTGTTCCTGGGTACCGAAGAGCGTGACGCCACGCCGCTGCAGCCGGGCGACGTGATCGCGGTC
Source organism: Gammaproteobacteria bacterium (assembly GCA_030065815.1). Classification (GTDB taxonomy): domain Bacteria; phylum Pseudomonadota; class Gammaproteobacteria; order Chromatiales; family Chromatiaceae; genus Thiosocius. Next base: position 33,034 of record JASJCU010000011.1, on the reverse strand, counting down.
TGGCCGCCGGTGGCCGGTGGGTGACCCAACCTCCGGGATCGCCCGTCGTCCTCGAGATGGGCTACAGCGTCGCCGAGTTCACGCGCGTGCTGCCATTGGCGATGCGCGACTGGCCGGTGTCCGGCGGACCGCCGGCCTGGCGCGTCCGCGACGCCGCGGGACGCATCGATATCGTGATCGATGTGGCGCCACAGACGGCGCGGCAGATCGGGGCGTTGCGCGTGCCGGTGCTGCGCGTGACGATCCGCCCGGGCGCGACCGCGGCCGCGGCGTTGGCGGAATTCATGCATCGTTTCGAACGCGGTTTCCACCGCGGCGGCGGCTGACACGCTCCCGGCACACGCCGGGCGGGAGGATCTGATGTCCGACGACGAGGTCACCGGCAGCTGCCTGTGCGGCCGGGTACGCTACGCGGTCAGCGGCAACCTCGGTATCTTCCAGTACTGCCACTGCTCACGCTGCCGCAAGTTCACCGGCAGCGCGCACGCGGCCAACATCCTGGTCGCGCCGGCGCACTTTCGCTGGCTCTGCGGCGAGGAGCACGTCGGTCGCTACGCGCCTGCCGACGCCAGGCATTTCGCGACGTCGTTCTGCAAGCACTGCGGTTCGTCCCTGCCGTGGTTGGCGCAGACCGGGCGCGCGGTCGCGGTCCCCGCCGGCACGCTCGACGATGTGCCGCCGATCCGCCCGTCGCAGAACGTGTTCTTCGCGTCACGCGCGGCATGGTACGAGCCGGCGGCGGCCCTGCCGGAATACGACGAGCTGCCGCCGCGGCGGCGCTGAACCTGTGTCACCCGGGTATGAGGAGAAACGCTGATGGACAGAAACGCGGTCGGCTGGTTCGAGATCTACGTCGATGACATGGCGCGTGCGATCGGTTTCTACGAGGCGGTATTCGATCTGAAACTGCAGAGGCTCGAGTCACCGGTCGGTGACATCGAGATGATGGCGTTCCCGATGGGCGACGACCTGCCCGGCGCGACCGGGGCATTGGCGAAGATGGAAGGCGTCCCGCCCGGCTGCGGCGGCACCATCGTGTACTTCAGCTGCGAAGACTGCGCCGTCGAGGCAGCGCGCGCGGCCGACAATGGCGGCGAGGTCGAGCATCAGAAGTTCGCGATCGGCGAATACGGTTTCGTGGCAATCGTGCGCGACACCGAGGGCAACACGATCGGCCTGCACTCGCTGCGCTGAGCGCGGCCGCCTGCGCCGCGACAGGTCCGCTTCGCGGGCGCGCGATCGACCCGGGCCAGCCGCCAGCGCGCGTTACCAGTGGGCGATCACGACGACGGCCGTCAGCGCCAGCAGGATCGCGCTGTGCAGACGGTAGTCCTGCCACCATGCCAGCGCGGGGTCGCGTTGCGTCGTCTGCCAATGGAACGTGAACTGTGCGACCTGTGCTGCGGCGGGCGATGCGCCGTGGCGGTTGGCGACGACGAAGATCAGCGCCGAAGCCAGTGCCGACAGCCCGGCGACGATCGTGAAGTGCAATGTCAGCATGCCGCCGAGCGACAGGCCGAACAGCACGGCCGAGACCACGTGACCACCGAGCAGGGTCGCGAATGCCCCGGTCGCAGTCGCGCGGCGCCAGAACAGGCCGAGCACGAACACGACGGCCACCGGCGGCACCAGGTAGGCGAGCGCCGATTGCAGGTAGTGGAACAGGCCCTGGAAGTTGGCGATCAGCGGTGAGATCACCGCCGCCAGCAGCATGAACAGCACGATGAATCCACGCCCGGTCCACGCGATACGCCTGGCCGTCCAGCCGCGCTGCTCCGGGCGGACGAAATCCATCGTCACCAGCGCCGCCGCCGCGTTCAGCGTCGAATCGATGCTGGACATGATCGCGGCCAGCAGGCTGGCCATGACCAGTCCGGCCAGACCGACCGGCAGCAGCTGCGTGACCAGGGTCGGGAACACCGCGTCGCCGTTGTCGAGCCCGGGCAGGAACACGCCGGCCATGACACCCGGCAGGACCATGATGTACAGCACCGGCAGTTTCAGGAAGCCGGCGAACAGCGCGCCCCAGCGCGCGTGGGCGATGCTGCGCGCGCCGAGGATGCGCTGCACGATGAACTGGTTGGTGCACCAGAAATAGAAGCCGAGGATCGGTACGCCGACCAGCGTGCCGAGCCACGGCAGGTTGGGGTCGTCGAGCGGCAGCATCAGCGACAGCTTCTCGGGTGGGGTAGCGGCGACCAGCGTTGCCCACGAGAAATCCAGCTGCGCGAAGCTCAGCCACGCGACCAGGCACGAGCCGACCAGCAGCACGACCGCCTGCAGCACGTCGGTGTAGACGACAGCGGCAAGGCCGCCGGCCGCGGTGTAGACGCCGGCGACCAGGGCCAGGCCGAGGCATGCCGTGAACAGGTCGAGCTGCGGAAAGAACACCGCCAGCACCATCGCGCCGGCGAACAGCGTGCCGGCGGTGTCGACGACGATGTTCGAGAACAGCGTCAACCCCGAGAAATACAGCCGCGTGCGGCGGTCGAAGCGGCGTTCGAGGAACTCGGGCACCGTGCTGATGCGCGCGTTGAGATAGTAGGGGATGAAGAACACCGCGAAGAACACCAGCACGATGCCGGCCATCCATTCGTAGTTGGAGACCGCGATGCCCCAGGTGTAGGCGGCACCCGAAAGCCCGACCAGGGTCGTGCTCGAGATGTTCGATGCGAACAGGGAAAGGCCGATCGGTGCCCAGCCGAGACGCCGGCCGGCGAGGAACAGGTCGCTACCGCTGTGGGTGCGGCGGGCGACGACGAGGCCGATCGCCACGACCACGACCAGGTAGACGGCGATGACGGCGAGGTCGACGGGGCTCAGCGTTGTCGCGGGCATATCCGTGAGATCTTGCAACCTATCTCGAGATCACTGTGTGGTGTGGACATCCTGTAGTTTCGGCCGTGCGGCGGCTGATCGTCGGATACCCCGCCGATGACCGACGCGTCTGAATCGGTGGCGGCACTTCCGAGCGGCGTACTGTTGTCGCCCCGGCGCTCCTGCCGGTTGGCGTCATGACGATCCATAGGCAGATCGTGGCGGGCCAACGGCAGCTCGTACTCGGCCAGTACGGCCGAGGTCTGCGCCTGGGCATCGACGAGCCGCCGCGGCCCACCAGCGTCGGTCGATGCCGGGCACATCGCGCTGACGAGACCGCGCAGCAAAGGTCTCAACGCCCGGCGGAACGCATTCGCTCGGTCATGCCGTCACGGACGATGGTGACCGGGACGACGGACCGGATCTCGCCCGACCCTGCCGGGATGCTAGCGACCACCCGGCCGAAAGCCGCCGAATGCGGGGCAGTGCAGCCCGCCCAAGTCCCACGGCACGGCTAGTGTCCTGTTCCACAAATAACGTGTCACTCAGCGTTGCCTCAATGACTTGCGGCAAGGCACGCGATCGAGTGCTAGCCGACGCTAACACGAGTGAGCGTAACACCGCCGTAAGTCATTGAGGCAGCGCCCGAAGGGAACGCCACCCACGCGCTGCTGCGGTGTTGCATCCGCTCCGAATAGGTCGACTATTCGCACGCGAACGCGCCTTGCAGCAGCGCGTGGGTGGCGTTCTGAGCGATACGTTATTTGTGGAACAGGACACTAGGACCTGCAAACCAAAAGAGGCCTGCGCCGATCGGCACAGACCTCCAATCCAACCCGGTCGAGCCCGAATCCGGCCGTTACCGGTATCGGTAACCCGGTCTCCAGGCAAGGCCGCGACAGCGACGGCTCAAGGACGTTTCGGTGTCTTGTACTCGGCCTCTTTCTGGAACGATTCCCAGATCGTGTCGTAACCGACATAGCCCTTGTCGTTCGCCTCTTTCTGGCGCGTCAGCAGGTAGCGCGACTTGCCCTCAGGCACTTTCGGACGGGTCTTGCTCGGTTCGCTCATGATTCACCTCTCGTCATAAAATTAGGTCTATCAGATGTTTGTCGATAGGCCTGCAAGTCAATTCTTCAAACAACAGTGGCAACGCCATTACCCGGCGCCCTTTGTAGTAGTCTGCCGCCCCGAGGTAAAGCAGATTTTCATAGTGTACTGATAAAGCTAAATAATAGGAGACCCGATGCGCGGCCGGAAGACCCGGCCATGCGCCCATCACCCACGCTTCACATTCAGGAGTTCCGACCGGTATGCCAAGATTCATCTTCGTCTATCTCGGTGGCGAGTACCCCACCGATCCAGCCCAGGGCAAGGCGCACTTCGACAGGTACCAGCAGTGGCTGCACGCGCTCGGTAACGCGGTCGTGAGCCCTGCGGTGCCGTTCAAGGACACGCATACCGTGCAGCCTGGCAAGTCGCCGGAGGCCGGCAGCACGACCGCCATGTCCGGGCTGAGCATTCTGGATTTCGGGTCGATGGAAGAGGCGCTAGGCGCGGCCCAGTCTTGTCCTTTCCTGGAGATTCAGGGGGTACTGGAGGTATCGGAGATGATCGAACTCACCGGCGACCCCGGCGCCGGTGGCAGCGCGCCGAATTAGGGGCTGTTCACACTACGCGAGGCGCAGCGTTGCCGTCCCAAAATGCGCCAGGCAAGGCGCGAGGAGAGACATTTAGTGGGCCTAAATGAACGACGAGCAATGCCGCATGGCACATTTTGGGGCGCAACCCGGAGGGACGGGGTCGCCCTTTGTTCGAATGATGGGCCGCCCAACGGTGTTGCTGCTCACTCATGTACGGCAGGTACGTCACGCTCGCAGCGCCTTGTTGGCCAAGAAAACGGCCGCCGTCGCTGCGCCTCGCGTAGTACGAACAGGCCCTAGTCAGAGGTCGTCGTCGGCTTCGCCTTGTTGATCGACAGCATCGCCTGGCCGACATCGGGTCCCGCAACGACATTGCCACCGACCTCGATCTCCTCGGGTGTCGCGTCGCGGACCTTCAGGACTTCGAGGCGGAAGACCAACGAGCGGCCGCACAGCGGGTTGTTGCCGTCTATGGTCAGCGTCTTCTCATCGATGCGGGTGACGATGAAGCCCTTGGTGTCCCCCTTGTCGTTCTCCATGACGATCCGCGTGCCGACTTCGCGGTATTCCTCCGGCACGTTTTCGATGTAGTCGGTGATGACGAGCGACTCGTCGCGCGGCCCGTAGAGCGTGTCGCCGTCGATCGGCACCTCGATGATGTCACCGGCGGTCCTGCCTTCGAGCTCGGCGGTCACCCGGGACGACAGCACGGAGTTCTTGCCGTGCACGTAGCCGATCGGGTACTCGACCGACGTCAAGACGTCACCGGTCTTTTCGTCGATGACCTCGTAACTCAGCTCAACGAGCTTGTTTTCCGAGATGGTCTGTTTCGTACTCATCAAAATATCGACGCTGCGAAGATCCGCACCTCGCCCTTTTCGTAGCCCAGGACCATGCGACCCAACCACTCCCCTTCGCGCTTGGTACTGCGCACCCGGTAAAGGACGGTCACATGTTCGCCGCGGCGTATCAGGCCGAGGTAGTCGTAGTCTTCCGACAGGTTCCGGGTCAACTCGCTCTTCGCGAATTGCTTGCCGACTTCCACTTCGTTGAGCCCGAGCAGCAGGTCGTAGGAGAATTTGCGGATGAACTTGCCGTACTGGCCCTTGTTCGAGTACTTGATCAGGTCCTCCCACATGGGATGGGCGACGGCCTGTATCTGCTCGTCTGTGTCGTTGATGATGTTCAATCCATACTCCGCCGATACACCGGTCAGATGATTTCAGTGGGGCTGCATCCCGTCTCAGGGAGGCCCAAAAAAGCAAAAAGCCAGGCAGGGGTCGTCAGGCCCCCGCCTGGCCGGTCAGCCTAGGTCACGCCGCCGCTTCTTCAGCCTCATCAACGATGTGGTAGAGGGGCGCCTTTTCCATCGTGTATTCGCCGGTCTTCGGGTCACGACGCGAAACCGTAAGCACGTGCCAGTTGTCGTCGTCAACCTTCAGCGCGTCGCCGCGATAGTAGTAGCCCGGCCAACGGGTTTCCTTGCGGAACAGGGTGTGCTGCATCACGGCCTCTGACGTGAGGTGGCGATGCTTGACTTCCCATGCACGCAGCAGCTCGTGAACATTCTCGGCTGCGATCTTCTCAAGGTCCTCTTCGAACACCTTGAGCTTCTTCAGGCCGATGTTCAGCAGCTTCTCGTTGGTCATATAGTTCACCGTTACGCCACCGCAGTACTCGTCCATCAGCTTCTGCAGGCGATCGAGAGCCTGACGCGGGTTGATGTAGTTGGGGTTGACGGTGCCTGCAGTGATCTCGTTCCGATAGGTCTTGTAGTGCTCCATCGGCTTGTAGATCTCTTCCCGACGACGCTCGATCTGCGACTCGGAAACACGGATACCTTCCGCCTTGCCATCGTCGATGTACTGGCATGCCGCCTTGGCCGCCAGGCGGCCTTCGGTGAACGAGCCGGACGAAAAGGCGTGCGGCGTGCCGCCGACGGCATCGCCGGCGCCGAACAGACCCTCGACCGTGGTCATCCGGTTGTAACCCCAGTAGTACTCGGGCGGCGACAGGTCTTCGGGGCCGGAGCACCAGGCGCCACAACCGGTCGCATGCGAACCCATGACATAGGGCTCGGACGTCGTCAGCTCCGGGTTTTCATACTTCGGGTCCAGGTCGGTAGCGGCCCAGAGAACGGCCTGGCCGACAGTCATGCCGAGGAAGTTGTGCCAACCGATCTCCTCGAGATGGGGATCCTGGAAGGCCTCCATCGTGACCATGTGGATCGGACCGCGGCCGGCATTCACCTCGTTGATCAGCGCATGGTTGCGCAGGCAGGTCGGGATCGGACGGTGCGTGCGGTGCGAGGCCTCGACGTCGAGGTAACGCTTGCCGACCATCTCTTCCAACGCAGGGAACCACTTGGACTCGTACTCTTCGCCGAAGCCGTTCTGGGTGTAGGTCTTGAGGTGCAGGAAGTAGGCACCGACCGGGCCGTAGCCATCCTTGAAGCGTGCCAGGACGATGCGGTTTTCCATCTGGGTCATCTTCGCACCGGCGCCGATCAGCAGACCATAGGCCGAACCTGACGACCACGGGGCGTACCAGACGCGGCCCGCACCCTCGCCGACCGAACGCGGCTTGTAGATGTTGGAGGCACCACCGGCACCGACGACGACGGTCTTGGACTTGAACACGTGGTAGTTGCCGGTACGGACGTTGAAGCCGACGGCACCGGCGACGCGGTTTTCCTTGGCCTCGTCCATCAGCAGGTGAGTGACACAGATCCGGTTGAAGACCTTGTCGGCCGATTTCTTCGCCGCCTCCGCGACGATCGGCTTGTAGGACTCGCCGTGGATCATGATCTGCCACCGGCCTTCGCGCTGGTAGGCGCCGGTCTTGGGGTTGCGCATCAGAGGCAGGCCCCATTCTTCGAACTGGTGCACCGCCGAGTCGACGTGGCGGGCCATGTCGAACAGCAGATCCTCACGGACCATCCCCATCAGGTCGATGCGTGCGTAGCGGACGTGGTCTTCGGGATTGTTCTCGCCGAAGCGGGTGCCCATGTAGCAGTTGATCGCATACAGGCCCTGCGCCACGGCGCCGGAGCGGTCGATGTTCGCCTTCTCGGCGATGACGATCTTCTTGTCCTGCCCCCAGTAGCGCGCCTCCCAGGCCGCACCGGTACCGCCGAGGCCGGCGCCCGCGACGAGGATGTCGATATCGTCTTCTACGATTGTCTTGTAAGCCATTAGTAACCCTCCACACCTTCAACAAGTTTCAGACCATTGGACTTGAGGGTGTGGATGTCACCATCGTCCATTCGGATGTACTTCGGTTCGTTGAACAGCAGCTGACTGGCACGCTGCTCGGCGGACGGCGCGGGCACATCCTTGAGTTGCGGAATATGCTTGCCCCACGGCTTCGTCGTGATCGGCGCCAGCAGGTTCATGTCTTTCTTACCGTTGCGGAACTTGATCCGCCAGGCGATGACGCCTTTCTCCTCGTCGCGAATCACGCGGACCGAGTGGCCCAGCGGGGCGAAGTCTGCGTAACCGCGAACGTCGATGGCGTGGTGCGGGCACGCCTTGACGCACGAGTAGCACTCCCAGCACATGTTGGGCTCGATGTTGTAGGCGCGGCGGGTGACCTTGTCGATATGCATGATGTCCGAAGGACAAATGTCGACACAGTGCCCGCAACCGTCACAACGGGTCATGTATACGAATGTTGGCATGAGTTTCTCCTAACCTTTTGTGACTGGTTGATCAGTAGTGTTGCGGCTGTTCGCGCTTGATGCCGAGGCCCATGTACTCCGGGTTGTCACCCATGTACTCCGGAATGTCCGGGTAGCGGGTCTTGGTTTCGGTGGCGGACAGCTCGGGAACGTCCGGCAGGTTCTCCTGTGAACCGTCCGCCCGGGTGACCTTCTTCTGGTAAGCGGCGGCCGGTTTGAAGAACATGTGCGCGAACTTAGACCAGAGCACCGTGCTAAACAACGTCGTACTGGAAATGATGAACAGGACAAAGAACAGCGTCGTCAGGCCGCCGCTGCCTGCTGCCTGGAAGAATGACCAGAGCAGGCCGAAGGTGGCGGTGGCCAGCAGCGAGACGATGAAGATGTCGCCCTGTGTGAAGCGGTACCACACCAGGCCCTCGGCCGAGACGTCGACACGGATCTTGAACCAGAACCAGTAGCCCCCGACAGCCAGCGACAGCGCACCCAGGTGCCACAGCAGTGGCCAGATGCCGGCGCTCGCTTCGGTCGGGTAGGCGAATATCAGGACCGCGGTGGCCACGACCATCACGATGAAGCCATACATGGTCATCAGGTGCGAGAGCCGCCGGTGCGTGTTCTGGAACTCCGCCGACAGCAGGACTTCGTTGGTCAGCGTTTGCATCGCCAGTCCGAATTTCTCTCCAGAGCTGACGGTGCGACGGGCGTTCTTTTCGGCTTTCCTTGCGTTTTCGAAGAAGTACTTCGCACTGCCCTTGTGGATCACGTCGAGAAGCGTGCCCCCGATAACCAGGAGCACCATCAGGATGACATACCCCTGCATGGCAGCCACGGGGATGAGCGAGGACAGCTCGGCAAACGGGTTGGTGGTTAGCATGTGAAAAGCCCTTCAGCAGTGTTTAGTGGGCGGGAAGGTATTCATTTTCAACACAGTTTTCCATTCACTGTTTTTTCGCGTCCCATAAAGCAAGCTAATTTTTTTTAGCAAATCCTTATTTTTCAATGCGCTATATTAGAACATCGCGATGTTGCAGGGGTTATGTCCGGCCTGTGCCCTGAACAGTGGCCTGCGCCGGCGGCCGCGAGACGGTAAGGGAATGCTTATCACTCGCAGTTAGGCGCCGATATGCCGTCGGTCCGGGGCTTGGCGGACAGCCGGTACGGGAAGCTCGATCGACCGGGACGTCGGGCCACCCGGCACGCCCCGCCAACCCGGCCTCGTCAGCTGCCGGCCTACCGCTGGTCCGCTGCATCCCGGTGTCCTGATCTGACGTCGATCGCTGGTGAGACGACCGTCGATACCCGGCATTTTTCGCCTGCACGCTGGCAGACGATTCCATGAAAGCGAGAAACGCGGCGGGACGCGGACGAGCCCGCATGTTGCATGAGCCGAACAGCGCCGACTCTGTACGCGTCTGATATTACGGCGGTTTTCTTCGGCTTCTGCGAAAAGCCGGACGCTGCAGTTTGTACGCGGCGCTGTTCTATTCGGATTCCTGCGATTTCTCGCTCGCTGTGGCTTGGCTTTCGCTCAAGCCATAGCTACGGCTATGACTTTCGCTGCAAGCCGGCGCCACAACGGCTGCGAAAGCCGCAGGTTCTCCGAATGCTCATCCGACATGCAGGCTAGTTGCGATCGAAGGGGTCGTCTGACAACAGCACCGCGAGGTAGGGGGCATAGGTCAGCACCGCGCCCTGCTGCGCGCCGAGTTCACCGAAGACCTCGGCGACCCTGTTCAAGTTCGCATAGTCCTGAGGCGCCGCGTGCAAGGTCTCCAGCGCATCGATCAGGGTCGCGCACCGCACCGGGTCCACATGGGTCTGCAGCATACGGATCGCCGTTTGCACCTCGGAGACATTCACCTTGCGACGCGCGGGCACTACGCGGCCGTCCGGCGCGTCGAAACCGGGCGGCTCGTCGTAGGAATTACCCGCCAATCCCGCCGCCGAATCAGCCGGACGCAGGCCGGAGAAGGCGTTGTACTCGGCGAGTGCCCGCTGGCTGAGCGTCGTGACGAAGTCGTTGAAAGACTGCGGGTCGGGCTTGGCCAAGCGCAGTGAGACGAGGGGCTCACCATTGACCCGGCTGACGAACGCGAGGCTCGACTTGCCGATCACCGGCTCGGGATTCAGCACGGTCAGCATGATGCTGAGGCTCTCTTCCCTGAACGGCGTCTTGACCCGCACGTTCAATTGCTCGCCGTCGATCTCGTATTCCTGCGTGCCCCGAAAGAGCTGTCGTTGAACCAGTCTGCTTGCCATGGGTACCCCGTGTTTCCGGCGCGTTGCGAATGGCCTCGAGTACGTTGGCCTAGCGATCGCCCAGGTCCTGGTCGCCGGTGAAGGCACCGTATTCCTCGCGAACCTTCGTCTTCAGCGTGTCGACGAAGGCGTCGAACGACGCGGGATCCGGCCTGTCAACGAACAGCGACAGCATCGGACCACACTTCACGCGTCCGTAGAAATCCAGCCGCCCATTGTTGAGGACGGGATCGGGATTCAGTGTCGCGAGCACGAAATCCAGGACCTTTCTGCCCTTGAGCGGCCCGCTGGTCGTCACGCGGAGCAGGTCGTCGACGATCTCGAACTCCTGGGTGCCGTGCAGCCAGTGCTTCTGGATCAGTTTGTCAGCCATTTGCGATCGACGTGGTTATACCCCACTGCATGGTATCGCGTATCCCGGCCGCAGCGTCAAAGGCTGCGTTTTGCCGGGTTATTGCAGAGGTGTCCAGACTCGGGTCGACATTGCGGCGCCGATGCGACGCTGTTGTAATCTCACGAACGCGGTATCGGTACCCGGCATGATCAAAACCTACTCGCAACGTTTGACGCCACCTTTCTCCGGCATGGTGCAGATCGCCGAGTCGGAGCGTGCACGCGCACTGACGATGGATGGCAACACCTGGGAAATCCATTTCCGACACGCGACCGCGGGTGACGGCCGTTCGGGTCCTCACCTGCATTCACACGGCTATCGGCGCGTGGCGCATGTCCGGCAGAGTGACATGGCGACTATCTCCGAACAGGGCACGCAGGACGGCCGCGATATCGACGAGCGGATTCTGGAACTGACCCGCTTCCTGACCCGCGTCGATCTGCCCTTTCCCGCCGCCGACGAGTACGAGTACTGGCTGCTCGACGCAAAAGACGAAGCGCCACTGGCAATGGTGTTCTCGTGTACCGAGGCAGAGCATATGCCCGCTTTCCCGGTGCGGCTCGAGTGGACAGCCCTGCCGGCGGCCGTCATGCCGATCGAAGCGACCGCCGAGGAAAAGGCCCACAGCTCGGCACCGGTCAATTACCGTGTGGAAAGGCTCGTGGCAGAGCGCGCCGGCAATCGTCCCAAGGCCCGCTGGTTTCGGCGTCGACCAAACGAGACCGACACCTTCCCGGGCATGCTGTTGCGCGAGGATTGGGACGACGAGGCCGATCACGCGCTGTGCCAACGCTACCTGTTGCGGCAGTCGACGCGGCTGTTGATGTTGCACGGCCTCGCAGACGACGACCGCTCGCGTCTGGAGCAGGCATCACGACCCCATGTCATGGATGTGGCCCGCTTCCATGCGATGTACCCGCTGGTCATCGACAACGAACTGATGAGCACCATTCGGGTCGAGGCGCGAATGCGGGGCTTGAGCGTCGATAATGACCCGCTGCACAACCGTCGCGACGGGGTCCTCTACCTGTAGTCCTGTGCGGCCTGGCTGTGGTCCTTTGCGGCCCGGCGGTCGCCGCGCCGACTACGCCTGCCTCGGCCACGGATTGGCGGCCACCAGCAGCGCCAGGTTCATGAAATTGAAAAGCTGATCCGAGAGCCGATCGTATTCCTGCTGGGTCTCTGCGTCATCGAAGCGGAGGTCGTTCCACGATCCCTCGCCACCGAACACCCAGCCCTCGATTACCGCCGTCAGCAGCTGCTGGTAAATCAGCGGAGCGTACTCGGGCGGGTAGATCTTCCTCTCCCAGCGGACGTCCTTCAGGGCGTTGACGCCGCGCTTGAAGGCCTCGGCGAACTGTTCCTGGCCGTGCGCATTTGCGAACTTGCCCGCGTTCGTGAACGCACCCTGCAGCTTGGTCTTGACCATCTCGGGCGGCGGCATGCGTGGCTCCGGTATCTCCGCATCCTTCAGTACCCGTGCATAGGTGACCCGCCATTTACCATCGGCGGCCTCCGGGGCCTCCCAGTGGCCCTCCCAGTAGTCGGACCCCGTTGGCAGCATGGTCTCGATCAGCCAGCGTCCCCCGCCGCCCGGGTAGGCCACTGACAGCCTGTCCGAGGTCCCGGCGTCCTGGCTGGCGATATAGCGAATCCGGTACTGCCGCACGCCGGCGTCTTTCATCTTGCCGAACCAGAACACCGGATCCGACGCGAACGCCTCTTCGGTGAACGAATCGCCGTCTTCATTCAGTTCGACGAACCTGACGGACCCACAAAACGCAAAGGTTTGATGGTGCGGAAAGTAGTCCTCGTCCAACTTTCCGGAGAGGTGGGCGTTACCATGGGCCGCCAGAGAAAGCGTCTGGGCGATCGAACCTTGCATGACTGTCCTCGTCCGGGTGCAGTGTCTCCGCCCGCGGATTATATTAATAAACGCCGTTGAAAATACCCTGACGCGGAATGCGCATTCCGGGCCGGCGCACTGCATTAGAGTCCGAATGCGGTCCAAGGCCGGTTACTCAAGACAGTCCGCCTGCAACGGGAATCTTCAAGCCATGAGCACTCTGATATTCGACATCGACGGCATCAACGATCGGGCCCTGGAGGTTACGAAGGCGATCGTCGATCGCAACGAACGAACCGGCAAGATCGACAGCCCGGACGCGGGCCCCCTCGCGGTTGCCGCTGCGCTGTCGGACTTCTTCGAGCTCGCGACAGCGCTCGATCAGGGCGCCGTTTTCTTCGAGCGCGATGAACTCGCCGAGTTCGCCGCGCACGGGCTCGACCTGTTGGATCGGTTGGCTTACCAACTGCTGGTGCTCGAAGTTATGGAACACCGCGAGGACATGGCGTTGATCTTTGCTTCGATCGGCCTGTGGCTGGCGCGTCGCGAAGCGACGCTGGGAAACCTCGAGGGGATCGCCGACGGCTTCGGGCGCATCACGAACGGCCTCAACGACCCCGACGAGCTCGCGCAAATGTGCCAGCTGATGGAAGAGGTTGCCGATGCCGCGTCGGAAAAGGTCCGCATCGACGAAGATACGAGCAATCCCTACCGTCCCTGGCGCGTGCTCAACCTGAATGCCGGAATCGCCGCGACGCGCTCGCTGGATCCGTCCTTGATGGAACGGACGTTCGACAACCTCGGCCGCCGACTGCCGCAAGACATGCCCGGCTTCCTGGCCGACGGCAAGCGACAGATGATCGTGCAGAACGTCCCGGAGGCGGTAAGCGAGGTGATCGATCGCTATGCAGCACGCTGGCCGACGGCGCCTGCGCACTGATCCGGGGTCGACCCGGCCAAGAAGGCGGCAGCCGACGGCATCGCCAGACCGTATATCCAGCCTCCCGCGAGCCGCCTTAGATCCGCTTGCTTGGCGTCGCACTGGCCGACGAGTAGCGATCTCGTCGCGATATCCCCTTACAATCTCCGGTCCCGGCCGATCCGGCAACTTCTGCAGCACGAGAAACACCCATGCAGCTGACCGTCAACACAGAGAAATTCGATGAACTACAGGCGCTGTTCATCCGCGAGGTTATCGACAAAGTGCGCATCAAACTCGAGGAGGCCGGTATCAAGGGCCTCGACATGGAGGAGATTGCGGGGAGCATCGCCTTCAGCATCGCCAGCACGCTCGACGACACCGCCGGCGTCGAGGTCGATGGCGTCGAGGTGCGTCCGTACCTGACCTTCCGCGACGACGATGACAACCTCATCCACAGCGGCGACAACTCATACATCTACGAGTTCGTCCCCGCCGAGTTGAAGAGGCTGTTCGACGTCTAGAACCAATCTCACGATTGCCGATACACCGTTTGCAACTCGTCCGCGCCAACGCGCGGTTCACTTGGTCATTGAATTGTCTGCCAGCGTACAGACCAGCGGTGCCGAGTTTCTGCGCCGGTCTCATCAACGGTGGATGTTGAGACAGGATCCGCGCGCGTCGTCGCATGCCGACCAAAACGTGGCGCGCGCCCGGACCGTGCAGCGCACACGTGGACCGGGCTGGCCTGCATGTCGCATGGGCCGAACAGCACCAAACCTGCGCGTATCCGCAAATGCGGAGGTTTCCGTCCGCTCGTGCGACGACCGGAAGTTGCCGTCGACGCCCGGCATCATGCTTTTCAGGTCCCAGCGGTTTGTCGCTCGCTTTGGCTTTCGCTCAAGCCCCAGCGACGGCCATGACTTCTGCTCGAGGCCGGCAACACGGCCGCGAAAGCCGCATGCCCTCCGAATGCTCGCGCAACATGCAGGCTAAAGACTCCGCCGGCGCGGACGATGCGGCTGGTATGCGCGCGCTGATCCTGTTCACCGTCCTGATGCTGGCCGCGGCGGCGGTACCCGCCGGCGGCGCGGCGTGCGTGATGGCCAAGTACCAGGGCCAGACCCTCGACTACGCACTGGCCTATGGCAAGTCGCACCCGGTCGAGGCCCAGGAGGCGGCCGAAGACGCGCTGCGCGCAAAGGGTTACGCCGATTACCTGAAGCATCTCGACGTGATCCGGGCGCAGAACCTCAGCCAACTCGAGCATGCCCACGTGATCGTGATCCGCAGCGAATTCAAGGATTTCCGCGGTCGCGAGCGGTCGGCCATGGGATGCGGTTTCGCGGCGGCATCATTTCGCGACGCCGAACTCGACGCGGTGCGCGACCTGCAGGCCTATTTCTGGGGCTGGAAGCCCGACCTCCACGGCTACGAGGTCGTGCGCAAGTTCCGCTATTGACCGCGCCGGGCCGCGGCCGCGCCGGCGGTCGCCGCATGGCGTCATATAAGTCTCTGATCCCAAGATAAAAAGTAATGAGGCCCGTGGTCTGCTGCGCGGCCCAAGCTGGTTCTCAACACGCGCGGTCGCGTTGTGATTGCGCGCGTGAAATATTAGAATGTTAGCGATTAATCATAAAATAGCCCGGCGGGTTCGCGGGCTTGGGGTTGGGGCATGTTGGATCCGGTATTGCAGGTGGAATCCGAGCCGGGCAGGAAAGAGGTCAAGAACACGACCTGCTACATGTGCGCGTGCCGTTGCGGCATCCGTGTCACGCTGCGCGACGGCGAGGTCCGGCATATCGAGGGCAACCCGGACCACCCGCTGAACAAGGGCGTGATCTGCGCCAAGGGCGCATCCGGCATCATGAAGCAGTACTCGCCGGCGCGCCTGACCAGGCCGCTGCTGCGCCGCCCCGGCGGCGAGCGCGGTGCGTCGCAGTTCGACGAGATCTCCTGGGACCAGGCGTTCGAGGTCATGGCGGAGCGCCTGTCGCGGCTGCGCGCCGAGGACCCGAAGAAGTTCGCGCTGTTCACCGGGCGTGACCAGATGCAGGCGCTGACCGGCATGTTCGCGAAGCAGTTCGGCACGCCCAACTACGCCGCGCACGGCGGCTTCTGCTCGGTGAACATGGCCGCCGGCCTGATCTACACGATCGGCGGTTCGTTCTGGGAGTTCGGTGGCCCCGACCTCGATCGCGCCAAGCTGTTCGTCATGATCGGCACCGCCGAGGACCACCACTCGAACCCGCTCAAGGTCGCGATCGCGAAGTTCAAGCGTCGCGGCGGCCGCTTCATCTCGATCAACCCGGTGCGCACCGGCTACTCGGCGATCGCCGACGAATGGGTGCCGATCAAGCCCGGTACCGACGGTGCGCTGATGCTCGCGATCACGCACGAGATCATCAAGCAGGGCCTGTACGACCGCGAGTTCCTGGTGCATTACACGAATGCCGCCGAGCTGATCGATCTCGGCGAGTCGTCGGCCGACTACGGCATGTTCATCCGCACCGACAAGCCGGTCGAGGAGGGCTGCTTCGATCCGCAGAACAAACTGTGGTGGGACCGCAAGACCAATGGCCCGGTTGACGTGCGCTGCGAGGGCTGTGACCCGTTCCTGCTTGGCAGCTACGAGGTCGCCGGCAGGCCGGTCAAGACCGCGTTCCAGATGCTCAAGGAGCGCGTCGAGGAATACACGCCCGCGTGGGCCGCCGGCATCACCGGCATCCCGGTCGAGACGATCGAACGCCTCGCGCACGAGATGGGTGTCACCGCGCGCGACCAGAAGATCGAGCTGCCGATCCAGTGGACCGACGTCTGGGGCAGGGAGCACGAGTCGGTCAGCGGCAGCCCGGTCGCATTCCATGCGATGCGTGGCCTCGCCGCGCACTCGAACGGCTTCCAGACGATCCGCGCGCTCGGCGTGCTGATGACGATACTCGGCACGATCGACCGCCCCGGCGGCTTTCGTCACAAGGCGCCGTTTCCGCGCCCGATCCCGCCATGTCCGAAGCCGCCGAACGGCCCCGACGGTGTGCAGCCGAACACGCCGCTCGACGGCATGCCGCTCGGTTGGCCGGCCGACCCCGACGACCTGTTCGTCGACGACGACGGCAACCCGGTGCGCCTCGACAAGGCGTTCTCGTGGGAGTACCCGCTGTCGGTGCACGGCCTGATGCACAACGTCATCACCAACGCGTGGCGCGGCGACCCGTACAAGATCGACACGCTGCTGCTGTTCATGGCCAACATGGCGTGGAACTCGTCGATGAACACGGTCAAGGTGCGCGAGATGCTCGTCGACAAGGACGACAACGGCGAGTACAAGATCCCGTTCATCATCGTTGCCGACGCGTTCCAGTCGGAGACGGTCGCGTTCGCCGACCTGGTACTGCCGGACACGACCTACCTCGAGCGCCACGACGCGCTGTCGATGCTCGACCGGCCGATCTCCGAGTTCGACGGGCCGTGCGACTCGGTGCGCGTCCCGGTCGTGCCGCCCAAGGGTGACTGCAAACCGTTCCAGGACGTGCTGATCGAACTGGGTACGCGCCTCGGGCTGCCCGCCTTCGTCACCGAGTCCGGCGCCCGCAAGTTCCGCGACTACCCGGACTTCGTCGTCAACTTCGAGACCTCGCCGGGCTCGGGTATCGGCTTCCTGTCCGGCTGGCGCGGCAAGGGTGGCGAGAAGTTCCTCAAGGGCGAGCCGAACCCGCGGCAATGGGAGATGTACGCGAAGAACAACTGCGTGTTCCATTACCAGCTGCCGAAGTCGTACCAGTACATGCGTAACTGGAACAAGGGCTACCTCGAGTGGGCCAGGGCGCACGGCATGACGCGCTACGCCGAGCCGATCAACGTGCACCTGTACTCCGAGGTGCTGCAGAAGTTCCGCCTCGCCGCGCAGGGCCGACGTCCCGGCCGCCGGCCGCCGAGGCACCTGGCGAAGCGCATCGAGACCTACTTCGACCCGCTGCCGTTCTACCACGAGCCGCTCGAGAGCGAACTGGTCGACACCCACGAGTTCCCGCTCAACGCGCTGACCCAGCGGCCGATGGCGATGTACCACTCGTGGGACAGCCAGAACGCCTGGCTGCGCCAGATCCATACCCACAATTTCCTGTTCATGAGCCCGCAGGTCGGTGCGGCCAACGGCTTCGAGGACGGCGACTGGATCTGGGTCGAGTCGCCCCACGGCAAGGTGCGCTGCATGGCGCGCTTCTCCGAGTCGGTCGAGCCGGGCACCGTGTGGACCTGGAACGCGATCGGCAAGGCCGCCGGCGCGTGGGGGCTGCAGCCGAAGGCCAACGAGTCGCAGAAGGGTTTCCTGCTCAACCACGTGATCGCCGAGGAACTGCCGCCGAACGAGGCCGGCGAGCACCTCTCCAACTCCGACCCGGTGACCGGCCAGGCGGCGTGGTTCGACGTCCGCGTCAAGGTCTACAAGGCCGACGACGCTGAACCGCGCACCACGTTCCCGCAGTTCCCAGCACAGCGTCGGGTACCCGGGCAGGAAGGCCGGCGCGGCAGATGGCAGGCTTACTTCGCCGGGCTGTTCCGACGTAAGGCGGGCATTGAATGAACACCGAGTATCGGAACTCAAAGAACGCAAAGACGCGAAGAACGCAAAGATTCTTCTGTCAGGGCGCCCCAAGACTTTGCGGCCTTTGCGCCTTTGAGGCCTTTGCGTTTCCAATGGGATGTACGAAATGACGCAATTGGCATTGGTAATAGATCTGAACGTCTGCGTCGGCTGCCACGCCTGCGTGACGTCGTGCAAGGAATGGAACACGTCCGGCTGGGCCGGGCCGATGGTCGACCAGCGGCCGTACGACGTCGATCCGAGCGGCACCTTCTTCAACCGGGTGCAGATGTTCGAGGTCGGTGAATACCCGAATACCGAGACCGTGCACTTCCCCAAGAGCTGCCTACACTGCGAGGAGCCGCCGTGCGTGCCGGTGTGCCCGACCGGCGCGTCCTACAAGCGCGAGGACAACGGCGTCGTGCTCGTCGACTACGACAAGTGCATCGGCTGCAAGTACTGCGCCTGGGCCTGCCCCTATGGCGTGCGCGAGCTCGATGAGCAGCAGAAGGTCATGAAGAAGTGCACGCTGTGTATCGATCGCATCACCGATCAATCATTGCCCGAGAACGAGCGCCAACCGGCCTGCGTGCTCGCATGCCCGACCAGCGCGCGACTATACGGCGACGTCCACGACCCCAATTCGGAGGCGTCGATCGCGATCCACGAGAACGGCGGATACCAGCTGATGCCGGAATGGGGAACGCAGCCGGCCAACCATTACCTGCCGCGCCGCAAGACCCGCATCCAGATATTCGACGACGAGCTGGAGCGTGCCGACAACCCGTTGACCAAGGAGGCGCCGCTGCCGGCCGCCGAGGGAGATACCTTGGATGATGTCTCGTACTAAAAGGGCTGAGGGCCCAGGGCCGAGGGCGCAGAGTTGCGGTGCGGGTGCGTCAAGTCGTGACTACTCGTTTGCGGATCACGCGGATTCAAGCTGCCGCATCCGCGCAGTCCAGTGTTCTGACAAACAGGCCGGTTGCCTTTCCTCGGCCCTCGGCCCTCGGCCCTAGGCCCTAGGCCCTAGGCCCTGGAGTTCCCATGCATCCTGCCTTTTCCGTCATCTTCCTCACGACCCTGATCGGCGCCGGCCAGGGCCTGTTCATGGCGCTGGTCACCGGCCAGGTGTACTCGCTGGCGAACCTGCTCGCGCCACAGGACAGCGTGACTTTCTACGCGATGGGCAGCTTCGTCGCGATGGTCCTGCTGATCCTCGGCCTCGTGGCCGCGGTATTCCACCTCGGCAAACCGAGCTACTTCCTGACCCGCGCATGGCGCGGTCTCACGCAGTGGCGGACGTCGTGGCTGTCGCGTGAGCTGATCGCGCTGCCGGCCTTCATCGTGCTGGTGCTGCTGTACGGTGGCGCGCATTACGTCGAGATGACCGAGCCGCTGTTCGTCATCCAGGGCCAGATCCCGGTCGATCCGACGCTGCTGCTGGGCGTCATCGGCAGCGTGCTGTCGCTGGTGCTGTTCGTCAGCACCGCGATGATCTACGCCAGCGTACGCTTCCTGCAGGAGTGGCACAGCCCGCTGACCGTCGTCAATTTCATGCTGTTCGGCCTGGTGTCAGGCTTCACGCTGGCGGCTGCCTTTTCGGCCTGGAGCGGTGTGCAGCTGGTCGGCTTCTTCGGCACCTGGGCCGTGATCTTCACGGTGTTCGCGGCGATCACGCGCGGCTTCGCGGTCTATCGCAACGGCCGCATCAAACACAGGTCGACGCTGCGCAGCGCGATCGGCGTGCGGCATACGACCATCCGACAGAAGTCGATGGGTTTCATGGGCGGCTCGTTCAACACCCGCGAGTTCTTCCACGGCAGGAGCGACGGCACGCTCGGCCTGATCAAGTGGTTCTTCGTCGCCACGGTGTTCCTGGTGCCGGTCGCGCTGCTCGGCGCGTCGAACATACTGGCGTCGACGTACCTGCCCATCCTCGCGTTCGCGGTGCAATACGTCGGGCTGCTGGCCGAGCGCTGGTACTTCTTCGCCGAGGCCAGGCACCCGCAGAACCTCTACTACCAGTCGGTGGCTTGACGGTTCACGCGACCGGGTCGTCGATCGCGAGGACAACGTGGGTAGTGGGTCGTTGTTTCGACCTGGGGTGATCTTCTGCGGGCTGAGTCGTTCGGTTTTGTTCGCGCTGGCGCGCGGGATGGTTTTTGGAAGCGCTCGGCGGAGCGCGCCCGCCCTTCTTTCTTTTGCTTGCCCAAAAGAAAGAAGGCAAAGAAAAGGGCACCCCGAAGGCGTGGTCGGCGCTGCGCGCCGACTGCCCTGCGCTCCTCGGCCAAAACCGGCGCTGCGGAACTCGCGATCTCCGATCGCTCAGACAGTCCTCGCTTCTCCCGGTTTTGTCCTGCGGTGCTCGGCTGCACCAACGGGGCCCCCGGGGGCTCCGTAGCCGGCCGCGAGGGACCGGGCGAAGAGCGCCGAGCCTGCGGCGCCCACCCCGGTCCCGTTGACGCCGCCGAGCATCGCAGGGGTTTTCGGAGGCAAGCGCGTGCATGTCTGACCGAGCGTAGCGAGGGAGTTCACGCGCGCCGAAAACCCCGAGAAGCGCAGGGAACCCCTCGTCGCAGACGAGGGGCAAGTCGTCGGGGGCCTTTTCTTTTGGGTACTTTTCTTTGGGCAAGCAAAGAAAAGTACCGCGGGAGCGCTCCGCCGAGCGCTTTAAAAACATCCCGCGCGTCAGCGCGAACAACCCCCCTCTGCCTCGGACCAACAGCAAGCGGAAATACACAAACCGGGGGCGCGTATTGTCGCCGGCATCGACAACAAATCTCGCGCGAAAGCGCGAACAAGCAGCGTTCCATTCATCCAACCGGCATGCCTATCCGCGACGACCACGCAACCAGCCCAACATCGGAAGCAACCCTCAGTTACCCTGCGCCAACCAGTCCTGCGGCTTCAGAAACACATCGTACAACTGCGCTTCGTCGCTCCCCGGTTCCGGCTGCCAGTCATACTTCCAGCTGACCAGCGGCGGCAATGACATCAGGATCGATTCGGTGCGCCCACCGGTCTGCAGCCCGAAGATCGTGCCGCGGTCGTAGACCAGGTTGAACTCGACGTAGCGGCCGCGCCGGTAAAGCTGAAACTCGCGCTCGCGCTCGCCGAAGGCATCGTCGCGACGGCGCTGCACGATCGGCAGGTAGGCGGGTACGTAGTGGTCGCCGACGCTCTGCATGAACGCGAACGAGCGCTCGAAACCCCACTCATTGAGGTCGTCGAAGAACAGGCCGCCGATGCCGCGCGGCTCGTTGCGGTGCTTGAGGAAGAAGTAGTCGTCGCACCACTGCTTGAAGCGCGGGTAGGCGTCGGCGCCGAACGGTTCGCACGCCGCCTTCGCGGTCGCATGCCAGTGGCGCGCATCGTCGACGTTGCCGTAGTACGGCGTCAGGTCGAAACCGCCGCCGAACCACCACACCGGCTCGGCGTCGGCCTTCTCGGCGATGAAGAAACGCACGTTTGCATGCGACGTCGGCACACGTGGGTTGTGCGGGTGGATCACCAGCGACACGCCCATCGCCTGGAAGCTGCGCCCGGCGAGTTCCGGACGCTGCGCGGTCGCCGACGGCGGCAGGCCGTCGCCGAACACGTGCGAGAAATTGACGCCGGCCTTCTCGAACACGTTGCCGTGTTCCAACACCCGCGAGCGGCCGCCACCACCGCCCGGGCGGTCCCAACTGTCCTCGCGAAACCCCTGCCCGTCTTCGCTGGCCAGGGCATTGCAGATGCCGTCCTGCAGGCCGAGCAGGTAGTGCCTGACGGCATCGATATCGGGGGTGTCTGGCATGGCGTGGCTCGCAGCGCTGGTACGGGACCGCCATTGGACCAGACAGGCACCGGACGACTCAACCGTCTGTGCCAGCGGCCCAGCCCGCATGCTGCATGAGCCCAACAGCGCCGATCCTGCACGTCGCTGATGTTTCGGCGGTTTCCGCCAGCTGCTGAGAAATACCGCATGTTGCAGTGTGTACCCGGCGCCGTTGTATCCGGATTCCTGGGTTTTCTCGCTCGCTGTGGCTTGGCTTTCGCTCGAGCCATAGCCATGGCCGTGACTATCGCCCCAAGCCGGCGCCACAACGGTTGCGAAAGCCGCAGGCTCTCCGAATGCTGACGACATGCCGGCCAGCGGCGTTCATTCCTCGTGCGCGTGCGGACGCTCCAGCTCAATGAACTCGCGGCTGCCCAGTGCGGCGCCGAGGAATTCGCGGTTCAGGCGCGCGATCGTGTACAGCGGGATCTCCTTGGGACAGGCCTCGACGCAGGCGTAGTGGTTGCTGCAGTTGCCGAAACCGGCCGCGTCCATGGTCTCGACCATGCCGATGACACGTCGGCTGCGCTCCGGTGCGCCTTGCGGCAACAACGCGTACTGCACGACCTTGGCCGCCGTGAACAGCATCGCCGAACCGTTCGGGCAGGCCGCGACACAGGCGCCGCAGCCGATGCACGCGGCCGCCTCGAAGGCCGCGTCAGCGGCCTGCTTGGCGACCGTGACGGTGTGCGCATCGGGTGCGGCGCCGCTGTTCACCGAGACGTAGCCGCCGGCCTGGACGATCGCGTCGAGCGCGCCGCGGTCGACGATCAGGTCGCGCAGCACCGGGAACGCACGTGCACGCCACGGCTCGACGGTGATCTCGGCACCGTCGTCAAAATGGCGCATGTACAGCTGACAGGTCGTCGTTCCCGGCAGTGGGCCGTGGGGGTCACCGTTGATGACCATCGCGCACGAGCCGCAGATGCCTTCGCGGCAGTCGTGGTCGAACGCGATCGGCGCCTCGCCGCGCCCGACCAGCTCCTCGTTGAGCACGTCGAGCATCTCGAGGAACGACAGGTCGGGACTGATGCCGGTGACGGCATGGGTCTCGAAGGCCCCGGTCTCGTTCCTGCCGGGCTGACGCCAGATGTGCAGCGTGAAGTTCACTGTCTGTAATCCCTCTCGGCCAGCTGCACGTGCGCGAAGCTGAGCGGTTCGGTTGCACGCTGCGGCGGCTCACCGTCGCCGCCGAAGCCCCACGTGGCGACGTGGGCGAACGCGGCGTCGTTGCGCCGTGCCTCGCCGTCGGCGGTCTGGTGTTCGGTGCGAAAATGCGCGCCGCACGACTCCTCGCGGGCCAGCGCGTCGCGCACCATGACGTCGGCGAACTCGAGGTAGTCGGCGACGCGGCCGGCCTTCTCGATCACGACGTTGAACTCGTCGCTGCCGCCGCACACGCAGATGTCGTTCCAGAACTGCTCGCGCAGCGCCGGGATCTCGGCCAGCGCCTGCTCCAGGCCGGCGCGGCTGCGGCTCATGCCGCAGGCCTCCGACAGCAGCTCACCGAGGCGCCGGTGGAAGGTCTCGACCGGGGTGCGGCCGCCGATCGCGACCAGGCGCGCGAGACGACGCTCGACGTCGGCCTCGGCGTCCACGAAAGCGCCGCCGTCGGTCCGCAGTTCGCCCGGTGGGTGGCCGGCGAGGTAGTGGCCGAGGGTCTGCGGCAGGATGAAATAGCCGTCGGCCAGCCCCTGCATCAACGCACTGGCGCCGAGCCGGTTGGCGCCGTGGTCGGAGAAGTTGGCCTCGCCGATCGCGAACAGCCCGGGCACCGTGGTCATCAGGTCGTAGTCGACCCACAGCCCGCCCATCGTGTAGTGCGCGGCCGGGTAGATGCGCATCGGCAGCCGCCACGGGTCCTCGCCGGTGATGCGCTGGTACATCGCGAACAGGTTGCCGTAGCGGTCGCGGATCACGCGCCGGCCGAGGCGCGCGATCGCCTCGCTGAAGTCCAGGTATACGCCCTGGCCGGTCGGGCCGACGCCGCGGCCCTCGTCGCAGACCGCCTTGGCGGCGCGCGACGAGATGTCGCGCGGGCTCAGGTTGCCGAACGCCGGGTACAGGCGCTCGAGATAGTAATCGCGCTCGGCCTCGGGGATCTCGCCGGGCGGGCGCTCGTCGCCGCTGGCCTGTGGCACCCAGATACGGCCGTCGTTGCGCAGCGATTCCGACATCAGCGTCAGCTTCGACTGGTGGTTCTCGACCGCCGGGATGCAGGTCGGGTGGATCTGCGTGAACGACGGGTTGGCGAACCAGGCGCCGCGTCGGTACGCGCGGTAGGTCGCCGTGACATTGCTGGCCAGCGCGTTGGTCGACAGGTAATAGATGTTGCTGTAACCGCCGGTCGCGAGGACGACGGCGTCGGCCGCGTGGCGGTCGATCTGGCCGTCGGTCAGGCGCCGCGTGATGATGCCACGGGCGACGCCGTCGTCGACGACCAGGTCGAGCATCTCGCTGCGCGTGTGCAGCCTGACCTGGCCGGCCTGCACCTGGCGGCTCAGCGCACCGTACGCGCCGAGCAGCAGCTGCTGGCCGGTCTGGCCGCGGGCGTAGAAGGTCCGAGAGACCTGGGCGCCACCGAACGAGCGGTTGTCGAGGTAGCCGGCATAGTCGCGCGCGAACGGGATGCCCTGGGCGACGCAGTGGTCGATGATCTGGTTGCTGACCTCGGCCAGGCGGTAAACGTTGGCCTCGCGCGAGCGGTAGTCGCCGCCCTTGATCGTGTCGCGGAACAGGCGCTCGACGCTGTCACCGTCGTTGCGGTAGTTCTTGGCCGCGTTGATGCCGCCCTGCGCGGCGACCGAGTGGGCGCGCCGCGGGCTGTCGTGGAACGTGAAGCAGTCGACCCGGTAGCCGAGTTCGGCGAGGCTCGCCGCGGCCGCGGCACCGGCCAGGCCGCTGCCGACGACGATGACCCGGTAGCGGCGCTTGTTGGTCGGACTGACCAGCCTGACCTCGGCGCGGTGGCGCTGCCACTTGGCGGCCAGCGGGCCGTCGGGGATGCGGGCATCGAATGCCGGTACCTGCATTTCAGCTCCCGCCCCCGATCACGCCGACCAGCACCAGCAGCGGTATCGACGCGAAGCCGCCGGCGATCAGCAGGGCGAGCGCCGGCCCGAGCACGCGGATCAGCGGCTGGTAGCTGTCGTGGTTGAACCCGAGCGTCTGGAACAGGGCCTCGATCGCGTGCACCAGGTGCAGGCCGAGCAGCACCATCGCAGCGACGTAGACGGCAGCAATCCACGGCTCGGAGAAGCCGGCGACCAGCAGGCCGTAGACATCGACACGGCCGCTGCCGTCGTGCAGCGGCTCGACCATCGGGCCGACCGTGCGCACCGTCAGGTGCAGCAGGTGGAAGACCAGGAACGCCAGCAGCAGACCGCCGCTGACCGGCATCAGGCGCCCTGGCAGGCGTGAACCGAGGCGCGCGATGCGCCGGTAGCGGTGCGGGCGGGCGGCACGGTTCTCGTGTGCGAGGCGGATCGATACGCCGATATGCACCGCGAACAGCAGCAACAGCCCGGCGCGAAATCCCCACAGCAGCGGGTGACCCTGCAGCCAGTCGGCGTAGCCGTTGAGCGCATCCGCACCCTTGAGCACGAGCAGGTTGCCTGCGGCGTGGACGAACAGGAATCCGATCAGTGCCGCGCCTGTCGCCGCGACCAGCAGCTTGCTGCCGATCGACGTGCGGAACAGGCGTAACATGCGATTCACGGCGCGACTTCCTACCGTGTGGCGGCGCACCCATGGCGTCATTCGATCCAGACTACCGCAGCACGGCCTTGCGTCGACTGTTGCGGATCAATAACGCGGCAGGTCGCCGGCCTGGTCGCGGCGGCAGACGGCCCCCCCGGCGCCGGGTCAGCCGGCGCGCAGCTCCTTGCCGCTGAGTGCGTCGCGGATACTGCTCGGCCGCGCCGCGCCGCCGGTCGCCCCGCTGACGATGTGGTCGACGCCGGGGCAGCGCAGACGCACCTGCAGCGACGTTCGCGCGGGCGGGCGCCCGCTGGTGTTGGCGCTGGTCGAGACCAGCGGCCCGCCGAACGCGTCGCAAAGCGCCGCGGCCAGCGGGTGGGCGGTCACGCGCACGGCTATCGACGCGTGGCTGCCACGCAGCCAGCGCGGCGTCTCGGGGCGCGCCGGCAGCAGCCAGGTCACCGGCCCGGGCCAGGTCGCGTCGAGCCGCTGCCGGATCTCGGCGGTCGGCGGCTCGACAAACGGCCGCAGCTGCACCGCGCTGGACGCGATCAGGATCAGGCCCTTGTCGACCGGACGACCTTTCAACGCGAGCAGGCGGTACACGGCGTCGCGGTTGAGCGGGTCGCACCCCAGGCCGAACACGGCCTCTGTAGGGTAGGCGACGACGGCGCCATCGCGCAGTCGGCGTGCGGCGATCTGCAGGCGGAACGAGCGCTTGCTACTCATCGGTTGGCGGTTGCTGGTGATGTTGTTGGCAGGGCACGATTCTGCACGCATTCGCCGTCGTTTTGGCGCGTGTGGCAGGTGGTATTTGGTCGCGCTGACGCGCGGGATGGTTTTTGAAAGCGCTCGGAGGAGCGCGCCCGCGGTACTTTTACTCACGCCGTCCTTGGCGTTCGCCCTAAGGGTCAGCCTTCGGCTGATATGGCCGCTCCTGCGGCCATGGTCTTTGCTGGCCCAAAAAATCCGCCTGGAGCGGATTTTCGCGAAGCCCCGCCCAGGGGTGAGGCACAAGGAAGTGCCGAACAAAGAAAAGTGCCCAAAAGAAAAGGCCCCCGACGACTTGCCCCTCGTCTGCGACGAGGGGTTCCCTGCGCTTCTCGGCGTTTTCGGCGCGCGTGAACTCCCTCCCTTCGGTCGGTCAGACATGCACGCGTTTGCCTCCGAAAACCCCTGCGATGCTCGGCGGCGTCAACGGGACTGGGGTGCGTCCTGCAGGCTTGGCGGCTATCCCCAAGACCGCCACGACCGGCTACGGAGTCCCCGGGATCCCCGTTGGTGCAGCCGAGCACCGCAGGTACAAAACGGACAAGCGCGAGGACTGTCTGACCGAGCGCAGCGAGGGAGTTCCGCAGCGCCCGTTTTGTGCCGAGGAGCGCAGGGCAGTCGGAGCGAAGCGGAGACCAAGCCTTCGGGGTGCCCTTTTCTTTGCCTTCTTTCTTTTGGGCAAGCAAAAGAAAGAAGGGCGGGCGCGCTCCGCCGAGCGCATCCAAAACAACCCCGCGCGAAGCGCGAACAGACCCCTCGTTTCTGTCGTAGGTGGTACGCCACCGCGGGCGACACGGCACACTCCGGTCAACTCCCACCAGCCGCGGCGGCCAGAAAAGTTCCCCACCCGTGAAAAAAGATCCCCCCGACCCGGGTCTCTATCGGCAAGGTCGCAACACGGCGACCGCAAACTGAAGACAACTATTGGAGACCACCACCATGAAAACCCTGATCGCCACCGCCCTCGTCCTGTCCGCCGGCCTCGCCCAGGCTGCTTCGTTCGACCACGAAAAGCAGATCGGCACGCCGGAGCTGTTCACCACGCTGGCCACCGAAGGCGCCGTCTCGGTCAACGTCGACGCCGACCGCAACTTCGCCTACCAGGTCGCCGTCGACACGCCGAACCTGTTCCCGACGCTCGAGAGCGCCGGCAACCCGTCGGTCACCGGTGAGCGCACCGTGTTCGAGTACCAGCAGAACATCGGTACCCAGGAGCTCGATCCGTCGCTGTCGTAAGCCACGCTCGCAACCCCTCACGCAAAGGGCGCCTCGGCGCCCTTTTGTGCGTTGGCGGCGCAGCCACCGCATTGGCGGCCTGGTCAGCAAACAAGGAAAAAAAGGGGCCTGCCACAAACCGCGCGGCGGCCCCATCGAATGCGCTTCATGCGCCAGAGGAGGATCGACCCGTCGGTGCCTGGCACCGGCCGGGGCTATCGCTACTACTGGATAGCGGCCGCCGGCGGCGGTCCTTGAACGACCGCGGACGCGCACTCAGCGCCTGCAGGCCGCCCCGAAGGCGCCCCGCCAGACCCGATTGGCGGGTCGCGTCACCCCGGCAGGTACTCGTCGATCCAGCGTTCGATCCAGCTGGCCGCACGTGCACCGCTGAAACGGGCCAGCTCGTCGCCGTCGCGGATCAGCATCACGGTCGGGAAGCCGCGCACCTGGTAGCGCCCGGCGAGCTTCATGTTGTCGCCGACGTCGACCTCGACCTTGGCCAGGCGCACGCGCCCGCCGAGGTCGGCGACGACCTGCGCCAGGTGCGGCGAGATCGCGTGGCACGGCGCGCACCAGTCGGCCCAGAAATCGACCAGCAGCGGGGTCGCATGCGACGCGCCGAGGACGCGCTCGGCGAAGGCGTCGACGTCGACATCGAAGATCAGCGCGGCGGTCATGGGCCAGCACGCCGCGCGCGCTGCAGCCGCATTGCCGGCGCGGCCACGGGACCGATCGTTGCCGGCGCAGCCCCGGTCGACCGGCGCGGTGGCCGGCAGTCGATCGCGGCCGCTGACGCCGCGGCCGACGGTGTGTGCATCGCAAATCCTCCGGCGAATCGCCGGCGATTGTAACCCGGCGCCAACGCCGCGGCCGCACCGGCTTTGTCAGGAGCGGCGCGGGCCAGTAGCATTGGTGTCTTGTTCGACAACCCGTCTCCGCACCGCCATGTCCGCGCAGCCCGTCCGTATCGCAACCCGCAAGTCCCCGCTGGCCATGTGGCAGGCCGAGCACGTCGCCGCGGCGCTGCGCGAGGCGCACCCGGGGCTCGCGGTCGAGATCCTCGGCATGAGCACCCAGGGCGACAAGATCCTCGACACGCCACTGGCCAAGATCGGCGGCAAGGGCCTGTTCGTCAAGGAACTCGAACAGCGCATGCTCGACGGCGCCGCCGACATCGCCGTGCATTCGATGAAGGACGTGCCGGTCGCGCTGCCCGACGGCCTGCACCTGGCCGTGATCCTCGAGCGCGAGGACCCGCGCGACGCCTTCGTGTCGAACGACCACGCCGACCTCGCGGCACTGCCCGACGGGGCGCGCGTCGGCACGTCGAGCCTGCGCCGTCAGTGCCAGCTCGCCGACCGCCGACCCGACCTCGAGATCATCGCGCTGCGCGGCAACGTCAACACCCGCCTGCGCAAGCTCGACGACGGCGACTACGACGCCATCATCCTCGCCGCGGCCGGCCTCAAGCGCCTCGGTTTCGCCGACCGTGTCCGTGACTTCATCAGCACCGATCACAGCCTGCCGGCGATCGGCCAGGGCGCGATCGGCATCGAGTGTCGCAGCGACGACGCCCGGATCAACGACCTGCTCGCACCGCTGCACCATGTCGACACGGCGGCCTGTGTCGGCGCCGAGCGGGCGCTGAACCACCGCCTCGAAGGCGGCTGCCAGGTACCGATCGGCGGCCACGCGACCCTGGCCGACGGCGAACTGCACCTGCGCGGGCTGGTCGGCACCGTCGACGGCAGCGAGATCGTGCGCGCCGAGACCCGCGGCCCGCAGGCCGACGCCGAGCGCCTCGGCACGGCGCTCGCCGAGGAACTGCTCGACCACGGCGCGGCCGAGATCCTGCGCGAACTCTACGCCGACGCCTGAACGCCGGCTTGGACGCCACGCCACCGCCCTGCGACCTGGCCGGCCTGAGCGTGCTGGTCACGCGTCCGGCGCAGCAGTCGACGCGCCTGTGCGAACTGATCGAACGCGCCCACGGCCGTCCGGTACGCTTCCCGGCGCTCGAGATCCTCGGCCCGGTCGACAAGCATGCCGCACGCGCGCAGCTCGATGCGGCGCGCGACGCCGACCTGCTGATCTTCGTCAGCGCCAATGCGGTGCAGTATGCGTTTCCGCTACTGCCCGACCAGCTACCGCTCGACATCGGCGTCGCCGCGGTCGGCAGTGCGACCGCGCGCGCGCTGCGCGAGGTCGGCCTCGACCCGACGCAGGTCCCCGAACGCATGGACAGCGAGGGCCTGCTGGCGCTGCCGGCATTGCGCGACATGACCGGCAGAACGGTGTTCGTGCTGCGCGGCAACGGCGGCCGCGAGCTGATCCGCGACACCCTCGAGGCGCGCGGTGCCGATGTCCGCCAGGTCGAGGTCTATCGCCGCCGCCTGCCGCAGCGACCGGCGGCCACCGACAACCTGGTGCGCGGCTGGTCGCAGCTGGTCGACGTCGTCACCGCGAGCAGCCAGGCAATCCTCGACAACCTGTTCACGCTGCTCGGCGACGACGGCGTGCAACACCTGCGCGACACGCCGCTGGTCGTCGTCAGCCAGCGCCTCGCCGAGCATGCGGCCGCGCGCGGCTGCGCGGTCGTCCACGTCGCCGCGTCGGCGCGCGACGACGACGTCGTCGACACCCTGTGCGCGGTCAACGACGATGTCGCCTGAACGGCAGCTTTGCTAGGCTTAGGCAGTCTTCTCCACCACCACCCCTAACCTGCAGCGTTTCCGGTAGCCCATCGCCATGAACCAAGACGATCCCAAGCCCGGCGTCGTGATCGACGTCCAGCCGGAGCCAGACGACGGCGCCAGCGACACGCCGGCCGACGGCGATGCCGTGGCACCGGCCGACGACGGCGCGCCGCCGGCCGCCGCCAAGTCGGGACGGTCGGGGGTGCTGGCGATCGTACTCGCACTGCTGGCGTTGCTCGCGGTCGCCGCCGCCGGCGTCTTCGCGTACCGCTACTGGACCGACGTCAACGCCGAACTCGCGGCGCTGGACGCGCGTATCGGCGAGGCCGCCGGTCAGCAACAGGCGCTGCAGCGGCGCGTGACCGAGGCGACCGCGGCACTCGCGTCGCAGGCCGGCGCACTCGACGAACAGCGCGACGTGCTGAGCCAGCAGCGCCTCGCCGTCGACGAGGCCAAGCAGGCCTTCGTGCAGCAGGAACAGCGACTCGCCGACGAGAACCTGCGCCTGCAGGAACGCGAGGCCGAGCTGCGCGCCGCGGTCGCCGACGTGCACCGCCGTGTCGGCCGCTCGGGCACGCAGTGGATCATCGCCGAGGTCGATTACCTGCTGCGCATCGCCAACCACCGGTTGATCC
This sequence comes from Gammaproteobacteria bacterium, assembly GCA_030065815.1. GTDB lineage: Bacteria > Pseudomonadota > Gammaproteobacteria > Chromatiales > Chromatiaceae > Thiosocius. The sequence goes on along the minus strand of JASJCU010000011.1, from coordinate 2,056 downwards.
TGGCGCGCGACACCGGCACCGCGCAGGTCGCGCTCGAACTCGCCGACCAGCGCCTGCGCGACACCCAGGACCCGGGCTGGGCCGGCGTGCGCGCCCAGATCGCGCGCGACATCGCCAAGCTGGCCGCTTTCGAGGCGCCGGACAGCGCCGGTATGGCGGCGCGCCTGGCAGCCGCGATCGAACAGATCCCGCAGCTGAAGATCGCGCGTGCGACCATCGGGCCCGAGCGCACGCTGCCCGAGCGGGTCGCGCGCGAACCCGGCGAACGCAGCTGGGACACGCTGCTCGACGACCTGTGGTCGGGTTTCAAGGACGCGGTACGCATCCGCGAGCGCGACCAGCCGGTACAGGCGATGCTGCCGCCCGAGCAGCAGTTCTTCCTCTACGAAAACCTCAAGCTGCAGCTCGAGGCCGCGCGCCTCGGCATCGCGCGCGGCGACCAGGCCCTGTTCCGCGACAACCTGGGCACGGCCAGCGAATGGCTGGCCACGTACTTCGAGCCGGGCGACGGCACGACCGCGGCGCTGCGCGACACGCTCGACACGCTGCTCGGGGTCGAGCTCGAGCCCGAGCTGCCCGACCTCAGCCAGTCGTTGCGCGCGCTGCGCGTGCGCCGCCAGCTGCTCGACGACGTGGCCCCGGGCGGTGATCCGCTGCCGGCCGCCGAGGGCGGGACCGGGACGCAATGAGCACACTGCTTAAGGTCTGGCTGTTCGTCGTCGCCGGCGCCGGCATCGGCGTCGTGCTCAGCCGCGACACCGGCTACGTGCTGCTGTCGTTCGGCAACTACACGGTCGAGATGAGCCTGGCGCTGCTGCTGATGCTGATCGCGCTGCTGTTCGGCCTGCTGTACTTCGGCATCCGCCTGGTCGTACGCACCTTGCACCTGCCGCAGGACGTGCGCGACTGGAAACAGCGGCGCGGCTCGCGGCTCGCGCAGCAGGCGATGACGCGCGGTCTGCTGGAGATGTCGGAGGGCAACTGGCGCAGCGCCGAGAAACGCCTGGTGCGCTTCGCCGACCGTTCCGAGACGCCGCTGCTCAACTACCTCGCGGCGGCCCGCGCCGCGCAGCTGCAGGGCGCCCACGACCGGCGCGACGGCTACATCCGCCTGGCCCACGACGCGATGCCGTCGGCCGACGTCGCGGTCAGCCTGACCCAGGCCGAGCTGCAGCTCGCCGACCAGCAGCTCGAGCAGGCGCTGGCGACGCTCAAGCACCTGCGCAGCGTCGCGCCCCGGCACAACTACGTGCTGCGCCTGCTGCGCCGCCTGTACGAGCAGCTCGGCGACTGGGAGCACCTGCGCGAGCTGCTGCCGGAGCTGCGTCGGCGCAAGGTCGACGACGAGGAGAGCCTGCAGCGGCTCGAGATCCGGACCCACCGGGCGCTGCTCGAACAGGCCTTCCTGGCGCAGGACGAACGCCGCCTCGGCATGGCCTGGGCGGACGTGCCGCGCGCGCTGCGCAGCGACCCGCAGCTGCTCGGCGACTATGCCGGCTATCTGCAGGAGATGGGCCAGGACCACCGCGCCGAGCAGCTGCTGCGCGACGCGCTGAAGAAGCAGTGGGACGCCGGCCTGGTCGAGACCTACGGCCTGCTCGACGGCGCCGAGCCCGGCAAGCAGCTGTCGACGATGGAGCGCTTCGTCGCCGATCACCCCGACGATCCGACGCTGCTGCTGACGCTCGGCCGGCTGAGCCTGCGCGCGCAGCTATGGGGCAAGGCGCGCGGTTACCTCGAGGCCTGTATCGCGCGCAACGGCCCGGCGCAGGCCTACCGCGAGCTCGGCCAGCTGCTCGAGCGCATGCGCGAGCCGGACAAGGCGATCGAGGTCTATCGCAAGGGCCTGTCGGGGACCGGCGGCCCGGAGCCGGTGCCGCTGCCGCAGGAGATCGGTAAGACCAAGGCCAACCGGCCGATGCTCGACGAACAGCCGCCGACACCGCCGCACGCTGCGCTCGACAAGGGTGACCCGGAGCCGACGGGCTGAGAGCAAAGGGCCGAGGGCCGAGGGCCGAGGGCCGAGGGCCGAGGGCCGAGGGCCGAGGGCCGACAG
>JASJCU010000091.1 GCA_030065815.1 Gammaproteobacteria bacterium | reverse complement strand
ACCGGCGGCTGTGTCGCCGACTCGCTCGAGATGGCGCGCTACGGCACGACCAGCGACGCCGACACCCTGGTCGTCTGCGGCGTGCGCTTCATGGGCGAGACGGCGAAGATCCTGAATCCCGAGAAACGCGTGCTGATGCCCGACCTCGGCGCGACCTGCTCGCTCGACGAGGGCTGCCCCGCCGAGCTGTTCAGCGCGTTCTGCGACGCCCACCCGGACCGCACGGTGGTCGTCTACGCGAACACCAGCGCCGAGGTAAAGGCGCGCGCCGACTGGACGGTCACGTCGGGCATAGCACTGCCAATCGTCGAGCACCTGCACGCACGCGGCGAGAAGATCCTGTGGGCGCCGGACAAGCACCTCGGCCACTACATCCAGCAGCAGACCGGTGCCGACATGCTGCTGTGGGACGGCAGCTGCGTGGTCCACGAGGAGTTCAAGGGCTTCGCGCTCGAGCGCCTGAAACGCCTGCACCCGGACGCGGCGATCCTGGTGCACCCGGAATCGCCGCAGGATGTGCTCGACCAGGCCGACGTCGTCGGCTCGACGACCGCGCTGATCAAGGCCGTGACCCAGTTGCCGAACGACGAGTTCATCGTCGCCACCGACGACGGCATCTTCTGGAAGATGCACCAGCTCGCGCCCGGCAAGAAGCTGATCTCGGCGCCGACCGCCGGTGCCGGCGCGACTTGCGAATCCTGCGCGCATTGCCCGTGGATGGCGATGAACGCGCTGCAAAACCTGGAACAGGTGCTGATCAAAGGCCACAATGCCATCGAGGTCGACCCGGGCATCCGCGTGGATGCCGTGCAGTCGATCCAGCGCATGCTCGACTTCGCCGCCGAACGCGGCATCAGCGGCGCATTGCCCGGCAACTAGAGGAGACGCCATGTTCGCCACTGCCAAGATCGGACGCTCACTCAACAAGGAGGCTTACAAGGCAGAGGTCGAAGAGCTCCGCACCGAGCTGCTCGAGGCGCAGATCGCGCTGCAGGAACGCGGCATCCCGGTCTACGTGATCATCGCCGGCATCGAGGCCGCGGGCAAAGGCGAGGTCGTCAACCGGCTCGACGAGTGGCTCGACGCCCGCGGCGTCAACGTCTATGCATTCTGGGACGAGACCGACGAGGAGCGCTCGCGCCCGCGTGCCTGGCGTTTCTGGCGCGCAATGCCGGGCCGCGGCCAGATCGGTATCTTCTTTGGCGGCTGGTACCAGAAGCCGATCGAGGAGTACTTTCGCGGCGACTGGGACGAGGCAGACATCGACCAGTGCATGCGCGGCATCCGCGAACTCGAGCGCATGCTGATCGGCGACGGCGCTGTCATCGTCAAGTGCTGGTACCACTTTGACGAGGACGTGCAGCGGCGCCGACTCAAATCTCTGGCGCGCAGCGATCGCAGCCGTTGGAAGATGCTGCCGAAGAAATCCAAGTTCAGCGAACAGTACAAGCGGTTCGAGATGGTCGCCGACCGCGTGCTGCGGGCCACCGACATCGGTCGCGCGCCGTGGCACATCGTCGAGGCCACCGACCACCGTTACCGCGACCTGACGACCGGGCGTATCCTGTTGCGCGAGATGCAGGACGCGCTGGTCCAGCAGCCGCACGACGACCGTCGACTCGACGATTCCCCGTCCGGCAGCAATGGCGACATGCTGCCGCGCGCACCGGAGGCACGCATCACGCTGCTCGATCGCGTCGACCTGACCCAGACCATCGAGCGTGACGACTATCGCAAGCGCCTCAAGGCCCTGCAGAACGAGCTCAACGAGCTGGCATGGCGGGCCTACGCCAAGAACATATCGACGGTGCTGGTGTTCGAGGGCGTCGACGCCGCCGGCAAGGGCGGCGCGATCCGCCGTGTCACGCAGGCGGTCGACTCACGTCTGCGCGAAGTCATCCCAATCGCCGCACCGACCGACGAAGAGAAGGCCCATCACTATCTGTGGCGGTTCTGGCGGCATATCCCGCGCGCCGGGCGCATGACCGTGTTCGACCGCTCGTGGTACGGCCGCGTGCTGGTCGAACGTGTCGAGGGCTTCACCAGCCACGCGAACTGGTCGCGCGCCTATCTCGAGATCAACGACTTCGAGGAACAGCTGACCCGTTCCGGCGTCATCGTGCAGAAGTTCTGGTTGCAGATCAGCAAGGACGAGCAACTCGCCCGTTTCAAAGCGCGCGAGGACACCCCGTACAAGCGCTACAAGATCACCGACGAGGACTGGCGCAATCGCGAAAAGTGGGATGACTATCGCGGGGCGGTCAACGAGATGTTGGCGCGCACCAGCGCGCTGAACGCGCCATGGAACCTGATTGCCGGAAACGACAAACGCTTTGCCCGCATCCAGGTCCTCGAAGTCGTCACCGACGCGATGCGCCGGGCGCTCAAAGAGAACGACAAGGAGTAGTCTGCATGCGGCTTGACCGGCGCAACGTCAACGCTTTGTCGATCTGACATCACGGTGGTTGGCATCGGTCTTTGCCGAAAACCGGAGGTTGCGTTATCGCCCCGGCGCTGCGCTGAACGTATAGCTACGCTCGGCCGCTCGGCGTGGCAGGGCTTCGACGTGAGCGATAGCAACGTCTGTGATTTACGCTCCAGGCCGGCGCTGCAACGGCGGCGACAGCCGCGAGATCTGTCCATCCTTGCGGCACATGCCGGCTAGACCGGCGCCGGCGCCGATGCTCGATCACGCAACGCTGAAGCTGGTCCATCAGGGCTCGGTACTGTTGTCAATCACCGGCTTTGTCGGGCGCGGCGCGCTGATGCTGCTGCGCTCGACGCTGCTGAAGCGGCGCTGGATGCGGACCTGGCCGCACGTCATCGATACGGTACTGCTGGGCAGCGGGGTCTGGATGGCCGTCAATCTGCAGTTACAGCCGGGCGCCAATCCTTGGCTCGCGGCAAAGATCGTCGCCCTGCTCGCCTACATCGGTCTCGGCTTCGTCGCCCTGCGCCTGGGCCGGACCTACGCACAGCGCAGTCTCGCGCTGTTCGCCGCGTTGCTGTGTTTCGCTTACATGCTGCTGGTCGCGACGACACGCTCAGTCGTGCCGTTTTGACCTGCCGGGCGGCACCAGGTCATCGAGCCGTACCGCCACCGGCGGCGCCTCCGTCCCGGTCGGCCGCTCGCGATCGATGGCAAAGTAGCGGTGCCCGTTGATCATCGCCGAGACGTCGGCGTTGTCCCCGCGATAGTCCTGCAGCGCGACGCTGTAGAGGTGGGCCACGGTGACGACCGTGACCAGCGTCGCCAGGGTCGTGTGCACCTGCGGCAGGTAGAAACGCCACAGCAGCGGTTGCTCCGGCATCAACCAACCGCTCAACGCGAGCAGTGTCAGCAGCACGAAAAGGCCGAGGTACAGCAGCTTCCATAGTGGGTTGTGGGCGTACCAGTTCGGCAGCCGCGACCTGCCGAGCGACAGATAGAACAGCAGGCTGGCGCGCACCGCATCGAACTCGGACGCAGTCGGCAGCAGCTGGTCGAAGCGTTCCGCCCCGTTGCCGAACAGGCCCAGGAACAGGCGCAGCAAGAGCGCAAACAGCAGGATGCCGGCTCCCAGGTAGTGCAGCTCGGACGCCACGGTCGCGACCGCCGGTGAATGCCCTATCAACCACCCGGTCGCAATCAGCCACAGCGTCGCACCGGCCATCGTCCAGTGCGCGAAGCGCAACCGTCCACTCCATACCGGCACCCGTCGAATCTGTTCGTTCATGTTGCCGAATCCTGCTGCCGCGCCACGATCCCCAGGCGCCGGGGCACACAGCATACCGCGGTCTGCCGGTCGCCGGCCGACCTGCGCAGTCAATCGACTTCGGCGATCGGCGCCCCCGCCGTAGTCGTCGCACGCTGCGCGTCGACCTCGGCGATCAGCCTGCGCAGCTCGGGTATGCACGAACCACAATTGGTACCGGCGGCAAGTGCCTCGCCGATTGCCTCGGGTGTAGCCAACGCACGGTTCGCGATCGCGTCGCGCAGCGTGTTGACACCGACGCTGAAACACGAACAGACGATCGGCCCGGCGTCGACCCGGCCGTCGGGCGGCGTACCGCGCAGCAGGCGGTTGCGCTCGGCGGTCTCGAGACGCTCCTTGTTGAACAGCTCGGCCAGCCAGTCACGCGGCGGCAGCGCGTGGTCGGGCCCGATGATGACGACCGCATCGAGGCGACCGTCAACGATGCGTGCACCGCGGTAGTTGACCTGGGTGGAGTCGTACAGTTCGCGCCATTCCGCGACCTGTTCGTCGCGGCCGAGTTGCTCGCGCATGCAGACCGCCCAGTCGTCGGGTGCGAGTTCGCCGGCCAGCTCGTAATGCCACAGGCCGCGCCGCCTGGCCTTGGACCAGTAGGTCGCCTGTTGCGGTACCAGCGGCCGGCGGCTGAGCAGGAAACCGTGCCAGGCCGCGCGGTAGGGAACGACGCGCACCGGCGTGTGCTTGAACTCCGGTTGGCCGGAGATCGGGTCGACGCAGGGGTTCACCAGGCTGCCGATGCGCGCCTGCGACGCGAACTGGTCGTTCCAGTGCATCGGCGCGAACACCTGGCCGGGTGGCTGCGCATCGCTGAGCTCGGCGCGCAGCACCGCCTCGCCCCAGACGCTGATCACGGTGGCCAGTTCGCCGTCATGCAGGCCGATCTGCGCGGCGTCGGCGGGATGGACCGCGACGAAGGGTTCGCTGATATGGCCGGACAGGCGCGGTGACTTGCCGGTCCGCGTCATCGTGTGCCAATGGTCGCGGACGCGGCCGGTGTTCAGGATCAGCGGGTAGGCCGGGTCGGCGTGGCGTGCCGGCGGCCGCGGCGCGACCGCGACGAAGTTGGCGCGGCCGGACGCGGTGAAGAAGCGGCCGTCGCCGAACAGTCTCGCGGTACCGCTGCGATCGTGGCGCAGCGGCCACTGCACCGGCGCCATCGCAGCGTACTCGTCCGGCGACTGCCCGGCCAAGGCCGCGATGTCGAAGTCGCGCTCGCCGCCATTCTCGAATCCCGACAGGCGCGCATGCTCGTCGAATATCTCGCCGGCATGCCGATAGTCGAAGCCCGCGTAGCCCATGCGCCGCGCGACGTCGCCGATGATCGACCAGTCGGCGCGCGCCTCGCCGGGGGCCGCGAGGAACGCCCGTTGCCGCGAGATCCGCCGCTCCGAGTTGGTCACCGTGCCGTCTTTCTCACCCCAGGCCAACGCCGGCAGCCGCACGTCGGCATAGGTCAGCGTGTCGTTACCGGCGACGCAGTCCGACACGATCACGCAGTCACACGCGGTCAGCGCGCGCCGCACCTGGTCGGTGTCGGGCAGGCTGACGGCCGGGTTCGTCGCCATGATCCAGACCGCCTTGACGGCGCCGCTCTCGATCGCGCGAAACAGCTCGACCGCCTGGTACCCGGGCCGTTCCGGGACCGATGTGGCGCCCCAGAAGCGTGCGACACGTGCCCGGGCCTCGGGGTCGCCGAGCTCCATGTGCGCGGCGAGCTGATTGGCCAGACCGCCGACCTCGCGCCCACCCATCGCGTTCGGCTGACCGGTGATCGAGAACGGCCCGGCACCGGGCGTGCCGATGCGCCCGGTCAACAGGTGGCAGTTGATCAGGCTGTTGCCCTTGTCGGTGCCGCAACTCGACTGGTTGACGCCCTGCGAGAACAGGCTGACGACCCGCGGGGTGTCGGCGAACAGGCGGTAGAAGGCCTCGACGTCCGCGGCGTTCAGCCCGCACTGCTCGGCAACCGACGTCACCGACGGTGCATACCAGCGGGCGATCGCGAGCGCCTCGTCGACGCCCTGCGTGTGCTGTTCGATGAACGCCCGGTCGGCGTGGCCGTGGGCGTCCAACCAGGCCAGCAGGCCGTCGAACAGGATCGCATCGGTACCGCTGCGCAGCGGCAGATGCAGCCAGGCGCCGTCGCAGCTGGCGGTACGCCGCGGATCGATGACCACGGTCTTGAGCCCGGGGCGCGCCGTGCGCGCGGCGACGATTCGCTGGAACAACACCGGGTGGCACCACGCGAGATTGGACCCGACCAGCACGACGAGGTCGGCCTGTTCGAGGTCCTCGTAGCAGGTCGGCACGCTGTCGCTGCCGAACGCGCGCTTGTACGCGGCGACCGCGGACGACATGCACAGGCGCGAATTGGTGTCGATGTTCGCGCTGCCGATGCGCCCCTTCATCAGCTTGTTGGCGACATAGTAGTCCTCGGTCAACAGCTGTCCGGAGACATAGAAGGCGACGGCGTCCGGGCCGTGCGTCGCGACGATCTCGCGCAGGCGCGCGGCGACGGTATCGAGCGCCGTATCCCAGTCGACGCGGCGGCCGGCGACCTCCGGGTACAGCAGGCGCCCGTCGAGGTCGACGGTCTCGCCGAGCGCGGCACCCTTCGAGCACAACCGACCCTGGTTGGCGGGATGCTCGCGATCACCGCGCACCGTCAACCTGCCGTCGTCGTCGATGGCAGCGATGATGCCGCAGCCGACGCCGCAATACGGGCAGGTCGTCCGGACCTCGTTCGCCTGGCGCACGGCCGTCGTCATCGCGGTCTCCGGCAATCCGTCACGACACCGCGACCATCGCGGCGGATTGCGGCGCCGAACGGCAGTGCCGTCGTTCAGACATCGAGCATCACCTTGCGCGGCATGGTCATGCCGGCGATCTTGCACAGGTCGGGGCCATAGCCATGCGGAAACAGCCGATGCAGATAGCGGCGCGTCGCCTTGTCCTCGCCGAGCTCGGCCTTCATCGATGCGAGCAGTCGGCGGGCCTCGGGCACCGCCTGGCGCGACTCGTACCAATCGCGAACGAAGCGGATCATGGTCCAGTGGTCGGGACCGAGCTCGATCGCCGCACGCGCCGCGAGCGCCTCGGCGACGGCCGGGTCCCACTGCCCGGGATCGACCAGGAATCCGAGCTGGTCGGTCGCGATCGACCGTCCGCCGACCCGGATGCTGTGCCCGTCACTGCCGGCGGTCACGGCATCAACCATCGGTCATGCCGCGGCTTCGCCGGCCTTCAGCGCCAGGTACACCCTGCCACCGTCGACGCGCGTCGCGAACACGTTGGCACAGCCCTCGTCCGGGCCGAGCGCCTCGCCGCTGGCGAGATCGATCTTCCAGTTGTGCAGCGGGCAGGTGACCGTGGTGCCGTGCACGATCCCCTGCGACAACGGCCCGCCCTTGTGCGGGCAGGCGTCGCGCAGCGCGAACACGCGGTCGTCGCGCGTGCGGAACACCGCGACGTCCATCGTATCGGTGCGGATCACCCGCGCACCCAGCCTCGGGATGTCGTCGAGTGCGGCAATTTCGATCCAGTCAGTCATATCATAACCCCTCATCTGTTCGATGCAGAGCGCGCAGAGATCCGCAGCGCACAGCAAGTCATCGAGTCCGGACGATGCGTTCCGCGGCCGCCTGCGTTGGCCCGCCACTCGCCTGCCCTGCCGTCATCCGGATCCGGTCACCGTCCGACGGACAGGTCCCATCAAGCCAGGCTCGGCGCCCGCTGCACTGCTCTGCGAAACGCGCACCCGTGACCCGGTCAGGCAATCTTCAGCGGCGTGAACTCGTGCGCCGCCTCGCCGTCGGCGCGTGCCTTCCACGGATCGACCTGGGCGAACGTCTGGCTGTAGCGGAAGCGCTCGTACAAGGCCTTGCGGTTGTCCGCGTCGTCGAGCACCTGCTGTTTGATGTGGTTCAACCCGACACGCTCGACCCAGGGTGCCGTTCGCTCGAGGTAGTGCGCCTGCTCGCGATACAGCTGGATGAACGCGGCGCAGTATTCGAGCACCTGTTCCTCGGTCTCCACCTTGCACAGCAGGTCGGTCACGCGCACCTTGATGCCACCGTTGCCGCCGACATGCAGCTCGTAGCCGGAATCGACGCAGACCACGCCGAAGTCCTTGATCGTCGCCTCGGCGCAGTTGCGCGGGCAGCCGGACACCGCGAGCTTGAACTTGTGCGGCATCCACGAGCCCCAGGTCATCTGCTCGAGCTTGACGCCGAGTCCGGTCGAGTCCTGGGTGCCGAAGCGGCACCAGTTCTTGCCGGCGCAGGTCTTGACCGTACGCAGCGCCTTGCCGTAGGCGTGACCACTGACGAACCCGGCGTCGGACAGGTCCTTCCAGACCGCCGGCAGGTCTTCCTTCTTGACGCCGAACAGATCGATCCGCTGGCCGCCGGTCACCTTCATCTCCGGCACCTGGTACTTGTCCGACACATCGGCGATCGCGCGCAGGTCGTTCGCGGTACACAGCCCGCCGAACATGCGCGGCACGACCGAGTAGGTACCGTCCCTTTGGATGTTGCCGTGGGCGCGTTCGTTGATGAAGCGCGACTGGGCGTCGTCCTGGTACTCGCCCGGCCAGTTCGCCAGCAGGTAATAGTTGAGCGCCGGTCGGCACGCCGCGCAGCCGTCCGGGTTCTTCCAGTCGAGCGCCTCGCGGACCGCCTGCTGGGTCTTCAACTCGCCCTTCTGGATCGCCGCGATCACGTCGTCGTGGCTGTGCTCGGTGCAGCCGCACATGCCCTTCTTCGATGGCGCCTGGTCGTAACCCTCGCCTACCGTGCCGGCGAGGATCGCCTCGACCAGCCCGGTACAGGATCCGCACGAACTCGACGCCTTGGTGTGTGCGCGCACCTCTTCGAGCGTGAACAGCCCCTTCTTACCGATCGCATCGACGATCTCGCCCTTGCACACGCCGTTGCAGCCGCAAATCTCGGCGTTGGGCGGCAATGCCATGACACTGGCCGACGCATCGCCGTGCCCGGCATCGCCGACGTCGTGCTGGCCAAACAGGATGGTGCTGCGGAATGCCGAGATGTCGGTGCCCTCGCGCATCAGCGTGAAATACCAGGTGCCGTCGAGCGTATCGCCGTACAGCACCGCACCCTTGATCTTGTCGTCACGGATCACGAGCTTCTTGTAGACACCCTGTGACGGATCCTGCAGGACCAGTGTCTCGTCACCGTCGCCTTCGTTGAACTCGCCGGCCGAGAACAGATCGACGCCGGTGACCTTGAGCTTGGTCGACGTCACCGAGCCCTGGTAGCGGCCGATGCCCATCTGCGCCAGGTGGTTTGCCGCAACCTTGGCCTGTTCGAACAGCGGCGCGACCAGGCCGTAGCAGTCTCCGCGGTGCTGCACGCACTCACCGACCGCGTATATCTTCGGGTCGAAGGTCTGCATCGTGTCGTTGACGACGATGCCGCGCTCGCAGTGGATCCCGGCGTCCTTGGCCAGCGTGATGTTCGGTCTGATGCCAACGGCCATGACGACCAGGTCGGCAGGAATCTCGCTGCCGTCGGCGAAACGTACGCCGGTGACGCGGTCCTCGCCGAGGATCTCACTGGTCTGCGCCTGCATCAGGAACTTCAGACCGCGCGCCTCGAGCGTCGCCTTGAGCAGCGTCGACGCGGGTTTGTCGAGTTGGCGTTCCATCAGCGAATCGAGCAGATGGACGACGGTGACGTCCATGCCCTGCGTGCGCAGCCCGTTGGCCGCCTCGAGGCCGAGCAGGCCGCCACCGATGACCACGGCATGCTCGTGATTGGCCGCGTAGTCGAGCATCGTGCCGACGTCCTCGATATCGCGGAAACCGATGACGCCCCGCTTGTCGGCACCCGGCACGGGGATGATGAACGGCCTCGAGCCGGTCGCGATCAACAGGCGGTCGTAGCTCAGTTCACTGCCGTCACGGCTGCGGATCTTCTGGCCCAGGCGGTCGATGTCGACGATTTCCTCGCCACTGTGCAGCGTGATGCCGTTGTCTTTGTACCAGTCGAGCGTGTTCAGGATGATGTCGTCGACCTGCTTGTCGCCGGCCAGCACCGGCGACAGCATGATGCGGTTGTAGTTCGGGTGCGGCTCGCTGCCGAATACCGTGACGTCGTAAAGGTCCGGTTCCAGCTTCAACAGCTCTTCGACGGTGCGCATGCCGGCCATGCCGTTTCCGATAACGATCAGTTTCTGCTTCATTGCTCGGTTCTCTGTTCGTCGACGCCGCGGCGTCTTTCTTTGCACTCGGGTTTCAGGCGATCGACGCCTGCGTCGTCGTGTCGTCGATGGCCTCGCTCAGCGGCGGCACATCGGCAAACCCGGCGACGTACTCGCGCAGCCGCTGCGGGTCGAAGGCCCGGCCGTCCATGAAGCTGTCGGGCCCCATCAGCAGTTGTTCGTCACCGGCGTCGAGCTGCCAGACGGCATCGTGAGCCCCCTCCAGCTTGAAGTCGTCCGGCGCCACGGCGAGACCGAGCGCCTTCGCCGCCTCGCGGTAGACATCGCTGCGATACACGGTCCGCGTGATGTTCCCGACACCGATGTCGTCGGGCGCGTGCCCCCAGCGCTGCATCTGGCCGAGGAACCACACCGCGTGCGAGCGCCACGGGAAATTTGCCGTGTAGCGATGGAAGACGTTGAAGTCGTCGACCTTGCGGATCGCCTGGCCCGACGAGTACTGCAGGTGCCCGGCGAGCGACTTCTCCAGCACGTCGACCGGCGCATTGACGTAACGCCCCTGCGACAGGATCTCGGCGGCCTCGATGCGATTGTTGGGTTCGTCGAGCCACTGGCAGGCCTGGATCAGCGCCGAGACCAGCGCGACATGCGTGTTCGGATTGGTCTCGGCCCAGATGCGGGTCACGCCAAGGACCTTTTCCGGGTGGTTGTTCCAGATGTCGTAGCTGGTCACCAGCGTGTGGCCGAGGCCCTCGGTCACGGCGTAGGTATTCCACGGTTCGCCGACACAGTAGCCGGACAGCAGTCCTGCGCGCAGGTAGTTGCCCATCTGCGGCGGCGGCACGACGACCAGGTCGACGTCGCGATCGGGATTGATGCCGGCACTGGCCATCCAGTAGCGCAGCAGGTAGTTGTGCGAGGAATCCGGGAACACCATCGCAAACGACATCTTCTTGCGCCCGTTGGCGATGTCGTCCTCGATCACCCGGCGCAGCGCCATCGCCGACCCCTGCGGCTTGTCGAGCCCCTTCACGCCACTCGCCAGCATGCGCCCGTACAGCTCTTTAGACACGGTAATCGCGTTTCCGTTGAGATCCAGACTCAGCGCCGTGACCATCGGCTTCGAGCGTGAACTCTCGAGCACGCTGGCCAGCGGCATCGGCGCGAGCATCTGGGCGCCGTCGAGGATGCCGGTCGACACCTTGTCACGGATGTTGGCCCACGACGACTCGCGCGACAGCTCGGCATCGAGACCGTGCTGCGCGAAGAAGCCCTTCTCACGGGCGACGACCAGTGGCGCGCAGTCGGTCAGCGGCACGAATCCGAGCGCAAGCCGCTGCTTCTCGAGCACACGACCGCGCGACTTCGGCTTCGCCGCCGGCATCGCGACGACGTTTGCGGCGACAGCGACAGGTGCGGCTGCCGTCTCCTTTTCCGGGTTCTGGTGGCGCTCGTGCAGGAAACGCAGCACCTCGGCGCGGTAGTGGTTGTAGCGTGGGTCGTCGGCCAGGACCAGGCGGTCACGCGGCCGCGGCAGGTCGACGCTGAGGATCTGCCCGACCTCGGCCGACGGGCCGTTGGTCATCATGACGATGCGGTCGGACAGCAGCACGGCCTCGTCGACGTCGTGCGTGATCATGATCACGGTGTTGTTGAGGCGCGCCTGGATCTCCATCAGCGAGTCCTGCATGTGCGTGCGGGTCAGCGAGTCTAGTGCGCCGAACGGCTCGTCCATGAGTAGCACCTTGGGTTCCATCGCGAGCGCCCGCGCGATGCCGACGCGCTGCTTCATGCCACCGGAGATCTCGTCCGGCTTGCGGTCGAGCGCGTGATCCATGTGCACCAGTTCGAGGTTGTGGCGGGTCCACTGATCGCGTTGCGCGCGCGTCTTCGTGCCCTTGAACACCTGGTCGACGGCCAGCCTGACGTTGTCATAGACGCTGAGCCACGGCAGCAGCGAGTGGTTCTGGAATACCACGGCGCGATCCGGGCCGGGATCCTTGACCTCGCGGTCCTCGAGCAGCACGCAGCCCTCGGATGCGTTGAGCAGGCCGGCGACGATGTTCAGCACCGTCGACTTGCCGCAACCGGAGTGTCCAATCAGCGAGATGAACTCGCCCTGTTCGACCCGCAGGCTGATGTCCTCGAGGACATTGAGCGGACCGTTGTCGGTCGGGAACGTGATACTGACGTGATCGATGTTGAGATAGCTGTTCATTTCACTTTTCAGATTGTATTGGAACGTGGAGGACGCAGAGATAACGCACAGCTCGCAAAAGAATTGCAGTTGCGTTTCTTCGGCCGCTCCATCGTGGCGGTGACGTCCACCACGCTTGGATACTTTGCTTTCATCGTCTCTGCGCCTCCTGCGCAATCTTTGCGACCTCTGCGTTCCACATGTGCGTTCAACGCAGCACGGCGTTCTTGTCCCACGCGAACGAGCGCTGCAGCATCAGCATGCCGCGATCGAGCAGGAAGCCGATGAAGCCGATCACCAGTACCGCGACCATGATGCGCGCCAGCGAGTTGGAGCTGCCGTTCTGGAACTCGTCCCAGACGAACTTGCCGAGTCCGGGGTTCTGCGCCAGCATCTCGGCGGCGATCAGTACCATCCAGCCGATGCCGAGCGACAGGCGCATGCCGGTGAACATCATCGGCAGTGACGACGGCAGGATGATCTTGACGGTCTTGGTCAGCCAGCTCAGGCGCAGCACGCGGCTGACGTTTATCAGGTCCCTGCTGACGCCCGACACGCCGACCGCCGTGTTGATGATCGTCGGCCACAGGCAGCACAGCGTCACCGTGATCGCGGAATTCAGGAAAGATTTCGAGAACCACGGGTCGTCGGAGACGTAGACCGCGGATACCACCATCGTCACCAGCGGCAGCCAGGCCAAGGGCGACACCGGTTTGAACAGCTGGATGATCGGGTTGAAGGCCTGGTACAGCGTCTGGCTCATTCCGATCACGATACCGAGCGGGATCGCGATCACGGTCGCGATCAGGAACCCTGTCATTACGGTCAGCAGGCTGGTAAAGATCTGGTCGACGAAGGTTGCCGGCCCGGTGTACTTGCGGGCCTTGAGCTTCTCGATGCGCTCCGGCGGTTTGCCTTCGGCGATCGCCTTGTCGATGCGTTTCTCCATGCGCGCGTCGAAGGCGCTGGCCTTGTCGCGCTCGGCGCGGTGTTCGTCGTACAGCGCGCGGCTCTGCTCCCAGACCTTGACCGGTCCCGGCAGCTCGCCGAGCGACGTCTGCACCTGCTTGGCGCCGGCGGTCCATAGCAGCAGGAACACCAGGATTGCGGCCAGCGGCACGAGCACGTTGCGCGACAGGTTGCCGGTCAGCTTGACCAGGTTTTCGCCGGCAAGGTAGCCGAGCACGCCGTCGAGCGATTTCGATTCGAACGTGTTGCGTGATCTGAAGATCGTCGCCATCGCCAGTTCCTCTCAGTCAGTCGGCGACGGGGTCCTTGGTCCCGTCGCCGTCGGTCGTTACAGCTTGTCGTCGCCCTTGAGGCCGATCGGGAAGGCCTTCAGGTAGTCGTTCGGCTTGGTACCGTCGAACGTGACGTCGTCGATGAACTCGGTCTGCGGCGCCCGGTAACCGGTCTCGGTGGCGAAGTCCGGGAACTCGTCGGCGCTCATGTGGCCCTCGGCAATCAGTGCCTTGGCCGCGGCCGCGTAGATATCCGGGCGATAGACCGACTTCGCGACCTCGTCGTACCAGCTGTCTTCCTTCGGCTCGGCGATCTGTCCCCAACGACGCATCTGGGTCAGGTACCAGACCGCGTCCGAGTAGTACGGATA
>JASJCU010000090.1 GCA_030065815.1 Gammaproteobacteria bacterium | reverse complement strand
GATCGGCCAGGCGCTGCTCGCCAAGCGCATGGGCAAGACCCGGATCATCGCCGAGACCGGTGCCGGGCAGCACGGCGTCGCGTCGGCGACCGTGGCAGCGCGGCTTGGGCTGGAGTGCGTCGTCTACATGGGCGAGGTCGACATCGCTCGCCAGGAGGCCAACGTCTACCGCATGCGCCTGCTCGGCGCCGAGGTGCGCTCGGTGTCGTCGGGTTCGAAGACCCTCAAGGACGCCCTCAACGAGGCGATGCGCGACTGGGTGACCAACGTCGACAACACCTTCTACATCATCGGTACCGTCGCCGGACCGCATCCGTACCCGGCCATGGTGCGCGACTTCCAGGCCGTGATCGGCCGCGAGTCGCGCGAGCAGATGCTGGCGATGACCGGGCGGCTGCCGGATGCGCTGATCGCCTGTGTCGGCGGCGGGTCGAACGCGATCGGCCTGTTCCACCCGTTCCTCGACGACCGCGATGTCGCGATCTACGGCGTCGAGGCGGCCGGTGACGGCCTCGGCACCGGCAGCCACGCCGCGCCGCTGTGCGCAGGCACCCCGGGTGTACTGCACGGCAACCGCACCTACCTGATGGAGGACCGCGACGGTCAGATCATCGAGACCCATTCGGTCTCCGCCGGCCTCGACTACCCCGGGGTGGGCCCGGAGCACGCATGGCTGAAGGATTCCGGGCGTGCGAGCTACGTCGCCGCGACCGACGCCGAGGCACTCGATGCGTTTCACCGCCTGACCCGGACCGAGGGGATCATTCCGGCGCTCGAGTCCAGCCACGCGATTGCGCACGCGATCAAGCTCGCGCCGCAAATGCGGCCCGAGCAGACGCTGCTGATCAATCTCTCCGGGCGTGGCGACAAGGACATGCACACCGTTGCCGCGCAGGAAGGGCTCGAGCTGTGAGCCGAATCGCCGGTGTTTTCGGCGCGCTGCGCGAGCAGGGCCGGCAGGCGCTGATCCCGTTCGTCACCGCCGGTGACCCTGACATTTCGCTCACGCTGCCGCTGATGCATGCGATGGTCGAGGCGGGTGCCGACATCATCGAACTCGGCGTACCGTTCTCCGACCCGATGGCCGACGGGCCGGTCATCCAGCGGGCCAGCGAGCGGGCGCTGGCGAATCACGTGTCGCTGCACGACGTCATCGACCTGGTGCGGCGATTCCGCGACACCGACCCGACGACCCCGGTGGTCCTGATGGGATACCTGAACCCGCTGGAGGTCATGGGCTATGAGGCGTTCGCCGAGGCCGCCGCCGCTGCCGGCGTCGACGGCATCCTGACCGTGGACATCCCACCCGAAGAGGGTGAGCGCTTCATCCCGGCGATGCGGGCCAAGGGGATCGACCCGATTTTCCTGATCGCCCCGACCAGTCACCGTGCGCGCATTGAACGCATTACCGCGGCGGCGAGTGGATTCGTCTACTACGTCTCGCTGAAGGGCGTCACCGGCGCGGCCAACCTGTCGCTCGACAGTGTGCGCGACAAACTGACCGAGATCCGCGGTTGCACCGATCTGCCGGTCGGCGTCGGTTTCGGCATCAAGGACGCCGCAACGGCGGCGGCGATGTCGACGTTCGCCGATGCCGTGGTCGTCGGCAGCGCGCTGGTGGCGCAGATCGAAGACAATCTGGATGCGCCGGACAAGGCCATTCGGGCGATCGCCGGCACGTTGTCGGCGATGCGCGCGGCGATGGATGCCGAGCCGTCGACGGCCACGGGCTGATCCCGGCGTTCTGCTAAGATTGCGCCTGCATGGCACAGGGTTGGCGTTGCCACGCCCGCGGGGAGGCACATGAGCTGGTTCGAGAAACTGATGCCCAGTCGGATTCGCACCGAGGGCGGGACCAAGAAGGTCGTGCCCGAGGGCCTGTGGGCCAAGTGTCCGAGCTGCAGCGCCGTGCTGTATCGCGCCGAGATGGAGCGCAATCTCGACGTCTGCCCGAAGTGTGGCCATCACAACCGCATCGGAGCGCGCCGCCGTCTCGACCTGTTCCTCGACCCTGAGCCGCGCGACGAGATCGGCGCCGAACTCGAATCGAGCGATCCGCTGAAGTTCAAGGACAGCAAGAAGTACAAGGAACGCCTGACCGCCGCGCAGAAGGCCACCGGCGAGAAAGACGCGCTGATCGTCATGCGCGGCCAGCTCGAAGGGCGCGACATCGTCGCCGCGGCCTTCGAGTTCGGATTCATGGGCGGCTCGATGGGCTCGGTCGTCGGCGAACGCTTCGTGCAGGGTGTCAACACCGCGATCGAACGACGCTGTCCGCTGGTCAGTTTCTCGGCCAGCGGCGGTGCGCGCATGCAGGAGTCGCTGTTCTCGCTGATGCAGATGGCAAAGACCTCGGCGGCGCTGCAGCGGCTGTCGCGGCGCGGCCTGCCGTTCATCTCGGTCATGACCGATCCGACCATGGGCGGCGTGTCGGCGAGCTTCGCGATGCTCGGTGACGTCAATGTCGGCGAGCCGGGCGCGCTGATCGGATTCGCCGGTCCGCGCGTGATCGAACAGACCGTACGCGAAAAGCTGCCCGACGGGTTCCAGCGCAGCGAGTTCCTGCTCGAGCACGGCGCCATCGACACGATCATCGATCGCCGCGAGATGCGCGAGCGGATCTCCGGTCTGCTCAGCATGCTGAGCGGCGAACAGCGCAACTGAGAGCGCGGGTGCGGTTCGACTCGCTGGCCGCCTGGCTTGACTGGCAGGCGGGCCTGCATCCCGCCGACATCGACCTCGGGCTCGACCGTGTACGCGCGGTCTGGCAGCGCCTCGGCGCACCGCCGCTCGGCGCGCCGGTCATCACGGTGGCCGGGACCAACGGCAAGGGCTCCAGCGTTGCCTTCGCCGAGGCCATGCTCGACGCTGCCGGTTACCGTTGCGCCTGTTACAGCTCGCCGCACCTGCAGCGCTACAACGAACGCATCCGGGTCGCCGGTCGCGACGCCGACGACGCGACGATCTGCGCCGCGTTCGAGCGCATCGAAGCGGTCCGTGGCACCACCCGGCTGACCTACTTCGAATTCGGCACCCTGGCCGCGCTGCTGGTGTTCGCCGACGCCGCGATCGACGTCGTTGTCCTCGAGGTCGGGCTGGGCGGGCGGCTCGACGCCGTCAATCTGGTCGATGCCGACGTCGCGCTGATCTGCAGCATCGGTCTCGACCACCAGGAATGGCTCGGCGACGATGTCGACGCGATCGGCTACGAGAAGGCCGGGATCATGCGTGCCGGACGCCCGGCCGTGTTCTCAGGCCCGGCGCTGCCGGCCAGCGTGCGGCGGCATGCCGATGCGATCGGTGCCGGGCTGCTGGTGGCCGGCGACGATTACCGGGTGCAGCGCCATGCCGAGCACTGGGACCTCGACAGCGATACCGGCGTCCGCCGCGCCCTGCCGTCGCCGGGCATGCGCGGCCGCTACCAGGTCGACAACGCGGCCGGTGTGCTGGTGGCGCTGTCGCAGCTGCAGGACCGGCTGCCGCTCGACCAGGCCGCGGTCCGCGCCGGTCTGCTGGCGGCGCGGGCCGCCGGCCGCTTCGACGTACGGCCGGGTCAGCCGACCTGGATTCTCGATGTCGCGCACAACCCGCAGGCCGCACAGTCGCTCGCCGCCACCCTCGGCGACATGTTCGTCGGCGGGCGCCGCATCGCCGTGTTCGGCATGCTGCGCGACAAGGACGTGGCCGGCGTGGTCGGCGCATTGCGCCGGCGGTTCGATGCCTGGTACGCCGTCGATCTGTCCGACCAGGCACGCGGCCTCGGCGCGGCCGAGCTGGCGGAGCGGGCGAGTGCGGCGCTCGATGGCGCCAGCGTCGCAACCGGCGACACGCCGGCCGCCACGCTGGCGATGCTGGCCGCCGACTGCGCGGCCGACGATGTCGTCGTCGTGTTCGGTTCGTTCGTCACCGTCGGCGCCGCGATGGACTGGTTCGACGGCAGCGCCGACCGGGGCGCGCGGGTATAATCCAGGGCCTGTTCACACCACATGAGGCGTAGCGTTGCTGCCTCTGAACGCGCCACGTAAGGCGCGAGGAGAGACGTTGGGTGGGCCTGAATGAACGACGAGCGACGCCGCATGGCACATTTTGCGGCGCACGCCGAAGGGACGGGGCCGCCCTTTGTGCGAATGATGGGCTGCCCAGCGGCGTTGCTGCTCGCCCATGTACGGTGGGTACATCGCGCTCACAGCGTCTTGTTGGCCAGAAAATCGGCCGCCGTCGCTACGTCCCACGTAGTGTGAACAGGCCCTAACCTTTGCCGCTCGCGGGAGCAGAATGGACGACGGGCTGAAAAAACGACTGATCGGCGCCGCCGTGCTTGCGTCGCTGGCCGTGATCTTCGTCCCGATGCTGTTCGAGGAGCCGCCGGCACGCCCGCCGCCCCTGCCGCCGTTGCCGAGCAAACCGCCCGACGCGGATTTTGCGTCGTCGATGCTGCGCGAGGAGGTGCCGGCCGTGACGCCGCTGGCGCCCGCGACGCCGCCGGCGGCGCCGGACGCCACCGCTGCCGCCGCGCCGGCGGCGGAGACACCGCGTACCGGGCTGACCGCCTGGGTCGTGCAGGCGGCCAGCCTGTCCAGCCGCGAGAATGCCGACAAGCTGGTCGCGCGGCTGCGCGCCGCGCAGCTGCCGACGCCCGATCCCGAACTGGTCGATATCCAGGGCAAGCGCTACTACCGCGTACGCGTCGGGCCCGTCGTCGAACGTACCGAGGCGGAGGGTATGCTGGACAAGGTCAGCGAGATCGCCGGCACCAAGGCCCAGGTCAGACAGTACCCCTGATGCGCCGGCGCGACGTGGGCAGGGGTGGGGACGCGTGTCTGATAACATGCAGCGGGCCTGTGGGGGGCGTCTGAACCGTGGCCTGGCTGGACGTCGTCATCATCGCCATCGTGCTGCTGTCGGCGCTGATCAGCCTCGCGCGCGGATTCGTCAAGGAAGCCTTCTCGCTGGCGATATGGGTGTTGGCGTTCTGGATCAGCTGGAGTTTCTTCCGCGATCTCGAGGTGCCGCTGCGCGAATGGATCGGTTCGCCGACCGCGCGCCTTGGCATCGCGTTCGCGCTGCTGATGATTGTGACGCTGATGGTCGGCGGACTGGTCAACTACCTGGTGATCCAGCTCGTCGAGCGGACCGGGATGTCGGGAACGGACCGTCTGGTGGGCATGGTATTCGGCGCTGCGCGCGGCGTCCTGTTGGTTGCCGTGCTGGTGCTGCTCGCCGGACTGACGCCGCTGCCACGGGAGGGCTGGTGGATCGAGTCGGCATTGGTCGGCTATTTCGAGGAATTGGCGTTCTGGCTGCGCGAGCTGTTGCCGCCGGAACTGGCAGACAGCTTCCGCTACACGACCGCGTAGCGCGGTCGGACTGAGGTAGAACATGTGCGGTGTGGTTGGAATCGTCGGGACGTCTCCGGTCAACCAGGCGCTGTACGATGCGTTGCTCGTGCTGCAGCACCGCGGCCAGGACGCCGCGGGCATCATGACCTGCGACCAGGGCCGCCTGCACCTGCGCAAGGCCAATGGCCTGGCGCGCGACGTGTTCGATAACCAGCACATGATCAGCCTGCCCGGCAGCATGGGCATCGCGCACGTGCGCTACCCGACCGCCGGATGCTCGTCGTCGGCCGAGGCGCAGCCGTTCTACGTCAACTCGCCGTATGGCATCAGCCTGGCGCACAACGGCAACCTGACCAACGCCGAAGATCTCAAGAAGGACCTGTTCCGCGAAGACCGCCGCCACATCAACACCGATTCGGATTCCGAGATCCTGCTCAACGTGTTCGCCCACGAGCTGCACGCCGAGACTTCACACCTGTCGTTCGACGAGAACGACATCTTCCGCGCGGTTTCCGGCGTCCACATGCGCTGCCGGGGCGGCTACGCCGCGGTCGCGATGATCCCCGGCTACGGTGTCATTGCGTTCCGCGACCCGAATGGTATCCGTCCCCTGGTGTTCGGCGTGCGCGACGGCGATAACGGACCGGAGATGATGGTCGCATCCGAGAGCGTCGCGCTGGACACGCTGGACTTCGAGCGCGTGCGCGACGTCGAACCCGGCGAGGCCGTGATCTTCACCCGCGACGGCAAGCTGCACACGCGGCAATGCGCCGATGAATGGCAGCGGTGCCCATGCATCTTCGAGTTCGTCTACTTCGCCCGACCGGACTCGATCATCGACGACATCTTTGTGCACAAGGCGCGGCTGCGCATGGGCAAGCGGTTGGCGAAGAAGACCGAGCGCGTGCTCGGTCGCGACAAGATCGACGTCGTGATCCCGATCCCCGACACCAGCCGCACGTCGGCAATGAGCCTCGCCCACGAGCTGAATGTGCGTTTCACCGAGGGCTTCATCAAGAATCGCTACATCGGCCGCACCTTCATCATGCCGGGCCAGACGGCGCGCAAGAAGTCGGTACGGCAGAAGCTCAATCCGATCGACGTCGAGTTCAAGGGCAAGAGCGTGCTGCTGGTCGACGATTCGATCGTGCGTGGTACGACGTCGCGGCAGATCGTGCAGATGGCGCGCGACGCCGGGGCGAGAAAGGTCTACTTCGCGTCGGCGGCGCCGCCGGTGCGCTATCCGAACGTCTACGGCATCGACATGCCGGCGGCGTCCGAACTGATCGCGCACGGGCGCAGCGAGGACGAGGTCTGCGAATGGATCGGCGCCGATGGTCTGATCTACCAGGATCTCGACGACCTGATCGACGCGGTCGGCAAGAAGGGCAAGACCCAGGTACAGCGCTTCGATACCTCGGTGTTCAGTGGCGAGTACGTGACCGGCGACATCACGCCCGACTACCTGCGACGCCTCGAGGCCGACCGCAACGACGAGGCCAAGACGCAGCGCGAAGAATCGACCACGCCGACCGTGATCGGCCTGTACAACGACCGATGAGCGTTTCATAGCGCCCGGTTGACGCCCGGCCGCGTGCCGTCTAGGCTCCCACTAAGCGCCGATTTGGCTCAGATTGCGGGCGCTATACAAGTACCGCTAAAGCGAGGCGAGACCTGCTTTGGCTGCTGCAGCCAGGCGGGTTTTTTTGTGGGCGGGCGTTCGTGGCGGCCGGTGACGGGAGGGGCGAATTGAGCGATTGGGACGACGACTGGGCGATCGAGACGCGCGGCATACGCGTCGGCCATCGACGGACGGCCGAGGGTGAGCACAGCGAGCCGATCTTCGCGACGTCGAGCTTCGTGTTCGCCAGTGCCGCCGAGGCCGCGGCGCGTTTCGCCGGTGACAGTGCCGGCAACATCTACTCGCGCTTCACCAATCCGACCGTGCGTACGTTCGAGGAGCGGCTGGCGGCGATGGAGGGTGGCGAGGCGTGCGTCGCGACCGCATCCGGCATGGCGGCGATCCTGGCCACCTGCATGGGCCTGCTCGAACAGGGCGACCACATCGTCAGCTCGCGTAGCATCTTCGGCAGCACGACGATGCTGTTCGACAAGTACCTGTCGCGGTTCGGGTTGTCCACCGATTACGCGGCGCTCAGCGACCTCGACGACTGGCAACGCCTGATCACGCCGCGGACGCGGCTGCTGTTCGTCGAGACGCCGTCCAACCCGCTGACCGAGCTGTGCGACATCGCGGCGCTCGCCGAGCTGGCGCATCGCCACGGCTGTCTGCTCGTCGTCGACAACTGTTTCTGTACGCCGGCGCTGCAGCAACCGCTGGCGCTCGGTGCCGACATCGTCATTCATTCGGCGACCAAGTACCTCGACGGCCAGGGCAGGGCGGTCGGCGGTGCCGTCGTCGGCGACCGCAAGCGGGTCGGCGAGGATGTGTTCGGCGTGTTGCGGACCGCCGGGCCGACGATGAGCCCGTTCGCCGCCTGGGTGTTCCTGAAGGGCCTGGAGACATTGTCGTTGCGCATGCAGGCGCACTCCGCAAACGCAGCACGGCTCGCCGACTGGCTGCAGCAGAAGCCGGGCGTCGCCCGCGTCTATTTCCCGGGGCTGCCGAGCCACCCGCAGCACGATCTGGCGGCGCGCCAGCAGACGCTGCCCGGCGGCATCGTCGCGTTCGACGTCGACGGCGGACGCGACGCGGCATGGCGCGTCATCGACGCAACCCGGATGCTGTCGATCACCGCCAATCTCGGCGATGCCTAGAGCACGATCACGCATCCCGCGACGACGACCCACGGCCGGCTGTCGCCGGAGCAGCGCGCGGCGGCCGGGATCGGCGAAGGTCTGTTGCGGGTCGCTGCGGGACTCGAGGCGTTCGACGATATCCGCGACGACCTGGCGCGCGGCCTCGGCGGGTAGCGGCGCGGTCGCCGGCGGCGCTGTGGGTCCAGAACGCGGTTTTTGCGGCGTTGTGTCCACCGGCTTGCTATGACAAGTAAATTAGCATAAACTAATAAACGTATCTGGACGCTCAGGGGTGAAGCCGGAGGGGTTCACACAGCACGCTGGAAGCCGCGAAGTCCCATGAGCACAACGACTATACTGCCTCTGGGGCGCGGCGCGCTGCGCGAGGCGGGTTCCACAATCCAAAGGAGAAACCGATGTCCACTTTTCGATTGATCGCCGCATCGCTGCTGCTCGTCGGCAGCCAGGTCGCGCTCTCGGCAGAACCTTACCCGCCGATGCCGGCACCTGGCGCCGCCCCCTATGGTCCGCCTGTGGGCTACGGCTATGGTCCTCGCCCCTACGGTGGCGGCCCGTTCGGTGGCCCGTACCGGCGCGGCGGTAGCGGCCCGTTCAGCGGCGTGCCGTTCATGCAGAGCTTCGACATGTCGCGTCGCGACAGCTTCAACCCGATGCATCCGCGGGTCTGGGGCGCCGGTCCGCAGACGTGGATGAACCCGGTCGACCCGAAGGACGGAATGTCGCAGGCCTGGGATGACATGATGAACGCACCGGCGCGCATGGGGCGTGTACCGCCCGGCTGGAAGGCGCCGACCATCGACATACCCAACCCGATCGACGTCGGCGACGAGTTCGAGAAGAACGTGCGCCGCGCTCCGCACATCATCCGCGACAACTTCACGTTCAACTGATCGCAGCTGCGCGTCAGTGACAAGACCCCGCCCGTCGTGGCGGGGTTTTTTGTGCCCGCTACACGGCTCCGGCAGTCGCGTACGCGAGCCGAATTGACATGGGTTAATTATTTTTTGCCGGCGATGCAACACAATCGCGCCCTCTCGAAATATCCGCCGGGGTTGCGAAACATGCAAAGGATCGTCTTCGTTCTCTTCCTCCTGTTGTTCTCCGCGGGCGTCGCTGCCCAGGGTCATGGCAAGGGCCATCACGGCAAGGGGCAACACGACGGCTCGCAGGGGCACGGCATGATGATGCGGCATGCCAGCCCGATGCCGAACCTGATGAAGGTCGTCAAGAAGCATGCCGACAGGCTGAACCTCAGCGAGGAGCAGGACAAGGCCCTGGCCGATTGGCGTGCACGTCACCATGAGCCCATGCACGCGCGCGCCGCGCAGGTCGCCGAGATGGAGAAGGCACTGAACGAAGCCGCGATGGCCGGCCGACCCAAGGCCGAGCTGATGGTCATGAACGCCCGCATCCTCAACGTCCGTGACCAGATCGTGTCGACCAAGACCGACTGCCGCGACAACCTGCGCCGCGTGCTCACGCCGGAACAGTACCACAGGGTGCTGAGCATCTATGCCGACATGCACAAGGGCTCCTGAGGCCTCCGCGTCGATGCTTCGCCTTGTGCAGGTCGTCGCCGGCGGGCGATGCGTGCAGGGCGTGCGACAGGCCCCCGCCGGGTGATTGCCTAGCGTGCCCACCCGAATCGACAACACCACGATGTCGCTGTGCCGCGTCCGGCGACGCGATCAGCTGCCCGTCGTCTGGCTGCTGATCGTCGGTTTTCTGCTGCAGCCGGTCCTGGCCTACCTCGTCACGCCGGTCCTGACCCACGACGTCAGGGGCCAGCAGGTCGTCGTCTGTACCCTGCAGGGCGAGAAGGTCGTGACCATCGACCTGCCGCCAATCGTCGATAGCCAGGAAGTCGAGCACTGCCCGGCGATCAAGCTGTACCAGATGGCCGGTACCGTGCAGGCTTCCGAGCCCCCCGCGGTACCATCGGCCGTCCTGTATGCGGTCGAACTGCTCGACCAGACAGCGCGCCACGCGCACCACGCCCTTCATTTTTCCGCCTACGCCACGCGCGCCCCACCGGTCGTCTGAAACACCTCCACTTCGACGTTTCAGAAAAATCAGACCAAGGGGAAAGTCATGAACTTCCACTACACGCGCACTGCGGCTGCAGTGCTGTGCGCGCTTGCGTACGCTACTGCCGGTGCCGCCGACCAGGGTTCAGCCGACAGCGACCTGCTCGACACCATCGAGGTGCGTAGCGACAAGCCGACACCGGCCTACTCGCCCGTCGACACCGAGGCATTGAGCCCGGGCCGCGAATCCGCGGATGCCTTACGCGACCTGCTCGGTGTATCGGGTTCGCGCATGGGCGGGCATGGCACCGACGTATCGATTCGCGGGCAGAGCCAGACCCGCATCAACGTGTTGCTCGACGGCGCCTATGTGCACGGCGGCTGCCCGAACCGCATGGATCCGCCGACCTCTTACGCGGCGACCGGCAACTACGAGGAAGTCATTGTGATCCGCGGTGCGCAGACCCTCGAGTACGGCGGTGGCGGGTCCGGCGGCACCATCCTGTTCGAACGCGTGACCGAGCGCTTCGACGCCGACGAGGTGCTGCGCGGTGACGTCGACGCCGGCTACCGCGGCAACGGCAATGTCGCGGAGTTCGGCGTCGACATCGCCGGCGGTGGCGAGGCCGGTTTCGGGCGCTTCATCGGTTCATACACCGACGCCCACAACTACGACGACGGCAACGGTGACGACGTGCGCGCTGCGTACACCGAGCGCAGCGGTGCGCTGATCCTCGGTTACACACCCACTGCGGCGACGCGCGCGGAGATCAGCGTCGAGAGGCAGGAGACGCGCGACCTGCTGTTCCCCGGTGCCGGTATGGACTCGCCGCTGGCCGACAACGACACGCTGCGGTTGAAATTCGACAGCGCGGACCTCGGCGGCGCGATCGCGAACCTGAAGGTCGAGGCCTACCGTTCCGAGATCGATCACGTCATGGACAACTACACGCTGCGCACGCTGACCGCGCCCGCACGCATGCGTGCGCCGTCGACGTCGGACACGATCGGGGGGCGCATCGTCGCCGAGATCGACAGTGGCTACGGGCGTTGGAAGTTGGGGGTCGACACCCAGCGCAACGCACGTGACGCGGCGCGCTTCAACGACTCGGCCGGGCTGTTGAACTCGGTGCTGTGGCCGGGGGTCGAGATCGATCAGAGCGGCGTGTTCGCCGAGCTGACACACGCCCTCGATCGCGACAACCGCGTGATCGGCGGCGTGCGCTACGACTATGTCACGTCGGACGCGGCGGACGCCGATGTCGATCCGCCTGGCGGGGCTCTGAGCCCGAACGCGCTGTACGCGATCTACTATGACGGCGCGCAGGCCGACAAGGTCACGGATCACAATGTCGGCGCGCTGCTGCGTTTCGAACACGACCTCGCCGGCGGCGCCGGTACCGTCTACGCCGGGCTGTCGCGGAGCGTGCGCACGCCGGATGCCACCGAACGCTTTCTCGCATCCAACGGCATGACACCGAGCATGCGCTGGGTCGGCAACCCGGATCTCGAGTCCGAAAAGCACCACCAGGCCGAGGTCGGCTTGCGGTTGCACAGCGGACGCTGGGACGTCGAGGCCTCGGCGTTCTACAACGACGTCAGCGACTACGTGCTACGCGACCGTTTCACGGCGGCCGGCGACAATGCGACCATCTACCGCAACATCGACGCGACGCTGGTCGGCGGCGAGGCCAGGGTCGGCTATCGGTTTGCGCCGAACTGGCGTGGCGAGATCGGTGCCGCCTACGTGCGCGCCGACAACGACAGCGACGACCGGCCGATTGCACAGACACCGCCGCTCGAGGGCATCGCATCGCTAGAATACACGCGCGAGCGCTGGATCGCCGGTGCACGCGTGCGTGCCGCCGCGCAGCAGACCCGTGTCGATACCGGGTCGTCGACCGGAATCGCCGGCCAGGGGCTGGACGTCGGCAAGACCTCGGGCTGGGCCGTGTTGGACCTGTATGCCAGCTTCGAGGTCAGTGACAGCGTGACCGTGGACATCGGTGTCGACAACCTGTTCGACAAGAGCTACGCGCAGCACCTCAACCGTGCCAACGCGTTCGACCCGACCCAGGTCCAGGTCAACGAACCGGGGCGCAGCGGCTGGCTCAAAGTCAGCGCGTCGTTCTAGCGCCATGGAACGCCTGTTGCTCGACGAAGGCGCGCTGATGGCCCTGCTCAAGGGTCATCTCGACGCCGCGGTGTTCGGCATCCTCGGCCTGATGAGCTTCGTGATGCTCGGCTACGCGATCGAGCGCGCGATCTTCTTCGCGCGCGTCAGCGTGACCGACTACGTGGACCGGCCGAGCGTCGAGGTTGCGCTGACCCGTCACCTGACCGTGATTGCATCGGTGGCCGCCAACGCACCGTACGTCGGACTGCTCGGCACGGTACTGGGTATTCTCGTGACCTTCCACGACCTGTCGCAGGGCGCCGGTCTTGCGGCGGCTACCGTGATGCTCGGCCTCGCGCTGGCGCTGAAAGCGACCGCGGCCGGCCTGCTGGTCGCGATACCGGCGACGCTGATCTACAACGGCCTGTTGCGGCGCGTCGACGTGCTGCTTGCGCGCTGGGCCAGCGGGGCCGGGCGGGCGCCATGAAGCCGATGTCGACGATGAACGTGATCCCTTTCATCGACGTGATGCTGGTGCTGCTCGCGATCGTGCTGACCACGGCGACATTCGTCGCCGAGGGACGGATCCCGGTCGACCTGCCGACGGCGCCGAGTGCCGACCCGCCGCAGGCGGCAGTCGCGGTCGAGATCGCCATCACCGCCGACGGCGCCCTGCATATCGACGGCCGGCGACAGCAGCGCGCGGCGTTCGTGCATCGGCTGGCGACGTTGGAGCCGCAGACCCGGCTGCTGCTGCGCGTCGACGCCGCGGTCGCGTTCCGCCACTTCGTCGCCGTCGTCGATGCGCTGAAGGCCGCCGGACTGCGCAACGTCTCGATCGTCACCGAGGGTACGATGCCGTGACGCGCGGCGCGCGGCGGATTGGCTTCGCGCTGTCGGCGATCGTGCACGTCGCGGCCGCCGCGCTGCTGGTGCTGCCCGGTACGACGCCGGTCGAGTCGACCCCGCAACGCGTCGTACCGATCGACCTCGAGATGTTCGCGCCGGTCGTTCGGCGTGCCGCTGGGCAGCACGATCCGGCGGCGACGATTGCGCACGCGGCGCCGCCGCAGCCCGTTCGACGCGTGACACGCGCGACCGTGGTCGAGCCGGTCGCGGAACCGGCTGTCGATTCGCGGTTGCCGGTCGCGACCGAGTCGCCAGATCCGCGGGCCGTCGCGACCGCGAATCCGGTCAGGTCGCCGTCGCCTGTCGTGACGCCGACGCCGCGCCGCGCGGCCGAACGACCGCATCCGCACGAACACGCGGTCGAGCGCGCGCCACCTGCGGCGCTACCGATCGATCACGCGGCGCAACAGCCTGCGCCGCGGCAGCGACCCCGGGTCGCGAGGGCCAG